>CAZVMS010000281.1:0-7749 GCA_964628795.1 uncultured Haloferula sp. | reverse complement strand
ATCTAGTCAGGGTGCTGGGCCATTTTTCCCAGTGAAAGGCGCTGCGCACCTCCCGCAAGCCCTCGGCACCCTCTGCAGACCGCCCGCTTCAACTAAAAATTCGAAAATCACCCTGCCCGAATGGCTTTTCGAATAGGGTCGAGCTAAGGTTGGCGACTGAAAGTCGCCTTGCCCCCCCCTTTGAGCATCGGGAAAGCGCCACTTCGTTGGTGGTGCTTCGCGGATTCTTTCGGGGTTGCGGGTTTGGTGGGGCGGGATAGTTTCCGGCGCATGTCCATTGATGCTTCTGCTAACCGTTTTGTGTGCGACCTTGTTGCTTACGAACCTGGCAAACCGATCGAAGAAACGGCGCGTGAACTGGGCCTGGATCCTTCGAGTATTGTGAAGCTTGCTTCGAATGAGAATCCGCTCGGTCCATCGCCCAAAGCAAAGGAGGCGATGAAGGCGGCGCTTGAGAATTCCCACATCTATCCGGATGGTGGTGGCTACAAGCTTCGCCGTGCGATTGCGGAGCGTCAGGGGGTTGAGTTTTCGAATGTGATTTTGGGCAACGGCTCAAACGAGATCATCGAGTTGCTGTGCCACACTTTTCTCAATCCTGAAGCGGAGTTGATCGCGGCGGAGCACGCATTTGTGGTCTACAAGTTGATGGCGACGCTGTTTGGTGCACGCTACATTGAAGTGCCCGATGCTCGATTCGTGCACGATCTGGATGCGATGGCGGATGCCATCAATGAGAACACGCGGTTGGTGTTCATTGCGAATCCAAACAATCCGACGGGAACTGCCGTAGGTCAGGAGGAGATCGATCGTTTCATGGCGCGGGTGCCGGAGCACGTGGTGGTGTGCTTTGATGAGGCTTACTATGAGTTTCTTGAGACTCCGCCGGACACGCTGAAATTCGTGAGGGAAGGGAAGAACGTGTGCGTGCTTCGGACCTGTTCGAAGATTCACGGGCTTGCCGGGCTTCGGATTGGCTACGGGCTGGCATCGGAGGCTGTGGCGGCAATTCTTCAGAAGGCGAGGCAACCTTTTAATACGAACGCGATTGCCCAGGCTGGGGCGCTCGCTGCGTTGACCGACGACTCTCACGTCGAAAGGACCCGCGAGATCAATCGCGAAGGTCTGGCGTTCTACCAAGAGGCTTTCGACGCGAAGGGATTGGATTACGTGCCGAGTGTGGCGAATTTTGTGCTGGTGAAGGTTGGCGATGGCGATGCGGTTTTTCAGGCGATGCTCAAGCAGGGCGTGATTGTGCGGGCCATGAGGAGTTACAAGCTGCCTGAATGGGTGCGGATTTCGGTGGGGACAATGGACCAAAATCGTCGCTGTCTTAGCGTTTTGGACGAGGTTTTGGGCTGATTCGACAAGGGCTCCATGGGGGCTGGTTTGACAGCTGGGTCAGGGGAGTTTAAACGAGACGAACTAATTGGTGATGTCAGATCATGAGGGAAATGGAGATCAGCGGGAATTCCGTTGTAAGCACTGTAACGGTAAGATTCTGGTTCCGGCCAATTTGCCGCCGACGACAGGTCCGTGCCCGCATTGTGATAAGGAGATCACTTCTCCGAGCACTGTGTTACCGCCCGAGTTGGACCCGATTTTTGGTAGGCCAGTTCAATCGACTCCCGTGCCAGTTCCTCATGTTGTGACGCCACCCCCGCTTCCAGATCGAAGCGAGCTGGAGGCGAAGCGGAAAGCTGAAGAGGAAGCGAAAGCAGCAGCAGAAGCGAAGGCTGCGGCAGAAGCGAAGGCGGCGGCAGAAGCGAAAGCAGCAGCAGAAGCGAAGGCTGCGGCAGAAGCGAAGGCTGCAGCGGAGGCGAGGGCAGCGGAGGAGGCAAAGGCAGCAGCGGAGGCGAGGGCAGCGGAGGAGGCAAAGGCAGCAGCGGAGGCGAAGGCAGCGGCGGAGGCAAAGGCAGCAGAGGAGGCGAAGGCAGCGGCGGAGGCAAAGGCAGCAGCGGAGGCAAAGGCAGCGGCGGAGGCAAAGGCAGCAGCGGAGGCGAAGGCAGCAGCGGAGGCGAAGGCAGCAGCGGAGGCGAAGGCAGCGGCGGAGGCGAAGGCAGCAGCGGAGGCGAGGGCAGCGGAGGAGGCAAAGGCAGCGGAGGAGGCGAAGGCAGCGGCGGAGGCGAAGGCAGCGGCGGAGGCAAAGGCAGCAGCGGAGGCAAAGGCAGCAGCGGAGGCGAAGGCGGCAGCGGAGGCGAAGGCAGCAGCGGAGGCAAAGGCGGCGGCGGAGGCGAAGGCAGCAGCGGAGGAAGCTAAGGCGGTGGCGGCAAAGGCGGCAAAGGCGAAAGCGGCTGAAGACCTTGAAGCCGCAGAGTTGGTCGCTCAGCTCAAAGCTGCTGGCGAGAAAGCTGAGCAAGCTGAGAGAGATCGTCTCGTGGCGGCTCAGGTAACGGCTAAAAGTGCCAAGCAAGAGAAACTAGCGGCGGAGAAAGCAGCTCAACAAGAAGCTGAGCAGGCAAGGGCCGCAGCGGCCAGAGCCATCAAAGAGGCGGCGAAAAAGCAGCAGGACGAGGCCGCGGCCCATGCAAGTGCGGTCGCAGCAAGTGCGCTCTTGGCCAAACCAGTGCCCTCTTCGCCCGTGCCACCTCCGGCGGAAAAGGCTGCAGCAGAAGTTCAGAGTGCTCAGCCTGCCGTATCGGCAGCTGTCGCAAAATCGGCAGATCAGGGCGAGAAACTCGACAAGATCGAATCCGGCACTCCGCCGAGGGCGGACAAGTCCAAGCGCAAATTTCCAGTGGTACCGATTGCGGCGATGCTGGTGCTGATGGCGATTGCCGGGGCGGCAGTTTTTTTGATCCCGAAGTTCATGAATGGTCCGACGGGCCCGCTAGTCGTCGATCAAGCGATGATGGCAGCGCAACGAGAACAGGAATATTTGAAGTCCGGCTGGGAGGCGGACGCGCGTCGAGTCCTGGCGGAATTTTTAGCGGCCGATACGGCAGCTGGTAAATCTCGTCATGTGATTCGAGGTGGTGAGCTTCTTGGTGAAATGGAGGCGTTTTATGGGGAGGGTAAGATTGACGATAGCGACACCCCCGAATCGGCCTTCTCGGTTTTTCCTCTCGCGATGGAGGATAAGCAGCGTGGGATCTTCATGCTAACCTACGATCAACCACCAGCTTTCGAGTTGAGCGAGTTTTTCACGCCTTTGGCGCCTTTGGATGTAAAATATAAGTTGCGTGAGCCCGGCATGCTGTTGGCTTCGTTTGGGCGCGCGGAAAATTTCACGGCGGATGCCCTCGAGGTGAATGCTTTATTCAAACGTTCCGGAGACGGTCTGAAGCTGGATTGGGAGACCTTCGTGCAGACGAAGTATCGGACGATGAGGGATTTTCTCGATCTGCCGGAGCCGGGTCGGCAGCAGACCTTTCGAGTGATTGTTTCGGAAACCGTTCCGGAAAAGCGAAACGCACCGGCAGGATTCAGGACCTATCTCATTGCGGACCCGGCCCACCGGTCCGAGGATTCAGCCCGAGTTCACGTCGCGGGCGATTCCGATATTGGACGTGCGTTCTCGATCCTCAACTGGCGTGGCACCAAGGAAGGACGAGTGGTGACGAAAACGGCGACGCTTGAGCTGGCCTGGTCAAACGAGGCGACTCCTCAACTTACCGTCAAGCGTTTCATTTGTTGGGAATTCCTCGGTGTGGGAGGCGAGGCGGTCGATCCCTGATTCCATGAACGGTGGGGATACGATTGCTGCTGTGGCGACGGCCGGCGGCACCGGCGCGGTGGCGCTGATCCGTTTGTCTGGCCCGGAGGCGGGGGAAGTCGCGGGGCGGGCTTGCTCCTGCAAAAGCGATTGGCAGGACCGCCGAGCGGTTCTGCGGACCGTGCGGGATGATGCGGGCGCGGTGATCGACCAGGTGCTGGTGACGGTTTTCCATGCTCCGCGGAGCTATACGGGGGATACTGTTGCTGAGATCGCCACCCATGGCGGCCGACTGGTCACGCGACGGGTGTTAGAACGACTTCTCGAATGTGGTGCGAGAAGTGCGCAACCCGGCGAATTTACGGAGCGTGCTTTTATGAACGGCAAGCTCGATCTGACGCAGGCCGAGGCGGTGATGGATCTAATTTCTGCGCAGAGCGAGTTGGCCTTGAGGGCGGCCCACGAGCAACTCGAGGGCCGGATTGGTGAGCGGACCGAGAAGCTCAGGCAGGAACTCATTGATGCGGTCGCGAACCTCGAAGCGTGGATCGACTTTCCGGAAGAAGACATCGACCCCGAGACGGGAGAGGCCTTGAGGAAAAGGATTGATGGGGTAGCGGGTGAGATTCGAGCCCTGCTTTCGACGGCGGACCAGGGAAGAATTTTGCGGGAAGGTTTGCGAACGGTGATCTGCGGGCGACCGAATGCCGGGAAATCGAGTTTGATGAACCAACTGCTCGGCAGCGATCGGGCGATCGTCAGTGGAACGGAGGGCACAACGCGTGATACGATCGAGGAAATGCTGGTGATCGAAGGCGTGCCGGTGCGAATGGTCGACACCGCAGGTTTGCGAGAAGCGGGTGACGAAATCGAGGAAGAGGGAATTCGGCGGACGATCAAGGAGGCGGAGCGGGCCGATCTTTTGATCGTGGTGATCGATGCGACTTTACCGAAGGAGGCTGCGATGCCCGCGCGTTTGCCGGAGGTAGGAAGCATGATTTTGGTGCTGAACAAATCGGATCTCGGTGAGCATTCGGACTGGGTGGCGAGCGAGGGGATTCGGGTTTCGTGCCTCGATGGACGAGGGCTCGATGAGCTGCGTGCTCAAGTTCGGGTTCTGGCGGATCTGGGAGAGGCGGATTGGGGCGAGCACTCGGTGGCGATCAATGCCCGACATCGCGACCGTCTGATGCGTGCTGATGAAGCCCTGCAGCGTGCCGATGCCAGCCTCGCCGCCAACGCCGAGCCGGAGATTACCGCTTTGGACCTGCGGGAAGTGATGGAGTGTCTGGGGGAGATTGCGGGCAAGATCGATACCGAGGAAATCCTTGGGTCGATCTTCAGTCGGTTCTGTATCGGCAAGTAGCTGTGGGCAAGAACGTCGGTCTGTCGCTTGACCGCTCGGGACATTGCGAACAAGGTATCGCCGATGTCTGCGAGGAAATCGGTTCTTTTTGTCTGCACGGGAAACACCTGTCGCAGCCCGATGGCTGAGGGTTTGTTCCAAGCGGCAACGAAGGATCGCGAGGATTTCACCGTCGCTTCGGCGGGAGTCGCGGCCTATCCGGGTTCCCCGGTAAGTTCGGAGACGCGAACGTTACTGAAGGCGCGTGGGGTGGCACTGGATGGCTTTGAAAGTCAGCCGGTGAGCGAGGAGTTGATCGACCAAGCGACACATGTTTTCGCGATGACGGTGAGTCATCTTCAGTCGCTCGTTTCGCTTTTTCCTGAGCACGAGGATAAGTTCTATCTGGCCTGTGAGTTCGTCGAAATCCCTGGTCGGGGAATTTCCTGCGACGTTCCTGACCCCTATGGAATGGGGAGGCGTGCCTACGAGGAAGTTGCCAAAACCCTGGATCTGGCGATCCCCACAATTATTGCTTTCATTGACCAAACTTGGCAGGGGGATGGAGGAACTGGGTGAGCGCTCTCGATTCTTGAATCCCGACACTTGGAAATTTCTTTTTCACTTGGAAGTTCGGGGAATCACCGCCATTTCCCTTGCGCCCCAATTACCCTCGTTTCATGAGCCTAAAGAACCTGCGAATTGCCCTTGGTGCCGATCACGGCGGAGTCGAACTGAAAAAGGCCATTGTCGGCCATTTGAAGGCCGCTGGCTATGAGGTCACGGACTTTGGAACCCACGGCAAGGAGTCGGTCGACTACTCGGATTTTGCCAATCTTGTCGGTCGCGCGGTTTCTGATTTCACGCATGATTTCGGCATCCTTTGCTGCACTTCGGGCGTCGGCGTTTGCATGGCGGCGAACCGGCACGATCACGTGCGTGCTGCCAATGTGAGGACCGTTGAGGAAACGGTGGTCACGCGTTCGCATAATGATGCCAACGTGCTTTGCGTCGGAGGCATGACGGTCGATGAAGCGACCGCGCTTTCGATGGTGGATGCCTTTCTCTCGACCGACTTTGAAGGTGGTCGTCACGAGCGCCGGGTGTGCAAGGCCTCGGGTTCACGCATTTCGGAAACCGATCCCGATATCTACGCGGCAATCGTCGAGGAAGAGAAGCGTCAGCGTTTCAATATCGAGCTGATCGCTTCGGAAAACTTTGCGTCGCCCGCCGTAATGGAAGCGCAGGGTTCGGTGCTGACGAACAAGTATGCCGAAGGCTACCCGGGCCGTCGTTGGTATGGGGGGTGTGAGAATGTCGATGTGGTAGAGCAGATTGCCATCGACCGTGCGAAGCAACTGTTCGGTGCCGAGCACGCGAACGTGCAGCCGCACTCCGGATCGCAGGCGAACACCGCCGTGTATTTCTCCGTTCTTAAGCCGGGCGACAAGATCCTGACCATGGATCTCGCCCACGGCGGTCACCTGACTCACGGGCACAAGGCGAATTTCTCCGGTCGTTTCTACGATGTGACCCACTATGGCGTTTCCAAGGAAGACGAGCAGATTGATTACGATCATCTCGCGGAACTGGCCCGTGAGACCAAGCCTGCGCTCATCACCTGTGGTGCGAGTGCTTACTCCCGTGTGATCGATTTTGAACGCATGGGGCAGATCGCTCGTGAGGTTGGTGCTTATCTCTTTGTCGACATGGCACACATCGCTGGTCTCGTGGCCGCCGGGGTGCATCCGAGTCCTTTTCCTCATGCGGACTTCGTAACATCCACGACGCATAAGTCCCTGCGTGGACCGCGTGGTGGGATCATTCTCTGCAAGGAGGAGTTCGCGAAGAAGATCGACTCGCAGGTTTTCCCGGGCATTCAGGGTGGACCTTTGATGCACGTGATTGCGGCCAAGGCGATCTGCTTCGGCGAAGCGCTGAAGGACGATTTCAAAGGCTATCAGGAGCAGGTCGTGAAGAACGCGCAAGCGATCGCCGCACGGCTCACCGAGCATGGCTATCGTGTGGTCTCCGGTGGTACGGATAACCATGTGCTGATGGTGGATCTTCGTCCGAAGGACCTGAATGGTTCGGTGGCTTCGGTCACGCTTGATGAAGCTGGGATCACGGTGAACAAGAATTCGATTCCTTTCGACACCGGCACTCCGATGAAGCCAAGCGGCATCCGGATCGGCACGCCGGCGGTGACGACTCGTGGGATGAAGGAAGCGGACATCATCCAGGTCGCAGACTTCATTAACGAGGCTCTTGAAGCGGTGGGTGATCAAGCCAAGCTTCACGCATTGCGTGACCGTGTGCACGACTTCATGCGTGCGTTTCCGATGCCGGTCTGATCTTGCCCTCTGCGATGGATCGCTGCAAAAGCGTGCTGGTGCAGGATGGCGATGCGCTGCGGACGATGGCGGCCTACATTGATCTGAATCCTGTTCGGGCAGGCTTGGTGAAGGATCCGAAGGACTGCCGCTGGTGCGGCTACGCGGAAGCAGTGGCGGGCTCGAAACGGGCACGGCGTGTTTCCTGATCAGTTTTCCCCGGGGGATTTGGTCGTCGAGGAGGCGCTGTCGGAGGACTCGGTGACGTTTCGCTTGATTAACCCGACTTTCGCTGTTAGATTCAAAAATCGCCAAATTTCGCCCATCTGAGGCGCTGGAACCCTTGATTTTACAACATCGGGCCTCGAAAAACGGCTGCGGTGGAGACCCACCCCATGGACACGCCCGACCTGGTC
>CAZVMS010000280.1:0-3275 GCA_964628795.1 uncultured Haloferula sp. | reverse complement strand
TTTGCTGAGTGAAATTAAGTTATTGAATTACAACATGTTGAGTCACACCTTTTCAAGGTATTTATTTTATTTTCAATGAATGATTCATACGCAGGCTGCGACGTGTTTTCGGCCGGTCAGCGGCTTTTCGAATAGGGTCTAGCTGAAGCTGTTCCTAGCGGTCGCAAATTCCATTCGGCCCGTGTTTCCGTCCCTGCGGATCAGGTAGGAACCCTCCTTGCCGACAAACACCTCACCACTATGCTTGAAAGCCTCGATTCGAAACCAGGCTTCGATGGTGAACGCATCGCCCTCCTCAAAGTTGATCGCCGGTTCATTGGGGATCTCGAGCCGCAGGGCATTGAAATTCAGGGCGGAGCCCGGCACGGGATCCGCAGCGCGAAGCCGGTCGGCCGGACCCGGAATCACTTGCGCAGCGAGCAGTGACGACAGAGCAAAGACCGCCAGGCCGGGCAAGCAAGGCAAGCGGCAGGAGTTTCTGAAGAAATCTAACATGAGCACAAACCTTGGAGTTAGTCGGAATCGGAAGTGACGGAAACAGGAACCCATTCCACGCATCCCTTGCCGTCAGAAAACCTGAGCAGAGCCCCCTCCTCCGACTCACCGAGATCCTCCTGTCGCACCATCAGCACAAACTTCCCCGATCTCGCTCCGTCGGCACCAAATCCGTGACCGGAACCCAGCAATGGCGCCGTCTCCGTCAGCGTCGAGAGATCCCGCTGCACCCGCCGAATGGGAAACGGAGCCCCGGATCCGGGAGCGAATCCCACTTGAAGTCCTCCGGATGCCGAATTGTTCAAGGCCCAGCGGATCGTCAGGCCTTGGCTTCGGCTCCCGAAGTCGAGCTCCCCTGAGCCAGGCAGGTCGAGGTCAATCGGTCCCTGAAAGTCAGTTCTTCCTGAACAAAACGTCCAGAAAGCCTCCCCGGACCGAACCCGGGTGCTCGCTGGCGAGAGCACCTTGACCCACTTTCCATCCTGGAGCCGATAGATCTTCTGACCAATCTCTGCCCCCGCACCCTCAAAAAGCTGAGCAAAGGTCGGTGGCGACGCTGGATCCACGGAAAACCCCACCAGATTGTAGGAATCGTGATGCCAAACCCTTCGAGTGTGGCGAACGGTGCCGCTCACTGACCACAGGTGATCCTCCTTGCTGTGAATCAGATAAGTCTGGTTTCCCTGAATCGCATGTAAATCTGTTAGAAAAGTATCCTCACGATCCGGTGCATACCAGACACCCCAGCCCTCACGCTTCCACGCCGCGTCGTCTGGACTGGCAATGAACTCAACGGAAGTGATGAGCCGGAAGTATCGCGCAACGACATCAATAGGGGTGCCTGCAAAAACCTTCGCAGGATCAGCATCCGATGGGCTCACTTCCAGATGAACGGCGTTCCATCCCTTCTTCAGCTGGACCGACTGGCTACGAGTGACACCCGCCTGTAATGGATTGCTTGCAAGCACTACTGCTAGACAGAGAACATACGATGATTGCAAACTTCCTTGAGAGACTTGGAAAAAACGCACCAACTTTTTGAAAACGACCGAAGTTCGCATTCTAATCTCAAACTTCCCTGAATTCTGATGGTTCCGCATTGGTCTCTAACAAGATTTCCGGCCATCGTATGCAGGTTGGAAGGTAGTGCGATACAATTTTGAAAATCTTTATTCCATGGCAGATGGTTACCAAGCCCGAGCAGCTCTATGTCGCGAGACAGTTACAGAAAGAAGTCGTAACATGAAGCACGACCGAGCGAGTTGGTTTGACAACGTCTCACCGCAAGATATCTGGCAAGCAAGCCATCAGCTAATACAGCTTGCCATCGCTGAGCCGATAACGACGCAGTCCGTCCAAGCAGTCGTGGTAAAGGAACCGCGTTCATCCTGAGCGCTGCGGCTCATAACCATCCTGTCCACCTACCCACCGGGCGATAACATGCCACCCATCCTAAGTTGACAGCATGTCAACGCTCCATCGCCCCCTTCAAACTCAGCCCGCGTGCCTTCAAGATCCACAAGCCCGCGCCGATGATCCCGACGGCCTGCACCACGTGCATCACGATCGAATACGAAAGCGCCTCCTCATTCCCCACTCCATAAAGCGCCAGCGCCCCCACGCAGCCAAACTGGAACGTCCCTAGGAACCCCGGCAAACCCGGCACCGCCACCGCGAGCGCCACCAGCACCATCACCGTCACCCCCGCCCACAGCGGAAGACTCAAACCCATCGTGTGCAAACCGACCTGATAGAAGACCGCCATTTCCAGCCACATCACAATCGAAGTGATCACCACCACCGCCAACTGCGGAAACGATCGGATCGCCTTCAAGCCGACAAAAAACTCATCCACCAACTCGTGAAACTTCGTCTCCAAGTTCCCGCGAAAGACCAGCGAGATCATCTTTTGCCCCATCTTCGTAAAAGCCACCGAAAACAAGTAAGCCAAAACCAAACCCACAATTCCCAAACCCCCAACCACCCCTAACAACCTCGCCC
Organism: uncultured Haloferula sp.; assembly: GCA_964628795.1. Classification (GTDB taxonomy): domain Bacteria; phylum Verrucomicrobiota; class Verrucomicrobiia; order Verrucomicrobiales; family Akkermansiaceae; genus Haloferula. Next base: position 779 of record CAZVMS010000280.1, on the reverse strand, counting down.
CCGCCCCGAGCCACGCCGGCGGCGATGCCCAATGCCCGACACTCAGCCCGAGGATTCCCACCACCACCAGCGCATCCATGATCCGCTCGACCACAATACTCGCCACCCCAGCCCCAAACCGCACCGGCTCCCATCGACTCAGCACCCACGGTCGCGCCACCTCACCGGCGCGAAACGGCAAAACAAACGACGCCATGAACCCAAACACCGTCGCCTCCAACAAACTCTTCAGCGGCACCTTCCGCCCCTCCGGCAGCAACCACCCCCAGCGCCAACTCCGCAGCACAAAATTCAGCGCCAGCAAAATCACCAGCACTGGGAAAAGCCGGTAGTCCACCTTCTTAAAACCCGCCGCCACCTCCTTCCAATCCAAGCTCATGAAAAGCCACCCCACTACCGCCACCACAAACAGCGCACCCAGCCACTGCAGCCCTCTCGACCCGGTTTTCTCGCTAATCTCGCTCACTTGACAACGAAGCAACTCAAGCGACCCTCTAAATAACAGAAAAAAGCGCCAACCCTCATGAGTGACTCCAACAAAGCCAAATTCAGCATCCCCTCCATCCTCGCGATTGTCGCCGCCATCGCCAGCTTCTTCCAGGGTGCCACTTTCGGCCTGCTGCTCGCCATCGCCGCCATCATCCTAGACCCTATTCGAAAAGCCATTCGGGCAGGGTGATTTTCGAATTTTTAGTTGAAGCGGGCGGTCTGCAGAGGGTGCCGAGGGCTTGCGGGAGGTGCGCAGCGCCTTTCACTGGGAAAAATGGCCCAGCACCCTG
>CAZVMS010000279.1:0-8084 GCA_964628795.1 uncultured Haloferula sp. | reverse complement strand
GTTTACAGGCTCATCAGGGTAAACATCATCCCCCAAATGAGCACAAACCCTCACCGACTCCGAAGACAGCAGTTTTATCAGAACATGAAGCAGGGTGAAGCCCTGATCCTGTTCGCGGGCGCGGCCCCGAGGAGGAGTGCCGATGCCAGCTATCGGTTCTTCGCTAACCGCAATTTCTACTATTTGACCGGAATCCTTCAGGCAAACAGCGTTTTTATGGCGGTCAACAACGGGGGCGAGATCGAGGAAATACTTTTTGTCAGCGAGAAGAATCTGATGAAAGAGCGCTGGGGAGGACGCCTGATTTCAGGTGAGGAAGCCCTGGAATCCTCTGGAGTCGCGAGTGTTAGAGATCTGGAAGGGTTTGAGCCGATGCTCAAAAACGTTCTGAACACCGGTGCCGTTTCGACCCTATGGTATGATTTCGACAAGTTCGACAGCGGGCTCAGTGACGCCCCCCAAAACCGCCACAGCAAAAGGATCCTCTGCTCTTATCCTTTCGTAGCGTGCAGGAACGCCTATCCTTTGATCTGTGCTGCTCGCACGATCAAGGATGCCGGGGAAATCGCGCACATCCGGGAGGCGTTGACCGTCACCCGCGATGGGATCCATGCCATGATGAATGCCGCAAAGGCGGGCCTGTATGAGTACCAGCTTGAGGCGGTCTTCAACAAGGTGCTGGCCGATGCGGGGGTGCGTGAACCCGCCTTCGCCAGTATCGTTTCCGGAGGGCGGAACAATTTCTACATCCACTATGAGGAGCCCATGGGGATCTTGGAAGGCGGGGACCTGATTCTAACAGATGTCGGGGCCGCGAGGAACCAATACGTCAGCGACATTTCCCGCGCCTTTCCCGTGAACGGCAGGTTCACGACTGAGCAGAAGGAGGTCTACTCGATCGCCCTCAAGGTGAATAAGGAACTGATGGGATTGTTGGTTCCGGGCCAGGTCGCGTTTTCCGACATTGAAGCCCACGCGCGCCGACGGGTGGGCGAGGAACTCGTGGCCGCCGGATATCTTGGTAAGGACGAGGACGTCAGCAAGTATTACTGGCATCCCGGAACCCATCATATCGGACTCGACGTGCACGATGTGGGCCCTGCGGGGAATCCTATCAGACCAGGCATGGTGTTCACAATCGATGTTGGCATTTACATCGAAGACAAGAACATCGGTTTTCGTGTCGAGGACAACGTCGTAATTACCGAGACAGGATACGAACACCTTTCTAACGAGATTGTGCGGGAAATCGACGATATCGAAGCGATGATGAGCTGAGACTAATAGGAGAGCGAAGATTTTGACAGCGTAGCGTCGATGTTGGAACTGAATCTCCTCAGGCTCCAGCCCATAGGCTTTCACCGTAGCTCCACCCCTCGCGAACCGGTTCTTTCACAAAGATATTGAGTTCCGGGTGGTTGGTGATCCTTCCGGCTTTCGCATCCCATTCAATGCGGGTGTTGAAGCGTTGGGCAAGTACCCCGAGCAAAATGATCTCGGTCAGTTTTGTGGAGTAATCAAAATTGGATCCCGGCTCGGGGCCTTCACCCTTGATTGCCCGCAACCACTCCCGGAATGATCCACCCTCAACCCGTGGGATGGTCTCTTTGGGCGGATTGGTCATCCAGCTCTGGCGCACATCTTCCGGAAGAATCAGCGGGGGACCGGCATGGGTGCCACAACCGAGTAAGCCTTGGCTGCCAACCATCCAGCAGGCCCGGCCTTTGTAAGTGGCATTATCCGCTCCAAAGCAGTCGATGCGACCGACTTTGCTCCAGTCCTGTGGCCCGTCGAACCAGTCGAGCACGACCGGTTCACGCTTCCCCTTCGCCGGGAAATGGAAGCGAATGTGGCTACTGGTCGGGATCACGCCTTTCAATGAATCGTCGCGACACACGCTCTCCACCACGGTCGGCGGGTCGAGATCCAGCGCCCAAACCGGCGTGTCGAAGGTATGACAACCGAAGTCGCCAAGCATCCCGGAACCAAAATCGTAAAATGAGCGCCATTTTTTCGGCAAATAATCGACGTAGAAGTCACGTTTGGCCTGAGGGCCTAACCACAGATCCCACGAGAGCCAGTCGGGCACGGGCGATGGTGGCGGCGGCATGGTCTTCGGATTGGCAAAGTGATCGTTGCCCATTTCCGGTCCGTCGTTGCGGGCGTAGACTTGGTGGACATCACCAATCACTCCGGCTTTGTAGGCTTCCACCGACTTGCGGATTCCCTCTCCGGCGTGACCTTGATTACCCATCTGGGTGACCACTCCATACTTGTGCTTGGCTTTCAATAAGGTCCGCGATTGCCAGATGTTGTGGGTCAACGGCTTCTGGGTGTAGACGTGAATGCCTCTCTCCATCGCCATCAGGGTGGCCGCAAAGTGTGTGTGATCCGGAGTGGAAACCACCACCGCGTCGATCTCCTTGTGCATTTTGTCGAGCATTACCCGAAAATCATCATAAAAGGGCTGATTGGTCTGCCAGTTCTTCATGTTTTCCGTGCAGAGCTGACGGTCGACATCACAGAAAGCGACGAGATTTTCCTCTGCACATCCCTGTTCATAGGGCTGACGCGCAATCCATCCGCCCGAGCCGATGAAGGCGATGTTGAGTTTGCTGTTCGCAGACGGGCCGGTCTTGCCAATTGAGAAGGTCGGAAACACCGAACTCGCGGCAATGGCTTGGGTGGCAGAGGTAAGGAAAGTTCTTCTTTTCATGCAATCGGGGAAATCAAGTGGCGACACCCCGAATACGGAGGCATCGCCTGAATTCTTCCCAAGCATTTGTGCCAATGCCACCGCCTTGCGCCAGCGAAAATCCCCATGGCGTCTTGGTGGTAAAACCTCGTCAGATTCACCTCACTCACTCCACTCCCGCAGAAACACCTCCCAATTCGACTCCGCCTCGTCACGCTTGCCCATCGCCTTCGCAACCATCGCTCGGTGAAATGCCGCCCCAGCCTTGATCAAGTGGACACTGGATTCCGGATGGCCTCGCCACACGGGATCTACCTCCAATGGAGAGGCGACAAAGATTCGGTCGATCAAATCCGTCAGCTTCGGACCTACACACCAGATCACCCGATCTTTGATCGCCACCTCACGGAACATCTTTGGCGTTTGGTATTCGATCACCGGCTTATCATCCGTGTTCACGGAATAATCCGCAAGCAAGGCCGCTGCCTGAGTCAGATTGCCGGCATAAAAGAACGGCATCGACTCATCCTCCACAACTACCTGATCAGGCATGGTATTCAACCATTCCAGTCCATCAATCGCACGCTTCATGGATTCCCGATCATGGATCGGAGACACTGGCAATGGCGACGACTCAAGGCGTCCGATCAAGGCCACTTTCTCCTGCCCCGGATGAAAATTATTTCGCCACATCGTCACCTCGCCGAACACCTCAGTCATCGTCTTCGCGATCACGCCGAACTCATGTTCGGTCAACTGATAGAGAGGCAGCCACTGAACGAACACCCCTCCCGGATTCAGGCGCTTGGCCACCACTCGATAGTGGTCGGCCGAATACAAGCTGCCAGCACCACGCCGATAGGGCAGGAACAAGTCGGCATTGATCATGTCATAGCGCGCACTCGACGCCATCAGGTAGTGCCGCCCGTCTTCCGTTAAAATCGTTGAGCGCTCATCTTCAAACAAGCCGCCGAGTAAATGTTTTGGAATCCATTTCTCGGCAGCTTCCACGACTGCCTGGCTGAGTTCGCAGGTCACCACTCGTTTGACATGGGGAAAGCGAAAATCCAGCGCCGCGCCCGCCGATATCCCCGTGCCCATGCCAATGAAGCAAATACTTTCTGTTTCCGGGAACAAGTACAGGGGCATTCGCGCCTGATTTACCTGTTCCACGTAGACAGCCGTCGACCCCAACGCGTATCCTGCATTCACCACAATCGCGCGGTGCCCATTCTTCTTCTCAATGACAGCCACCGTACAATCGCTCTCTTCCCACACCTCGAGTAACTTGGCCGGTTCCCTCCCCTTTACGGAACCCATCACCGGCAAGCCCGAAGGGTCGAGCACCGTAAACAACAAGGCCAGCGCCGCCACACCCGCCACACGACAGGCGATGGCCGCTCTGCCCCAGCCCGCCGGCACCAGTAGCGCGATCACCAGGTAGGCCGCCGTCAGCGCCTTCAAGGTGCTCCACATTCCCCAAGCCGGGAGCAGGAAAAATCCACACAGCAGCGAACCCGCAATGGCTCCTGCCGTGTTGATCGCAAGCAATCGCCCGAGCATTCGGCCAGGCATCTTGAGCCCACGTTCTGCCACCTTCATCAAGAAGGGAAACACCGTGCCAAGAGCGATCACGGTAAAGCCAATGCCACCGACTGCCATCTTGAAAGACTTCCGCAGATGCTGACCCCACGGGTCGATGGTATGAATCGGTTCGAGGTCATTGGTCACATGCATCAGCATCGAAGGACCGATCACCAAAAATCCACCACCGACCACCGCCATCACCGCAAGCGCCAACATTGGTCGCTTGATCAAGCGAGCCACCACCGAACTGATGCCGGCACCAATCGCCAAGCCGATGAGCACCACCATCAAGATGATCGCAAAGGCGTACACCGAGTTTTCATGCACCTGTGCAAAAATGCGCGTCCACACCACCTCCAATGCCAAGACCACGAAGCCCGAGAAAAAGCAAATCCCTACCAATGCACTGCGCCCCCACCACCCGGGACGATCCTCAGTGGGATCATCTTCCAGAGACGTGAGATCCACCACCTCAGCGGGTGCCTCCTGCTTCGCATACTTCCATGCCACGCCACCCACCACCGTAGATAATAGTACCGTGAATGCATAACTGATCCTAAAACCCAGATTGGGCATCAACACGAACGCCGCTGCCCACACCCCCAACGCCGCACCCAGCGTGTTAAGCCCATACAACCATGCTGCCGTCCGACCGAATCGCACGCAGTCACGGATCATCACCTGTCCAATCACTGGCACCGTGCCGCCCATGAAAAATGCCGCCGGAAAAACTAACAAAAGAGCCACTAGCAACTTCGCTCCAAGCATCCAGTCACTGCCGCCGAGCATTCTGTAAAGAGCCGGATAAAGCGACTCAAAGCACAGCAGCAATCCGAAGTAGACGATCGCGGAGGCGGCGATCCCCCATTCCAGCCACGCATAAACCCGCAGTGGACGTGTCGTCGAACTCACCCGGCGTCCCCACCACCAACTGCCGACACCCAGAGCCAAAAAGAACGCCGCCAGCGTGGCCGATGCCGCCTGCGCCGTGTTGCCGAACAGCAGGCTCAGCTGCCTCATCCACAGCACTTGGTAAATCAATCCCGCAAAACCCGACGCAAACACCATTCCTGCCACCGCAATCCTGCTCGGAGGAATACTTTCATCATTTTTTGCAAGCTGCCTCGGTTTCCCCTTCACCCAGCGATCAATAGACCGCTCAGTAATCATTGGCAATCAAGTCTCTTACCCAAAAGGCTACGGAAGGCTTGCTGTCCTTGATCCCTGAGGTCAGGGCAGCTTCGAGCGCCTTTCGAACCAGGGGTGGAGCAAGTTGGCGGCGATGATGGCGGCAGCTCCGAGATAGAAGGCGGGGTGCATTTCATGGTGTTCGCCGAATAGAAATGCGGCGGCGGCGATGCCGTAGATGGGCTCGAAGTTCATGGCGAGGTTGCCGGCGTAAGCGCTGATCTTTCGCAGCAGGTGAATGTGGAACCCTTGCGCGAAAACGGTGCAGAGGGTGGTGAGGATGAGCATCCAGAGCCAGTCGAGGCCGTGGAAGGTTTGCAGGGCGGCGAAGCCGGTGGCTTCAAAGAAGGGAAGGGTGGCGAGGCAGATCAGGCAGGCTCCGGCCATTTCCCAGCCGACCATCGTGAGAGGGTCGCCGCCTTGATTGACAAAGTGACGATTGAGGACGGGGAAGATGGCGGCAAGGAAGGCGGCGAGAATGCCGAGTGCAAGTCCGAGCACGTGGCTTCGCTCGATGCCGGCGATGAGGATAATGCCAGCGAGGACGATGAGACCCAACAGAACTTCGAATGGCCGGATGGGGCGCTTTTCGATGAGCGGTTCGGTGAAGGCGGTGAACAGCGAGATGGTGGAGAGGCCGACGAGCGAGATGGAGACGTTCGAGACCTTGAGCGAGCCGAAGAGCGCGAGCCAGTGGACGCCGAGAATGGCACCGATGCCGAGGAGGATGCACGTTTTCTCCCAGCCGAACCACAACTTGTGGCGACGGACGAAGGCGACCCAGGCGAGGGCGGTGGTGGCGGCGATGAAAGTCCGCCATGAGACGATCACCGGGGCGGTGATCGTCATGAGCCGACCAAGGATCGTCGTCATCGCGAAGATGACGATGAGCAGGTGGAGTTGGAGATAAGGACTCACGCCTCGCCGGCGATGAGGTCGTCGAGGCTTTGACGTTTTCTAACAACTTTGGCGATGCCTCCATCGACGAGGATCTCGGCGGGGAGGGGGCGTGAGTTGTAGTTCGAGGCCATGACGAAGCCGTAGGCTCCGGCGGACATGAGCGCGATGACTTCGCCGGGTTGGAAGTCGGGGAGTTCGCGGTCCTGGCAGAAGAAGTCGCCGCTTTCACAAATCGGGCCGACGACGTCGACTTTGACGCGCTCGCTGCTTGGCTCTTTTAATGGGGCGATTTCGTGGTGGCCTTCGTAGAGGGCGGGGCGGATGAGGTCGTTCATGCCGGCATCGACGATCTTGAAGGTCTTGGCACTGCCCTTTTTCTCGTAGAGGCACTCGGTGAGGAGCACGCCGGCATTGCCGACGATGGCGCGACCGGGCTCGAGGAGGATTTTGAGGCCGAGATCCTTGAGTCTGGGCAGCAGGGCATCGCCGTATTCGGCGAGGGTGAGGGGGCGGTCTTCGTCGGACTTGTGGTTCCACCAATCGACGGTGCCGGAGGCGAGTGAGTCATGATAGACGATGCCGATGCCGCCGCCGATCGACCAGAACTCGATGCCGTGATCGGCTTTGAGCTGGGTGACGAGTGGGCTGACTTTTTCAACGGCTTCGACGAAGGGTTTGATGGAGGTAAGCTGTGAACCGATGTGCATTTGCAGGCCGCGCAGTTTGACGTTTGGCAGTTCTTTGGCGGCGCGGGCGTAGAGCGCGGAGATGGCTTCGAAGTCGACGCCGAATTTGTTCTCGGACTTGCCGGTGGAGATGTATTTGTGGGTCTTGGCGTCGACGTTCGGGTTCACGCGGACGGCGGCGGGGGCGATCATTCCGAGGTCACGGGCGACTTCATCGAGATAGCGGAGTTCCTCGGCGCTTTCGACGTTGAAGGAGTAGATGCCTTGCTTGAGGGCGTATTCGATTTCGCCGCGGGTTTTACCGACGCCGGCGAAGGTGCAGTGGGCGGGATTGCCACCGGCTTTGATGACGCGGAAGAGTTCGCCGCCGGAAACGATGTCGAAGGAAGCTCCTTCGCTTGCCAAGAGGCTGAGGACAGAGAGGTTGGAGTTGGCTTTGACGGCGTAGGCGACTTCGTGTTCGACGCCTTCGAGGGCCTCATCGAGGCGTTTGAAGTGATCGAGGATGGTGCCCGCTGAGTAGACATAGAGGGGGGTTCCGTGTTCCTGGGCGAGGGTGGAGAGGTCGACATCCTCGCAGTGGAGCGAGCCGTTCTTGTAGGCGAAGTCGTGCATGGCGGGGCTTTAGCCGGGGAATGGGGAGTCAGCAAGAGCAGGATTTTCCATCCGTCTGTTTTAACTCTGTCCCGACCACCATCTGAGCCTTGGAATTTCCTACGGATTGTCCAGCAGGTTTTTGAACAAGGATTGCAAGATTTATCAATTGCGGTAGGGACCGCCGTTACCGGCGGCCCCCCGCGCAGATCCTTACGTGAAGAACTACCTCATACGGCTCCTGCCTCAAGTCGGGCACGGAATCGCTCACTTGGATATGGATGGATAATACCGGGCCGGGGAAGATGCTTGCGGCCAAGCCGCTTCATCCTCTCCCATGTCCAGCGGCTCTTTCCTCTTTGGCTGCGTCGACGCATCTCATGGAGCCAGTGACGAATCACTTCGTCCACGAAACGTCCGATGCGGTGGCTGTT
>CAZVMS010000278.1:0-9928 GCA_964628795.1 uncultured Haloferula sp. | reverse complement strand
CGGAAACGCTCCCGCTCCAAGGGATCGTCAAGCGGGACCAAGCGAATCTGAACCGTGTCGAGGATTTGCTGCTCGGAGAGGGCAGGCATGCGGAACTGGGAACTGGCCATGCTGTTTTCTGCCCTTCCTGTCTGGAAATGTCCAGCATTTCCTCCCTAGGCTCTGGTTGTAACTGGGTTGCGCGTTTGCAAAAATCCGCCGTGAGTAAGCAGATCCTCAGAAAGGGTGGTACGCGCGAGAGGAATCGAACCTCCACGTCCGTGAGGACACATGAACCTGAATCATGCGCGTCTACCAATTCCGCCACGCGCGCGCTTTCCGCCGGCTTCCCGGCGGGCGGAGAAAACATCATGCGGACTCCCACTTGGCAATACGAATTCATGGAAAAAACTCAGGCCCTGCTGTCGCTTTAGCCGTTGCCAAGCCCGGCCACCAACGCCCAATCTCCGCTCATGCGCAATCCCGCTCCCGTTATCCTCTCCCTGCTGCTTGCTGCGGCTGCGATGTTTCTGATTCTTAGAAAACCAGATCCCGCTCAGGAAGCGCCCAAAGGAGCATCCGCTCCGGCCAAGGAATCAATCGAAGCCTCTGCCACAGAGGCTTCCTTTCCAAGTGAAGCCTCACCCACCCCGGTCGCGAGCACCCCTTGGCCTCAGGAAAAAAGCGATATCCTCACTGACCCCAAAGCCGTCTTTGGCTCTCTCACCAACGGCATGCGCTACATCATCCTGCCGAACTCCGAGCCACCAAACCGTCTCTCACTGCGCCTTCACATCGCAGCTGGGTCGCTGATGGAAAAAGAAGATCAACGTGGACTCGCCCACTTCCTTGAGCACATGGTCTTCAATGGCTCGAAGAATTTCACACCTGCCGAACTCATCCCAAAAATGCAGCGCCTCGGCATCGCTTTTGGCGCTCACGTGAATGCCTACACCTCCTTCGACGAGACTGTCTACATGCTCGACCTCCCGGATCAGACGGCCGACACCATGAAACTCGGCTTCACCGTCATGCGCGACTTCGGTGATGGCGCGTTGCTCAAGGAAGACGAAATTAACAACGAACGCGGCGTCATTCTTTCCGAAAAAACCAGCCGCGACTCGGTGGGCTACCGCTTGATGCAGCAGCAGTTTTCCCAACTCCTGCCCGACTCCTTGCTCATGAAGCGCTTCCCGATCGGCGATGAGGAAGTCATTAAAACCGCCCCGCGCGAACGCTTCGTCGACTTCTATCAGCGCTACTACACCCCAGCGCGCATGACCTTTGTTGTCGTCGGCGATGTGGAACCAGCCATGATGGAAACACGAATTCGTGAGACCTTCAGCAGCATGAAGAATCCGGAGAACCCCGGAAGCAATCCCGACTTGGGTAGCGTCACTGCCGCCGATGGCCTGCAACCCGCCGTCTTCGCCGACAAGGAAGTCGCGGGCACCGAGCTCGGACTGCTCAGCGTCGACTCCTCCACGCCAAAAGCCGACACTAAGGAATACCGGATCTCACAAATGCCCTTGAGCCTGGCCAACTCCATCCTAGGCCTGCGCTTCGATCGTCTCGCCAAAACGGAAGGCTCCCCGATCCTCGGAGGCTCCGCCAGCAAGCAGGACCTCTTCAACTTCGTGGAACTTGGAAGCGTCGATGTCAGCGTCGCCGACGATCGATGGGAGGACTCAATTCCAGTCCTTGAACAGGAATTCCGCCGCGCCCTCGAATACGGATTCACCGCCGCCGAACTTGTGGAAGCCAAGGCCAACCTACTCAATGCCTACCAGCAAGCCGTGAAGTCCAAGGACACCCGTCCATCCGACAGGCTCGCCACCGCCATCGCCGGTTCCATCAATGACGGACGCATCCTCACCACACCTGAAACCGACCTCTCGATCGTTGAAGAAGGACTTGAGAACCTCACTGCCGAAGATTGCAGCAAGGCCTTCGCCGACTTCTGGACAGACCGCGGCATGCTCCTCATCCTCACCACCAAAGTCGAACCATCCGGTGCCAAGGAAACCTTAGCAAGACTCTATCAAGAGTCCGCCACCCAACCCGTCGATCCTCCCAAAAAAGAGGAACTCGCCTCGTTTGCTTACACCACGTTCGGTGAACCTGGAATGGTCGAATCGACACAGGAACTCGAAGACCTCGGCATCACCCAGCTGAGACTCTCCAACGGCGTCACCGTCAACCTGAAGAAGACGGACTTTGAAAAGAACCGCATCGCCATGACCGCAAAGATCGGCCGCGGCCGACTCAGCATGCCCGCCAACAAGGTCGGCCTCGCCGAGTTTGCTGGAGCCGTCATCGAAGGCGGCGGCATCGGAGTACACACGGCTGATGAGCTCCAGCGGATCTTCGCCGGAAAGAACATCGGCTTTGGATTCGCCGTCGGCGAAGACGCCTTCGGCCTGAGCGGACAAACCACCCCCGAGGACTTTGACCTTCAAATGACGGCTATGACGGCACAGATTCTTCATCCCGGATATCATCCCGAAGCCATCACGCAGTTCCAGAAGCAGATCCCCATGCTCTTCCAGCAGTTGAAACACACCTCCGCTGGCTCCATGCAGAAAATGAGCAGTTGGCTCAAAGGCAACGACCCTCGTTTCACTTTCCCAGACACCCCGGAAACCTTCCTTAGCTACACCGTAGAGGACATCAAACCATGGATCGAAGAGTCCTTCACCAAGGCCGATATCGAGCTCAGTATCGTCGGCGACTTCGACACCAATGCCATCATGCCTTCCGTGCTCCGAACCTTCGGAGCCCTCAGTGAGCGCCCCGCACCCCAAGAGCTTCCCGACGAGGTCCGCGCGGTCACCTTCCCGGAAAGCCCGCAAACGAAGTCCTTCACTTACGAAAGCAAGATCCCTCAAGGCCGCGCCATCCTCATTTGGAGAACCGACGGACTCCGGCAGAACGAGGAACTTTTCCGCCGCCTCAACCTGCTCAGCGACATTCTCGGCGACCGCTTGCGCGAGGAGATCCGCGAGAAACTCGGTGCCTCCTACAGCCCCCAAGCCGGCGTCAACGGCTCCACCGCCCTCGAAGACTTCGGCTTTATGATCACCCTCAGCGAGGGCAAACCGGACGACATCGAGAAGCTTGTCGAAGTCAGTGAATCACTCGCCGCAAGCCTCGCTCAGAACGGTGCCACCGACGATGAACTGGACCGAGCCCGCAAGCCGGCACTCGCCGACATCGACAAAATGCTTCGAGACAACAGCTACTGGCTGTCCAGCGTCCTGTCCGGCAGCCAGCAGGAACCCCGCAAGCTCGAACTCGCACGCAACCGCACGTCCGACGTCGAATCGATCACCCTAAAGGAGATCAACGACCTCGCCGCGAAATACCTCACGCCCGACAATGCGATCAAAGTCATCATCAAATCCAACGATAGCGCCGCAGTGGAGGAATAAACCATGCGCTGCCCCTACTGTCACTCTCCTCTCACTGAGACAGCCCAGGAGTGCCCGGGCTGCCGCCTGAACCTCAGTCGTGCCGCTGCGCTGCTCGGCCCGGTGCCACGGCTTGAAAGTGGCATTAGTGACCATGTCAGAACTCTGAGCGACAAGAGCCGCGCTCGACTTCAAAAGCGTATCAAAGCCATCGAACAGCGCTTCCCTCAGATTACGCTTCAAATCATCTGCCACTGCTTTCCGCTCGAGCACCCCTTTCCTCTCTACCTCTTCTGGATTTTTAATATGGGCGGCATTGCAAGCGCCTCTCAGAAGGCTGGCGACAATCATACCATTTTGCTGGCGCTCGATCCCGTCTCAGGAAACTCGGGCATCATGGTCGGCTACGGACTCGAGCCCTTCCTCGGAGAACCTGCCTTGGATCACCTTCTTGAAGTCGCCGAACCAGCATGGATCGATCAATCCTGGGCAGAAGGCATCGGCATCGTTCTCGATGGACTGGATCAGCTGCTAGAATCTGCCATCAAGGAAATCGGCAACACCTTCGATCTCCCAACCACACTCACCGAAGGGAAACCCAAGGAGTTTTAGCAGCAGCTTGGCTTCAGCCGAAAGCCTTCAGAAAACCAACCTCCAAAGCAAGCTGCTCTTGAGCATTGGTCTCAAGCCTCACCCGCAAGTCCTCGATTGCCTCCATTCGCTGCAGCAAACCTGTTAGCGAATCCATCTCCGCCACCGCACGCATCGAGTCCTCACTCTCGGGAAAATCCAATCCTGCCGAGCCGGTCTTGATCCGCAGGACATCCGCCAGCCAGGCCTGCAGCACATCGAACAAGCGCGCCCGCTCCGCCAGATACTCGGACTCCGCCACAGCCTTCAGCGACTCTTCCCGACGTTTCAACCAATCGCCTTCGACCGCATTCTTGAGCACCTTTTCCTCCTCCTTGAGGATTTCATTGGCCGCCGCCTCCGCTTCAGCCTTCTGCCGTGCGAGGATCAGCGAAAAGACCGACTTGATCCCGAGCGCCACCGCCGGAGAGCCGATTCCCGCCGAAGCCGCCCTATTCAGAGCTTCGATCAACTCCGCCCCCCCATGTCCCGTGAGATCAGGCTTACCCACCAACGGCATCCGCACGCATCGCGAAATCACCGTCGGCAACAAAGCCCCGGGCATGGCGGTCAAAAGCAACAACAGCGTCCTCGGTGGAGGCTCCTCCAGAGTCTTGAGAAAGGCATTTTCTGCCTGTGGCATCATCCGATCGGCATCGACAATGATACCCACCTTCCAAGCATCCGGCCCGGCGACCATGTAAAGCGACTTCTCAAGCTCGCGCATGTCTTCCACTCGAATGCGACGTGACTTCGACTGCGGCTTCAAAATCCTCACCCACTCGTCCGCCAGCTCGTCCAGCGGCAGCACCTCCTCCTTCACTGGCTCACCAAAAAGATCCATCCCGCCGCCACCGCCGCCGCCACCCTGGAGCGACTTCACAATGCGTGCCGCCAACTCTTCTTTCCCTGACCCTCGCGGCCCACTGATCAAGAAGGCATGCGCCAAGCGCTTCCTTTTGTGAGCCCCTTCGACCAAAGAAACCGCCTGATCCACCGTAAATGCCATCGCGCCCGAATGCTGCCGATCTCCCCTCGAATCCGCAACGCCAAAGGACGCCCCAGCCCTCAAAGGGCTGTCTGGCAAAAGACCGAGTTAGGCGAGAAATGAGCCCTTCTAACAACCCCAAAGCCAACTCTTGTCATGAGGGGCCTCCGAGCATTGGAGGCTCAGAAATTTCCGGCCATTGATTCCTGGGTAGTTTTCAAACCTATCTGAAGTCCGACCAAACAAAAAAAGGCTGGCTGCATTCCTGCAGCCAACCTTTTAAAAATCGATCTCAACTTGGAGCTTACTCAGCAGCTGGAGTCTCACCGGCGTCCTTGACCTCATCAGCGGGCTTGACCTCATCAGCGGGCTTGGCCTCATCAGCGGGCTTGACCTCATCGACCACCTTCGCGGTCTTCTTGGCAGGAGCCTTCTTTGCGGCTTTCTTGACAGCCTTTTTCGCGGTTTTCTTGGCTGGAGCGCTCTTAGCTGGCTCAGCAGCTTTTTTGGTGGCCGACTTTTTCACGGCGAGGCCCCCGAGCTTGGCCTGTTCTTTCTTCCGCTTGAGGTAATTTTTCCTGCGGCGGCGTTTTACGGTAGTTCTGTGCTGCTGTCCCATGATCTTGGAGGGGAGGGGTTTAGATGCCTCCCGCCCTCCTAGCAAGGGGAATCTCGCGGATATCTTTCGAGACTCTCACCAAACCAATCAATTCGTCCTCGCCTACACCGCTTCTCCCCTGTTTCTTCCCGGCCATGCCCGGCCTCATCATCGCTCCCCGCGCCCGAATCTACCACGGCCACGAATGGATTTACGGCACCGAGATTAAGAAAACCTTCGGTGACCCCCAGCCCGGCGATGTCGTCACCTTGAAGGATTTCCGCGACCGCCCCCTCGGATCCGCCATCTATAATCCAAATTCCCAGATCGTCGCCCGCCGCTTCTCGCGCCGTCGCCAAGACCTCGATGCCGACTTTTTCCTCCGCCGCATCCGCCAGTCAATCGACCTCCGCCGCCGTATCAGTATTGATGAAACCCTGTGCCGGCTCGTTTGGAGCGAGTCCGACGGCATCCCCGGCCTAATCATCGACCGCTACGGCCCAAACGTCGTCATTCAAACGCTGACGCTCGCAATGCATCAGCGCCTCGACCTGATCACCCAGGCCCTGCGTGAACTGATCGCCCCTGAATCGATCGTCCTCCGCAATGACTCCCCAGTCCTGAAAGCCGAAGGCATCGAGCAAGAAATCCGAATGCTCGATGGAGCCAATCCCGGAGCCTTCACGGTTCGAGCCAATGACATCGACTTCGAAATCGACGTCATGGATGGCCAAAAGACCGGTCTTTATCTCGACCAACTCGAAAGCCACGCCGAGGTCGCGAAGCTCGCCAAGGGCAAGCGCGTGCTTGACTGCTTCACCAACCAAGGCGGATTCGCCCTCACCTGCGCCAAAGCCGGAGCAGCAAGCGTCACCGCCGTGGACATTTCCGCAAGTGCCTGCGAAAGCGCCCGCCTCAATGCCGAGCGTAATGGCCTCAACATCGCGGTCATTGAGCACAACGTCTTCGACTTCCTTAAAGCATGCGAAGATCAGTTCGACCTCATCATTCTCGATCCACCGAGCTTCACCCGTAACAAGAAGACTCTCAGTGGTGCGATGCGCGGCTACAATGAGATTCACTTGCGTTCACTCAAGCTCCTCGACAAGGGTGGCCAGCTTTCAACCTTTTGCTGCTCCCACCATGCTAGCCGGGAACTCTTTCTCCAGAACATCGTTTCCGCTTCGACCGATGCCAAACGCAGCCTGCGCCTCGTCGCCGAGCACTCCCAACGACGCGATCACCCCGTCCTTCCGGCACTTCCAGAAACAAGTTATCTTAAAGGCTTCACGTTCGAGGTGATCCCTAGCCGCTGACTCCTTTACACTGTCTCTTCGACCGCCTCATCCTCTGCCACAGGAGCCGGTTCGGCTTTTTCTTCGGCCGGCGCGGGAAGCTCCGGCACTCGGAAAAACTTCTTCTCCTCAGTGAAATGTGGGTCTGCCATCAGCGTGCCGGGTTTCACTCCAGTCACGTCGATCCACTTCCCATTATGAGGGCTGATCACGAACCCGGGCTTGTCGGGCACCGGCTCAGCAACCGGGATCTTTGGTGCTTCTTCCTCAGTGCTGCCCTCGGTCTCTGGAGGCTTCACCGTCTTGACTGGCGGCTTTCCGGTTTCCACCGTGGTAATAATCTCGTCCACCTTCTTTAACGGAGACTCAGGTTTCCGATCGGGTGAATCTGCATCCCCATCCTGCTTGCAGCCGACGAACAACATCGTCGCCGTTACTAAAATTCCCAAACCCTTCACTGTCTGCATGCTCCGATGTATCAGCGCCGGGTCAAGCTCTCGTCGTTTAAATCATTGCATCGGGTTGTCATATTCTCACCGATCGGCCAAATTCTCGCGCCGATGTTCCCCTGGACCGACCCTCCCGAACCGCTGCGATTTGATCATTTCATGGCAGCAGCCTTGCACGATCCGCACCAGGGATACTATGCCCGCCGTATCCGCGGCGTCGGCCAGCACGGCGACTTCACCACCACCTCCGCCATCTCTCCCGCCCTCGGAAAGGCCATCGCCGCTTGGGCTGATCAGTCTCTTCGCCATGAGGGATGCCGCGATCTCATCGAGCTCGGCCCCGGAGAAGGCAGCCTCGCCGAGTCCGTTCTCAAGCAACTCCCTTGGCATCGCCGACTCCGCATCCGGCTTCACCTCGTCGAGACCTCAAGCGCCCTTCGTCAAAAGCAGCAGGGCCTACTCGGCAATCGAGTTCATTGGCACAACACAGTGGAAGAAGCCCTCAAGTCTTGTGGAGGCAACGCCTGCATCTACTCAAACGAATTCGCCGATGCTTTCCCCGTCCGCCGTTTCCGAAAATCGGCAAACAAGTGGGAGGAGCTCTTTCTTCTCCCCGACCAAGAGCGCTGGTCACCAGTCGAGTCCCTACCTCACAGCACACTCTTTAAGCGCCTCTGGCCGAACCACCAAATCATCGAAGTTCACGGGAGCTATCGTGACTGGCTCGGCAATATGCTCCCCCATTGGAGAAAGGGACGCCTCCTCACCATCGACTACGGCGCCCGAGACCAAGACCTCTATCACCGCCAACCGCACGGAAGCCTGCGCGCCTACTTTCACCACCAGTGTCTCCGTGGCCCGGAAACCTACGCCCGACCAGGTCACCAGGATCTCACCTCCGACATCAATTTCAGCGACCTCATCGACTGGTCACAGCCCGCGACCGAGCTCATCGCCCTCACTCCCCAATCCGAGTTCCTTGCCGCCTTCGCCGACCCTGCGAACCCCGCCGACCAGTATGCCATCGACCCCGCCGGCCCCGGCACCGCCTTTCTCTGCCTCGACCAGCGCCGGACCTTCACCGCCAAACCAAGCTGATGATAAACGTGCCTCGTGTTTCAGAATGGCAAAGACTTTCCGCCGTGCTTCCAGCACCCGGTTCTTGCCACAGGGCAGCTGGTGGCTTACGCCCCCGGGCGTGATTCCGAACGTCCTCGCCGAACGCTACGCCTCCCCCGCCCTGCAAGCCATCTGGTCCGCTGAGGGCCGCATCGTTCTGGAGCGGGAATTCTGGATCGCCGTGATGAAGGCCCAGCGCGATCTCGGACTGGACATCCCTCAAGAGGCCATTGACGCCTACGACAAGGTCAAGGACCAAGTCGACGCCGCCTCCATCATGGAGCGCGAACGCATCACCCGCCACGATGTCAAAGCGCGCATCGAAGAGTTTAACGACCTCGCCGGCCATGAGCAGGTCCACAAAGGGATGACCTCGCGCGACCTCACCGAGAATGTCGAACAACTCCAGGTCTTCCGTTCACTCCAGATCATCCGCGACAAGTCAGTCGCCACTCTGGCACGCATTTCAAAACGCTCCCAACAATGGGCGGACCTTGTCATTACCGCACGCACTCACAACGTCGCGGCCCAGCCGACCACTTTTGGCA
Organism: uncultured Haloferula sp.; assembly: GCA_964628795.1. Classification (GTDB taxonomy): domain Bacteria; phylum Verrucomicrobiota; class Verrucomicrobiia; order Verrucomicrobiales; family Akkermansiaceae; genus Haloferula. Next base: position 912 of record CAZVMS010000278.1, on the reverse strand, counting down.
AACGCCTCTCGATGTTTGGTGAAGAGATGCTTTCAGCTCACGCCGCCATCCAAGACCTCGTCGACCGCTATCAGGTGCGCGGACTCAAAGGTGCCGTCGGAACTCAGATGGATCAGCTTTCCCTCTTCGAAGGCGACGCCACCAAGGTCGCCGCTTTGGAGAAAAGCGTCGTCGCCCACCTCGGCATGCCTGCCGTTTGGACCAACGTCGGCCAAGTCTATCCCCGCTCGCTCGACTTCCGTGTCGTCTCGGCTCTCACCGATCTCGCCAGTGGCCCCTCATCGTTTTGCAAAACCCTCCGCCTGATGGCTGGGCATGAAACTGCCAGTGAAGGCTTCGCCCCCGGCCAGACCGGATCCAGTGCGATGCCGCACAAGATGAACTCGCGCTCCTGCGAACGCGTCAACGGCTTCCACGTCATCCTTAAAGGTTATCTCACCATGGCCGGCGGACTTGCCGGTGATCAGTGGAACGAGGGCGATGTCTCCTGCTCGGTCGTCCGGCGCGTGATGCTTCCCGATGCTTTCTACTCGATCGATGGACTCTTCGAAACCTTCCTCACCGTTCTCGATCAAATGGATGCCTACCCAGCCGTCATTGCCAAGGAGAACGCGCACTACCTCCCCTTCCTCATGACCACCACCATCATGATGGAGGCCGTCAAGGTAGGCGTCGGCCGCGAGACCGCCCACAAGGCCATCAAAGAGCACGCCGTCGCCACAGTGAATGACCTCCGCTCCGGCAAGGTCGCCTGCAATGATCTCGTCCGTCGCCTCGCCGACGACGACCGCATTCCACTCGACCTGAATCAGCTTGCCAACATCGTCGCGACTGGGGAGCGGAATGCTCGCGCCGCCTTCTCTCAGATCAATGCTTTCCCCAATTCCATAGCGGACGTCGTCTCTAAGCACC
>CAZVMS010000277.1:0-1571 GCA_964628795.1 uncultured Haloferula sp. | reverse complement strand
ATTTGCTGAGTGAAATTAAGTTATTGAATTACAACATGTTGCGTCACACCTTTTCAAGGTATTTATTTTATTTTCAATGAATGATTCATACGCAGGCTGCGACGTGTTTTCGGCCGGTCAGCGGCTTTTCGAATAGGGTCTTGCAAGCGTTTGCAGGAAGAAACAAATCCGTCGACTCCGACGCTGAGGACGAAAGTGACGCCGACACCGCCTTCGGCAGGCAGGGGATCAACACCCGACCGATGCCTCGGACGGCGAGCTCACACTTGCGGTCGAAACGACGCTTTCAGGGGCCTGTACCCTCCGGTCCAGTGAGGCTCCGCACGATCCGCACGATCAGTGGTGGCATGAAACCAGCGGTAAACTCGGGGCGGGCACCGATGCCATCCGCCCCACCTTTCCCCCGCCAGAACCCCCAAAATTCCCTTATTTCATAAGCCCTCCAGGTTTTATTATGACTGATTGCCTGGCATTTTGTGTGTGGCATTTTTTGTGTGAAGGTGGCGGGGATGGCTGCGGTAGTCGATGCGGCATTTGGAGCACACCCCTGCGGCGCGGTCCTTCACGTGATTGACAACGGTCTTCCAGTCCACGAGTGAGAAACCATCCCTCAATGATGAGTGAGCGGAATTTGTCATCAGGATTGTCCTCGTCAAAGTGGGTTTCACGGGTCGCAATGGCTTGGTGAGCGAAGCGTTTCTGGAACTTGAGAGGGTCAATGTGTGGCGCGGGGAAGAGGCGGAGGTGGCCGCGTTGGGGGAGGTGACGCTTGCTTTGAAGACGGGTGACAGTGTCGCAGTGCTGGGGCCTAACGGGTCGGGGAAGAGCACCTTGCTGAAGTTGCTGACCGGGGCGCTGAGGCCGGAAGTGCGGGACGAGTCGTTTTGTCGGCTCTTTGGTCGGGAATTCTGGAGTATCGATGAGCTGCGCCATCGCATCGGGGTGGTGATGCCGGAGGAGGTGGCGAGGTTCGATGCCGACGAACTGGCTTTCGATGTGGTGCTGTCGGCTTTTCGTGGGGCGTATGGGCGGACGCTGGACATGCGTTTTTCCAAAGCGGAGCGCGTGGCGGCATCGCGGGCGGTGGATCGGATGGGGATTGCGGAGTTGATCGGGCGGGAGTTCGGCGCGCTGTCGTCGGGTGAAAGGCGGCGCTTCCTCATCGCGCGGGCTTTGGCGCATGATCCCGAGGTGCTGGTGCTGGATGAACCATCGACGGCGCTAGATTTTGCGGCGGCGACCGAACTGTCGTCCACAATGCGTGAATTGATCGCCAGTGGGCACACGCTGGTGCTGGTGACGCATGACCCGGGCGAGATCCCACCGGAGATTGAGCGGGTGGTGATGCTGAAGGCGGGGCGGGTGATGGCGGATGGGGCGTCGAGGAAGCTGCTGCGCTCGGAGATGCTGAGCGAACTTTATGGTTTAGCCCAGTAGTGTTCGGCATGCTCGCTGCTTGTTGAAACGAATTTCTGAATGTGACAAAAACGTCACTTGTACTGTTAGTTGATTTCTGGTTTCCTTCGCTCGTGGGCCGCGCCAAGGACAAGATCGACGAAAAGAAACTCTCC
>CAZVMS010000276.1:0-8327 GCA_964628795.1 uncultured Haloferula sp. | reverse complement strand
GGTGGGTGATCTCGATTTCGACGAAGGTCACGTCGGAGACGCGCCACGGCTTGGGTATGGATTTCTTGGCCATCCAGCCAGCGTGAAACCGGACCGGCCAGGAAACCAGAATTCAGCGAGGTGCGCGTTTACCCCGCTTACACTCAACCAGCAATTCGTCCACCAGGACCGCGTTCTCGACTTCGAGGATCACCGTATTGGCACCGGGTCGCAGTTGGGCGTCGAGACCCGCCGTCGTCCAATTTTCAGTCGCGGTTACTCGGAGCACGGAGGACGTGCCGTTGATCGAAAGATTTAGCGTTGAGCGTGACGCTCTCGCCCTTTCGTAGTTTCAAATCGACCAATTGCTCCCCGTAGGCCACGCGTGCCGGTTCGCCGCGCAGGCTGGTAATCGTCACTTCCTGCAGATGACCGGAACTCCAGGCAATATCGAGTTCGAATCCGCCCCGGCTGTGGGCGCCTTTGAGCGAGCCATTCGGCCACGCTGCGGGCAGGCAGGGCAGTAGCCGAATCTCCCAGGGCTCGTCAATCTGCTCACGGATGGGGGTCTGCGTAAGCATCGTGATCATCAGTGCCGGCAAGCCGCCGGAGATATCGAGATTAAAAATTTCCTCCACGTCGTGAAGCGAAACCATCGCAGGCGACCAATAGCTGTTGAGGAGACATTCTATGGTTTCGTAAGCGAGAGAAACCTCGCCAAGATGTGCGGCCGACATGCCAAGCTGAACCAATCCGAAGGCCATCCCACCGCCTTGCTCCTTGCGGCGTGGTGCCAGGCGACGTTCGATGGCGATTCGACCAGCCTCCTGCAGGGTCTTGCTCTGCGCGATCTCGGGTGCGACGCCGAAGTAGAGAGGGTAGAGGTGGGAAGCGTGCCGGTGGCCTTCTTCGTTCTCGATCCCCGGCCAGGTCCATTCCTTGAGTGCGCCATATTTGTCGATCTGGTAGTCCGGGAGTTTATCGATCATCTGGTGCCAGCGGGCGACCTGCACTTCAGTTGCACCCAGTTGTTCGCTATGCCGCAAGCCGGTGCGCAGTGTTTCCTTGATCACCGCAATAGTCATGGTCGCGTTGGGAGCCATCCAGATATTCGGGGCGGTTTGGTTTTCCGGGGAAGAGGAAGGCGATAGAATGAAAGTGCCATTTTCATCCTCAAGGGAGAGGTAGTCTTCGTAAAGGGCGATCGCATCAAAGAGGAAAGGCTTAAAACGCTCTTGGAAGAAAGTCTCATCCTGAGTGTAAAGATAGTATTCATAATAGATCTGCACGAACCATCCCGTTCCGGCAAACCAGTAAATACCTGGGAAATCATGGTAAAAGTCGTAGCAGGAAAGATAGTGAGTGAGACCATTTGTACTGGCGCGCCAGGGAATCAAGGCTCCCCGGAAGCCTAGCAGCTCGCGGGCGTTATTACGAAAGTCAGTCATGAGTGAGTCGAGATAGTTCATCAGGCTCTCTTGGCATTCATAGTGGTTGCCGCAGAGACTCGCTGCTACCATTGACTGGACATTGCCGTTCAGGGTGTAGTCGCCCGACCAGCGGGGCTTCCAAGTGCCCGTCCAGACGCCCTGAAGCAGAGGAGGGCGCCTGCCGGTACTGGAAATGATACCGTAGCGAGCGGCGGCGAATGCTTTTTCAGCTAGTGCGGACGAAGTATTGCCGACACTGGAGCCGGCTTGCAGGGCCTCTGAGCTGACCCTCTGTTCGTCGGGCGGAGAAAGGGTTAGGCGGCAGCGATTGAAAATCTCGCCGTGAATAGCGGCATGTTTGCGGAGCATCCGGTCATAATCTGTAACCAGTGCAAACAGCTTTGCTATCTCGTTTTCCATATTGAGACGTTCGCCGCGGCGGTCCGGGATGGTTCGAACGAGCAGCAGAACTTCATCTGCCCCCGTGATTTTCAGATCGGTGTCGTTTGCCTCTCGGTTGCCGCCCTTGGTGATCACTCGGCAAATCGTCGTGCTGCCGTGCAGGGGTTGGCCTTCGTAGCGGTCCTTGAAATGGATGCGTTGCGTGAGAACGTTCTCGGACACCGAACGGCTACAGTGGTCGATGGTCCTTTCGTAAATCGGTGGTGCCTTCGGGTGCGGGTGGGGGATCCGCTCAATTTCCCCCAGTTCCAAGGTTAGGTTGAGCTTGCTGCCAGTCGGACTTGTTAGGCGCAGAACGAAGATATCGTCTGCCCTGGAGAAAAAGAAGCTGCGGTGGAAGATTTCGGAGGCTTCCTGCCAAGCGACCAGTGCCTCGCCTGTGGCAAAATCCGTCGAGCGAATGTAGGCATCTTTCGGCTGTGACGAGCGCATGCGCAGGTGCAGCGAGCCGGCACCTACAAAAGGATCGGTGGTGTTGTAGCGCGGTATATTTAGCTGGATTTTCAGGTCTTTCAGCAACTGCTGCGCCTCATCCGCCTTGCCATTGAGGACCAGTTGCTGGATCGTGTCGTAGTGTTCGAGCACCGGGAGGTATCCATAGAACGGATACATTGGAACAAACATCTCTTCGTGGCTGAAGACAATCTCCTCGTTGACGGTTCGGCAGTAAGCCAAGGCACCCTGGACGCCATTACCCACAATACTGCAATCGTCCCATCGTTCTGCCGGAGCGATGCTGACAGCACCGGTCTCGGGATAGCTGACGCCGAGGAGTTTCAACGTTTCAAGCAGGCCTTCATCATTGTTCGAAGCGTTCAGTTCCGTTGTCACCAAGCATAAAATAACCGTCAACAAAGCTGATTTTACTGTGGATTTCATAGCTAAAGAACATTTCCTGGTTTTGCCAAAAGTTTAGTAATGGATAAGCATACCCGGATCCTGTAGTCGTTGAGGAGTTCGGCTTCTTGCAGAGTTTGTTTGCTTGGTTTGATCTTGTGCGTCCCCTCTGGCTTCTAGTACCAGTAGCGAGCATTTTTGCCGATGGTGTAGCGGATCTCCCAATCTTCAACGGCCTGTTGCCAAGTTACACCGAGGCGTTCGACTTGTGCTTTGATTCGCGCAAATTCTTTCGGTTTTTCGGTTTCAAATCGTGCCCAATCGATATCCCTGCTGTCGAAGTGCGGCACGCCACCAAGTTTGTGTTCGTAATTCACCGGGTTCAGCTTCCGCCACTCCTTGAATCGTGAACGGGCGGCTTCTACTCGGTCCTCGGCAGAAGCGACTCCCGCGAGGTTGTTGATCTCCTCCGTGTCGGTCTGCAAATCGAAATATTCCTCCACCACGTGCCCCATGTCGACCCAGCGGATGAATTTCTCCTTTTCCGTTCGGTAGCCCTCATGCCTTGGAATAAACCAAGGGGCAGTGGGGGGCGAGCAATAGTGCTCAATATAAAATATATCGCGCCAGGAATTCGACTGCCCCTGCACGAGCGGCAACAAGGATAAGCCGTCCATGCTTGCCGGCACAGCAAGACCTGCGAGTTCCAAAACCGTTGGGGCAAGGTCAATATTGAGCACCATCTGCTGGTTCTCCAGCCCGCGTCGCTCTTGATTGCGGGGGTCATAATAGATGAAGGGAATCCGCAAGCTTTGTTCATAGGGTGTCCATTTGCCAGACAACTGTTTCTCTCCGAGATGCAGCCCATGATCCGAGAGAAACAAGACCACCGTATTCCCAGCCAGGCCTCGACTGGATAGGCCCTCGAGGATGGCACCGACCGAGCGATCGACGCTGACGATCTTTTCGTGGTATTGCCGGATGTATGGATTGATGTTTCCGTCCTTGTTGTATTCATTGATGTAGCACCAACGATTCAGCCCTTGCTGCACGCGCAACGGGTTCATTTTGAAGGCCGCTTCGGTGTCAGTGGCCCCTCTTTGAAAAAATTTGGATTCGAGCAAATTATCGTCTTCTGGTGCCGGAACGGAGGTGCCGTGTGGCTCCTTGTAATTCACTTGGAGGCAAAAAGCCTGTCCAGCGGGGACTTGATCGAGGAATTCCAGCGTTCTCACAGTAAGCCACTCGGCATCATGCATGCGCTTGCCGAGATAGTTGCGGAAGCGCGGCCCTTGGGTGGCCTGTGCATCGAAGACATCGTAGCTCTCGCGCACCTGAGCCGTAATCCCCACCCCATGCTTTCCGAGTGCACCGGTGAAGTATCCTGACCGCTTCAAGTGTGCTGGATAGCTGTCCGCAAAGATCTCATCATCCAACGGGACATTGAAATTATGCACACGGTGGTTGGCGGCATAGCGCCCAGTCAGAATGCTGGCCCGCGACACGCAGCAGATCGGCGTGGTGACAAAAGCGTGACGGAACAGAGTGCCGAGACTCGCCAAGCGGTCGATTTCTGGTGTGCGGATGGGGCTGGCACTATCATAGCAGGTCAGCGTATCCGGTCTCTGGTCATCTGTCAGCAGGATCAGAATATTCGGCCTGACCGTATCCGCATTAGCATAAGCAATTGTGCAGCTGAGTAGCGCAAGTATTACCAGGCTCAATCGGATGGTGTTTGGGCGAGCCTGGATTGCGGCCGCGGCGCATCGTAAAATTATCACACGTTTATTTGATTTGATTTCCGTTACGGAATTTGTGCCTTGGGCGCGAGAGCGATGTTTAGAATCGTGTCAGTCTGGGTTTGTGGTCGGAGGTCTTGATCTTCTCGATCGCTTCTTTGAGTGCTCCCTTGAGGTTTTGGCCTCTGGAGTTATCGCTCTTCTCCATCGTGTCCAGAATTTCTTCGAGTTGTGGGAGCATCGCTTGTGCGTTGGCTCCGTAGCTGGCAATGATATCGAGTGCGAACGGTCCCTGGTCGGCCGCGCCCCATAGTCTCCAACGTTCATCCAGAAAGTCCACGGCCAGTTGCATGCCTTCCTCAACGTTGTTTTCTGCAAGGTAGGTGAGCCCACTCTTGCGAATGCCTGAGGCAAACATCATCCCGCTGGGAGCAATATTGGCAATGGCTTCGCTCATGGCGGGGAGCAGCGGACGAATCTCCTCAAGGGTGAGTTTGTCATAGAGTGACCCGATGCTGTTCCGGGCACGGCCATCCTGATTCTTCAAGCCGGCGCGCACTGCCCGGAAGAGTAAATCGCGGTCAACGCCCTCGATCGACTTGCCGAGGAACCCGCCTCTTTTGTTAAACAGAGCAAAGGTGAGATAGCGCTGCTCCATCCGGCGGGGGGCATTCTTGTCGTCGATCGGGTTGGCCATCCGTTCAAGCATGAGCGGGATGGCTACGGAACGGGCGGGTTCTCCGATCGCGGTCAAGGCGTTGGCCGCGAGTATTCGCAGCCACATATCGTCGCTCTGCTTGAAGGTTTGGAGGAGGGGTTGCACGGCAGCCGATCTGTCGCCTTTCAGGTGCTCGATCCCCACGGCGGCCCCATAACGGCCATGGCGGGATTTTCCGTCAAGCATCTCGATTAAGGCATCGATGACCGGTGCATTGCGACGACTGAGGGCGAGGGCGGCACGTTCCCGCACAACCGGTGACCAGTTTTGCAGACGCCCAAGCAGTTCTTCCGTGGGCAACGCGTCGTAAAAGCTGTCGGGGTCGTAGCTATTCCACCCCCGCCCCAAATCGATCAAGCCCCCGGCTTGCTGGGCGTTGAGTTGGGGCACTACAGCGGGCTTCTCGCCGGTAATACGCAAGTTCTTCAACGGCATTGCGTAGGCCAGCAGATAAAGACCTGTGGCATCCCAGCGTGGGCTTCTGTCGAGTTGCTCGCCAGGTTGGCTCTGGTGGCTAAAGCTTCCATCCCAGTTGCGGGCCAAATCAAAATACCAAGAGCCGAACTGTTTCATCCAGGCACCTGTCGCTTCCGGTCCGGACAGGTTGACCGATGGCATCGCCCAAGCCATATTCCAGAAATTTCCGGTGTGGCCCTGGTCGCGTTCACTACCATGGCTTGCCAGAGACATATGGGCAAAATATTTAGCACTTTCCGCCTCCCCCAACAGGTTGTAGAGAACCGCTGTCATGCCATTTTTCCCGTTGTCATCGTGGGTTTTGATCCAGGGGGCATGGTCTCCATAGGGAACGGCTCCTTTATCGACATAGAAGCGCAGGAAATCTGAGCTGCGCTGGATTGCCAGATCGACTTGCGGGTCTCTGACACCGGCCTCACGGGCGAGCACCAGACCAGTTGTCAAGGGTACGCCGGGGGCATTCATCATGCCATATCCCATTAAGATGCCGTTTGGATGCGAGAATCGGTGCCCCCATGAGCCCACGTTGCTTTGGCCATGAGCCGATTCGAGGGCGAGCCTTCTCAGGCCCGGCATGACGGACTGATCACCCGTCTCGATCACATATTCTGCCAGAAAGATAAGGGTATAGCCATACCACCAGGTGGCGAAAGACCCGCTCTCGAATTCTGCGGCCCATTTGGCTTCTCGCTTTAGCAGTGAGTGGTATTGTTTGTCGCCGGTGGCGAGCAGGGCAAGGGCGTTGAGCGAACGTTCGATGGGGTTACGCTTGTATTTCGGGGCGGTCATCTTTTCGACCAGTGTTTTGATGCCTTGCTCGAGTATACGCTCGGATTTTTCACATTGGTAGGGAGCGGTGGTACTGTAAGAGCCGAGGACAGGAAGATTTAGAGCAACCTTGCTCGTTTTGCCTTCGCGCCAGATAATGAGGTCGAGCTTGCCGCCACCCGCCTCGCTTTCCGCATAGGTCAGAGCCTTGCCGAAAGCTGTGCGTGGATCGGAAGTGAAGGGCTCATCACCCAGTCCGAGGATCACGTCACCTACGTTAAGAATACCATCTGCGGGCGAACCTTTGTGAATTTCGGTGATGGAGATTTGTCGTGCCGGTATGGTACTCCTTTTTTCATTATAGATCCAGCCCCGAGCGCCGGTGGCACCCAGCGTCCAACTGAGGTTGGATTGTTCGGGGATGCTTTCCCCTTTGGTGAAATCGACATTCTTCCACTTGATTTGGGCCGCAGTGACGGGGGAGAGACAAAGGCCTATGGCAAGAGCAATTCGTATCAAGGGTTGCCACTGGCGGGTCATCGTGTTGTCTGTGCTTATCATAGCTTGGTGTTTCTATAATAGTTCGGCTAAAAACCGCATAGGTGTAGAATGGTTTTTATTCAATGCGAATCGGGCATGATCCGGAATTGAAACCGGGTTGGTTCATTCTTGAGACGATAGGGTTCCATGGGAGGTGCACCCCAGCTGTTGTTGCCCCCGACTCCGGTTTGGGCTTTGTCCAGGTTGAGATGGATCACCTCCGCGCGCTCCATCTGAAAGCTGTAGGCCACGCTCTCCATTACCTGTCTGGAGTAGCGGCGGGCGGCGAAATTGAATTCGGGCAGGCCCAGGATACGGAGCCCCCGGCCGGTATCGTCGCTCAGGCTGAGCCAGCGCAACTCACTGCGCTGGCCGTTCTCCTGGGGACGTGAATAGTCCACCCAGAGGCCATCGACGGTGTTTTGATAAATACCGATGCGTTCGAACTTGCGGTCGCTGTAGGTGGGTTCGGGCCCGCGTCCATACCACTGAACCCGCTCGAACCCGGCCGGGATCTGCAGCTTGACGCCATAGCGGAAGGGGGCGTTCAGTCCCTTCTTGCCCTCTTTCTTCTCTGCCGGAACATTGCCGGGTTGGTAGTCGTAGGCCACATCGATGACCCCGTTGGGATGGATCGTGTAGTTGAGGCTCAACTGCGCGTCGTAGAGGTCGGGAAGCACTCCGGAGCAGTCAATCACGACGCAGGCGTCCTGCTTCGTCACCCGCGTGCTTTGAACCGTCCAGTTGTCACCGGCATTCTTCCAGCGATCACTGGAGTGGCGGGTGTAGGAGCGTCGGTCGTTGTCCGTGTAGGCGCGCCAAAACTCCGGGCGTGGTCCCTCGCTCAGGAGCTTCCGGCCCTCGAAACGATAGTCGCTCAGGGTGCCGAGCTTTTTGTCGAAAGTGAGGGCGAAGTCCTCGCCGCTGACTTGCACTGATTGGTCGCCGTCCTTGACCTCAAGCATGCCCCCGGCTTTGACGGGTGCCGGGGCCGATCTTTCGCGCAGCACAAATTGCTCCCAGGCCAGTTCGTGGCCGGCCGGCACCAGCCCGGACATTCCGGCTTTGGCCGTGTAGCTCAGGTTGAGCAGATACTCGGCGCCATCATCGGTAGGGATTTCCGGCAGCTTGAGGGTCACGGTGCGGCTTTCATGCGGGGGAATATCGAGCGGGGCAATCCCGCCCTGGGCAAACAGCTTGCCATCCTTCAGGACCTGCCAGCGGCCGTCGGCCATCTCCCGGATATTGGAGAAATCAAACCAGTTGCGCACACTCAGCAGGCCCTGTTCGAGATCAATCGCAGTGGTGTGGATGTTGCGGTAGATAGACTTGATGGCGAAGAGTCCCGGATGCGGCCGGCGGTCGGCCGCCACCAGC
>CAZVMS010000275.1:0-76358 GCA_964628795.1 uncultured Haloferula sp. | reverse complement strand
CTGTACGGAGGTATTTCGAGCGCCACCACTGGATCTGAAATCGAAGCTCCCGGAGCCGCGCGAATCCATGAAGGGCCGTTGCCGCCGCCGGGCGCTACCAGGCAATGGCAATCTCCCGCCTGAGTTTTCCACACCGATCTGAAGAGCACTTGTCCCGCCGTGATACTCTCAAAGCGCCACCTCCTTGGCCAACGGAATCCAATGATCGTTATGATCATCATCATGCTTGAACCTCAAATCGGGGCTGAAACTGAGGACAACGACTCCAACATCCTATCCATCTTGGTAAGTAAGAAGTCAGCTGGAGCCGATTTTCCCAAGCTTGATCGGCCTGCGTGTTTCGTGGATTCCGTGGATAACTGCCTCCGATTCCGGGATCACGGGTTGCTCCTTTTTGAAACTCGCGCCACAGTCCTGCCATGCGCTACGCGGAACGACTTCAGAAACGAATCGATGAAACGGGCTCCCGCCTATGTGTCGGGATTGACCCCCGGCCCGGGGACGACGGCATCGAGGCGGTGCCCGATTTCCTCAAACGTCTCGTCGATGGAACCTGGGAGCAGGCCGCGGCCTTCAAACCGAACATGGCTTATTTCGAGGCCATGGGACTTCGCGGGATTGAGATTCTCGAGGAATTACTCGGCGCGATGCCAAAGGAAGTGCCGGTCATTCTTGATGCCAAGCGCAGTGATATCGGCGAGACGCAGAAGTACTATGCCCATAGTTATTTCAGTCACTGGAACGTCGACTCGGTGACTTTGAACCCCTTCCTCGGCTACGATTCCATCGAGCCGTTTCTTGGATGGGAAGGAAAGGGGATCTATCTGCTGGCGGTGACGTCAAACGCTGGGTCGGCTGATTTCCAACGGCAGCAGCTCGCCGATGGACGTTCGGTGTTCGAGCTTGTGACTGCGCTTGGCGAGCGTGCGAAGTCTGAAGGAAAGGCGACGGATACAGGCTACGTGGTCGGACTGACAAATGCCGGTGGCGTGCTGGCCAAGATTCCTGATGCGCCGCTTCTGGTCCCGGGGCTTGGTGCTCAGGGCGGTGACCTTGCGGATCTTGCATCGGCTGGGCGCAGCGCACCGGATGTGATCAACGTTTCACGAGGGATCTCCTACGCGGGTGATGAGCGGAGCTTTTCGGAGCGCGCCAAGGACTGGGTGGACAAGATCTCGAAGGCCTACGAAAAGGCTTCGGCAACCATTTGATCCGCCAGGATGATGAAGGATGGGGGACCGGATGAAGAGCGGCTGGAGACTCGTTATTCTGGGCTGAAGCCGCAAAAGGGCTGGCCGAAGCGGAACTACAAGTTCTTCCGCCATCGGATCGTTCCGGGAATGTTTCGTCGTCCGGGGGGGGAGGAGCAGGCACCGATTTTCAATGCGCCGGAGGCGGGGAAAGTGCGGCTCACTTGGGTGGGTCACGCGGGTTTCTATATCCAGTTCGCCGATCACTCGCTGATGGTCGATCCGAACTGGGCGAATTGGCATGGCTTTGTGCGTCGACAACGCCGTCCGGGTCTTCCGCTGCGGGATATTCCGGAGCTGGACTTGGTTTTGGTGACGCACGCCCACTTCGACCATTTGCACAAACCGAGTTTGCGGGTGCTGCAAGCGCGCGATGGCATCGTGGTGCCAAAGGGGAGTGGATCACTCGTGAAGCGGCTCGGATTTCCCAGTGTGCATGAAATGAAAATCTGGGACCGTAAGGAGTTCGCGGAACTTTGTGTGACTCACACTCCGAGCCATCACTGGGGTGCGCGCTATTTGCATGATACGCATCGCGATTTCGGCGGTTACCTGATCGAGGCGGGTGGGAAGAGTGTTTTTCACTGCGGCGACAGCGCGTGGTTCGAGGGCTTCGCGGAAATTGGGCGTAGGCTCCCCGGAATCGACGTCGCGTTGATGCCGATCGGGGCCTACGAGGCTCCGAGTGGACGCGACGTGCACTTGAATCCGGAGGAAGCTGTTAGAGCCTTCGCGGAGATCGGGGCGAAGGTGATGATTCCCATGCACTACGGCACCTTTCCGCTGGGAAACGAGCCGCTGGAAGAGCCGGTGGATCGTTTGCTTCAGGAGGCGGACCGTCTCGGTATCAGCGAGAAAATCCTGATTCCTGAAGAGGGCGTGGGGATCGAGTGGTAGTCCGGAATTTTCATCGACGCTCCCGGAGGCGCCGCTATTTTTTGGCGCATGCCTTCTGAAGCAGGAATACCGCTGAATCTCTGGATACTACTCGCAACGATCTTATTTTTCGTGCTGATCATTTGGACCGGGCAACTGCGTTTGGGCAGTCGTTTGAAAAAGATCGAACAGCAGATGTTCAAGACCGGAGGAGCAGGAGGTCGCACGGCACAAGCCGAGGAAGAAAGGAAGGCCGACGAGAAAGAACAGTATCTTTTTTTTCAAGAATTCCTCGATGAAGACCCGCAACGGCAGGATCTTCCCAAAAAAGAGCAGTTCGCAGCATTTCGAAAGTGGCGACGTGAAAAGGGTCTCAATTGGAATTCAGAGAGCCGAGGCTAGAAGAAACCCGCCCAATTTTGGATTTTGGCAAAGATTTGTTCATCGAATCGAAAGAAATCTCTTTTTTCCGATTGCCAGTTCGGGCGGTCTTTGCAACATCCGGCGCCCCGGCCGGGACCCTTTCGGTTGGGAGCGTAAAAGAGCTTGTGAAAAATTTCACAAGCAACCAATTTGACCCCGCCGAGCACTCCGACGACGACCGTCATGGCCAATTTTTTCCCGCGCTGGACCAACATACTTCCTTTTAAAATCGCAATTTGCGCCGGCTCGCTCGGTGCGGGTGCGGTTGCGGCTTTTACGTGGTATGGCACGCCGAAGACCCAAGCGGTCGGCTACCAACCATCACAGCCGATTCCATTCTCTCACAAGATCCATGCTGACCAGCTCGGGATGGACTGCCGCTACTGCCACTCGTTCGTGGATGTGTCCGGGCATTCGAACGTTCCGACTTCGAATACCTGCTGGAACTGTCACCAGCACGTGCAGAAGGAGAGCCCGAAGCTTCAACCCCTGCGTAACCGGATGGATCCGGCTCTGAAGCACCCTGATTTCGGCAAGCCCGTCGAATGGGTCCGCGTCCACAAGGCTCCCGACTTCGTTTACTTCAACCACTCGGCGCACGTGAACCGCGGAGTCTCCTGTGTCAGTTGCCATGGCCGGGTCGATCAGATGGAAGTCGTTTTCCAAGATCAGAACCTCTCGATGGGATGGTGCCTCGAGTGCCACCGTGCTCCTGAAAAGCATCTCCGTCCGCTGGAGGAGGTCTTCAATTTGAAATTCGACGCTGAGGACTACTTAGCGAAGAGCAACCGCGAGGACTTCAAGGGCCTCAAAACCCAGGAAGACCTCGGTCTGAAGCTCAAAGAAATGTGGCAGGTCCAGCCGCGTGAGTCCTGCGCCACCTGCCACCACTGATCTATTTTTCGCCGACCCCATGAGCAAACGCATCTGGCAACACCCCGAGGTCCCCGCAAACGAGACGACTGTCTCTTGGCGTAGTGTCGGGCAGCTTGAGAATACGCCTGAGTTCCGCACTTGGTTGGAGCGCGAGTTTCCAAGGGGTGCCGCAGAAATGGCGGATTCCGAGGACGCTGAGGTTTCCCGCCGGTCCTTCCTGAAGCTGATGGGCGCATCAACCGCGCTCGCTGGTTTTGGAATGGCGGCCTGCCGTCGCCCTGAGAGCTACATTCTTCCCTATGCGAATGCTCCTGAGTGGGTGATTCCAGGGAAGGCGACCTACTACGCTTCTAGTTTCCCGCGTCCGGAAGGGGCGACACCGCTGGTCGTCACCACTTTCGAAGGTCGTCCGACCAAGCTTGGTCCGAACACCCTTCACCCGGACAACTCAGGAACCGACGCTTTCGCCCAGGCAAGCATTCTTGACCTATACAACCCAGCCCGTTCCAAGCAGGTGCTGCGCGATGGTCAACCAAGTTCCCGCGCGGATTTTGAAAAGGCACTCGCCGAGATTGCCAAAAACAAGTCAGCAAAGGTCGGCATCGTCTTCGGACGTGATGATTCACCAACCCGCGCCCGGCTCGCGAAGGAGTTCAACGAGAACACCAAATTCTACGCCTACGAAGCCCTTGAGGGTGAAAAGGTGAAGGCCATCGATGGCGGTCAGAAGATCGTCGTCGATTTTGCTAAAGCGGATCGAATCGTTTCACTTGATTGTGACTTCACCAGCCTCGATCCTGTCGGCCCCGTCACACCATTCTTCTCCCGCCGCAAGCCGGAAGGTGCATCCTACGACAAGAAGGCAAGTGCCGACTCGATGAACCGCCTGTATGTTGTCGAAAGTGCTTATTCGATGACTGGCGGCATGGCCGATCACCGCCTGCGAGTGAAGCCAAGCCAACTTCTCATCGTTGCTGCCGAGATCGCCCGCCAAGTCGGTGCCGGGGTTTTCGGTGATGTCGAGGCTCCCGATGCGGATACCAAGAAGTGGGTGACGACGATGGTTGAAGACATGAAGTCAAATCCTTCGGCAGTCGTCGCGGGTTCGCGAGCTCCTGAGGCGGTTCATCTCCTCGTCGCCGCGATCAATGCCAAGCTCGGCAATCTCGGCGAAGGCAAGCCCGTCAAAGTCGTTCGCACCGATGCAGGTGCCCTCGCAGGAATTGAAGAGCTCGTCGCCGATCTCAACGGCAACAAGATCGATACGCTGATCCTTTTCACGCCATCCAATCCTGTTTACGACGCTCCGTCAGATCTGGCTTTCCGTGAGGCACTCGCCAAAGCCAAGACGAGCATCCACTTTGGTCTGCGCACCGATGCCACGGCTCGCGCCTGCAACTGGCACGTTCCTGCAAGTCACTACCTCGAAAGCTGGGCCGACGCCCGCACGGCGACTGGTGTTTACACCGTGGTTCAGCCGATGATTTTTCCACTCTACTCTGAGTGTGCGAGCGAGATTGAAGTGCTCACCGCGCTACTTTCCGAAGACGGCATGCTGATGACCGGTGAAGGTGAAGTGGGTGCTCCGTCGCCTGCTTACATTGCCGTTCGCAAAACTTTCGAAGGCATCGCCGGAGAAGGGGAGGCGGCTTGGAAAAAGCTTCTTCACGACGGATTCCTCGCGGGTTCGAAATACGATGTGGGTGAGATCAACTTCGCTGGCCGCGTTGACGCGGCAATCAAGGCAGCTCCAAAGGGTGGCGAGCTTGAGTTAATCTTCGCAACGGATGCGTCGGTTTACGACGGTCGCTGGATCGACAACGGCTGGCTTCAGGAAGCACCCGATCCGATCAGCAAGATTTCCTGGGACAATGTCGCCCTCATCGCTCCGAAGACCGCGAAGGAACTTGGACTTTACGATGAAATCGTACCGCTTCAGACGGACACCGCCGCTGTTCCTCCCGATCACGAAGGTGAGCACCGCACGGGCAAGCTGATCTCGATCAAGGTCGGTGAGCAGACTCTCGAAGTGCCCGTCCAGATTGGTTTCGGTCAGGCGGAAAACACCGTCATCGTTTCCCTCGGATACGGCCAAGGCTTTAACGCGGATGACGAGTTGGGCCGCCCCACCACCGACGAAGCCAATGTCAGCCTCGTCGGCGTCAATTCCGGCTTCAATGCCTACCCGCTCCGGACGACGGCCGCATCCTACTTCGCCGTTCTCGCCGAGGCACCCGCGAAGACCGGGGTGAAATACTCGATCGCTGCGACTCAGGAGCACCACTCGATGTATGGTCGTGCGTTGGCCCGTGAAATTTCGACGATGACCGACGAGGAGTCCCACAAGGACTTCGACGCACAACTCGCCAACGTCAAGAAGCAGGGGATCGATTCCCACATGCCTCCGAACGTTTCTCTCTACAAGCAGGAGGATCGCAACGGTCAGCCACTGATCAGCGACAAGATTCACCAGTGGGCGATGGCGATCGACTTGTCCTCATGCATGGGCTGCAATGCCTGCCTCGTGGCCTGTCAGGCGGAGAACAACATTCCAATCGTCGGCAAGGAACAGCTCGCCAAAGGCCGTGAAATGCACTGGATCCGCATGGATCGCTACTTTGCCTCGGTCAACGGAGATCAGGACAATCCGGAGATGATTCCTCAGCCGGTTGCCTGCGTGCAGTGCGAATCCGCACCATGCGAAACGGTCTGCCCGGTCAACGCCACGGTTCACACCGAGGACGGACTCAATGCAATGGCCTACAACCGCTGCATCGGCACCCGCTACTGCGCGAACAACTGCCCCTACAAGGCACGTCGCTTAACTTCTTCGACTACAACAAGCGCAACCCGCTTGTCGCCCACAACCTTTACAAAGGGCCGATCGGCGAAAAGCAGGTTGGCACCGCCGCTCACCTCCAGCGCAACCCGAACGTGACCGTCCGGATGCGTGGGGTGATGGAAAAGTGCACCTACTGCGTGCAGCGTCTCAAGGATGCCAAAATCCGTCAGAAACGCGGTCAGAAGCAAGCGGCACTCGCCAGCGGCGACTCGACCCTTAACACGGTTAACGTTCACACGCTCCGTATTCCGGTCGATTCCGTAAAAGTCGCCTGTCAGGAGGCCTGCCCGGCCGATGCGATCACCTTTGGTAACAAGCTCGACGAAACCAAGAGCCGCATGATGCGCGCCAAGGGAGTGGAGCGGAATTACGACCTCCTCCAATACATCGGCACTGTTCCGCGCACCAGCTACCTGGCACGCGTGAAAAATCCGAATCCCGCGATGGACGATGCCAAGCACATCGGCAAAGCCACGATCCACATGCATTGATTCGTCGATCTAACGACTCTTTTTTGAAATGGCCACAGCCACTGAAAATGCCCCAACCCGCCAAGGTCCGAAACTTCCGGTCCTTAAGCGTGAAAAACTGATCCTCAACGGTCGCTCCTATCATTGGATCACGGATCGGATCTGCGGTGTGCTTGAGAACCGTCAGCCATTTTTGTGGTGGCTGCTGTTCATCCCAAGCGCATTGATCGCGGCTGTCGGTGTCGGCGGCGGATTGTTCCACCTCGTATCGACCGGTGTCGGTGTGTGGGGAAACACCAACCGTGCGATGTGGGGATGGCCGATCGTGAACTTCGTGTTCTGGATCGGTATCGGTCACGCCGGAACCCTGATTTCCGCGATTCTTTTCCTAACCCGCCAAAACTGGCGGACCTCGATCAACCGAGCGGCGGAGGCGATGACAATCTTCGCCGTGATGTGCGCCGGTATTTTTCCGGCCTTCCACGTCGGCCGTGTCTGGATGGCCTGGTTCCTCGCACCGATCCCGAACTCGAATGCCATCTGGCAGAACTTCAAGTCGCCACTCCTGTGGGACGTGTTCGCGGTTTCGACTTACTTCACCATTTCGCTGATTTTCTGGTATCTTGGCATGGTTCCCGACCTCGCGACGATCCGTGATCGCTGCAAGCCCGGCCTTCGCAAGATGCTCTATGGACTCTTCTCGTTGGGGTGGCGCGGTGGCAACCGTCAGTGGAGCCACTACGAAATGGCTTACCTCCTTTTGGCCGCGCTTTCGACGCCACTGGTGCTCTCGGTGCACTCGGTCGTTTCGTTCGACTTTGCCACCTCGGTGGTGCCCGGGTGGCATACCACGATTTTCCCGCCTTACTTCGTGGCAGGTGCGATCTTCGGTGGATTCGCAATGGTGCTGACCATCATGATTCCCGCCCGCTTCATTTACGGTCTCCAGGACCTGATCACGATGAAGCACATCGACAACATGGCGAAGATCATCCTGCTGACCGGCACGATCGT
Organism: uncultured Haloferula sp.; assembly: GCA_964628795.1. Classification (GTDB taxonomy): domain Bacteria; phylum Verrucomicrobiota; class Verrucomicrobiia; order Verrucomicrobiales; family Akkermansiaceae; genus Haloferula. Next base: position 68,607 of record CAZVMS010000275.1, on the reverse strand, counting down.
GGGTTATGCCTACTTGATGGAGCTCTTCGTCGCCTTCTACTCGGGTGCGAAGTATGAGATGGAGGCCTTCAAATACCGCATCACTGGTCCCTACAACTGGGCCTACTTCACCATGATGTTCTGCAACGTCATCGCGCCTCAGATCTTCTGGCTGAAGAGCATGCGCGAGAATCTCTGGATCGTCATGATTGTCGCGATGTTCGTGAACATCGGCATGTGGTTCGAGCGCTTCGTCATCATCGTCACCACGCTGGCCCGCATGTGGCTTCCGGGTGATTGGAAATACTACTCACCGAGCGGGCAGGACCAGCTGTTGTTCGTTGGCACGATTGGGATGTTCCTGATGCTGTTCCTCCTCTTCCTCCGCTTCCTGCCTTGCATCAACATTGCCGAGGTGAAGTGGACCCTGCTGGAATCCGATCCGCACTTTGATGATCACGAGGATCATCCGGATGACGGAGTCGTCGTCGAAGCCGCCTATCAACAGGAGCTTCAGGAGTCCGCCGGCAAAGCCTGATCGAGTTCGGAGTTTAGAATTTAAAGTTTAAATTTTCAGTGAGCACTACCCGCAAACGAGTTTACGGCTACTTGGCCGAGTTCAAGAGCGCCTCCGCCCTCTACAAGGCGGCCGCGAAGGTGCGCGACGCCGGTTTCCGCAAATGGGACTGTCACTCGCCTTACCCGATTCACGGTCTTGATGGAGCGATGGGCCTGAAGCGCTCAATCCTGCCATGGTTGGTGTTCTGCGGTGGAGCGACCGGGACGGCGACGGCTTTTGCTCTGGCCTACGGGACTCAGGTGCTTCTTTACCCAACGATCGTGCAGGCCAAACCAGTGAACGTCTTTTCGGTTCCGGCCTTCTTCCCGATCATGTTTGAGTTGACGATCTTGTTTTCAGGTTTCACCACGCTCTTCGGACTGTTGGCGCTCATGAAACTCCCGCGCCTCAACCACCCCCTTTTCGCCAGCAAGCAATTCCACCGCACCACTGACGACGCTTTCTTCATCGCCATCGAAGCCCGAGATCCAAAATTCAGTCCGGAAGGTACCCGCGCGCTGCTTGAGGAGATCGGCGGCACCAGCATCGAACTCGTCGAAGAAGAAGACTGATTCCTTTTCATCCCGTGAAATACTTCTTTCTAGCTTACGCCATCGTCATCGTTCTGTTCGTCGGCCTCATGCCGATCCGCGGTGCGAAGCGGGCCGAAACGCCTCTCCGCCTGTTTCCTGACATGGACACTCAGGACAAGGTCAAGGCTCAGAAGCCCGACGCTTTCTTTGCCGACGGCGTGGGTTCGCGCTTGCCGGTGACCGGGACTCATCCCGTGGGGTTCCAGCCCGACGGTAAGACCGTGCTCGGTGGCATTCCTGAGTATGAATTCGGCGGTGGCGTCGGGTATTACTACACCGGTGGGATTGATGACTACTACTCCAACGGCATGCCAGAGGAACTCGGCTTGAATGCCGACAACGTCAATGCCTTCCTGAATCGAGGCAAAGAGATGTATAGCGTCAACTGCATGCCATGTCACGGGGCGTCGGGCGATGGTCAGGGGATCACCACCAGCTTTGGTGTTCCCGGCGTTGCCAACCTTGCTTTGGAGAACTTCGGCCAAGCCGCTTATCCCGATGGTCGGATGTATGATGTGATTTCAAACGGCAAAGGGAACATGAGCGGCTACAAGCATAACCTTTCAATCCGTGATCGCTGGGCAGTCGTCGCCTACGTCCGGGCCCTTCAAGCCGCTCGCAAGGCACCGCTCTCGGATGCGACGATCAAGGCCGCCTTCGAATCGCATCAGGCCGCAAACCCCGCACAGGCCCAATAACTGAATTTTCCCATGGCATCCCACATTGTCACCTCAGCAGACATTCCCGCACACGGGGAACGTCTTGAGAGCAGCAAGATCGAAAAGATCAAAACGCTCGCCGGCCGTCTTTCGCTGATTCTTACCCTAGTCAGCTTCTTCCTCCTCTTCGGAGCAGGTGAGGCCATTGCGGGTAGCTATGCTTACTCTTGGCTCTTCGCGCTGTTCTTCTTTTTCACGCTCGCCGTCGGTGGGTGCTTCTGGACGCTGCTGCACAATGTCTCGAACTCGGGGTGGGGGACATCGGTCCGCCGCGTCATGGAGAACCTGGGTTCAGTTTATCCCTACCTATTCATCTTCGCGATTCCGCTGCTTTGCCCTTCGGTGCAGCAGTATCTCTACGAGTGGATGACCATGCACCGTGATATCTCTGGTTCGTGGTTTGGCATTGGTGCCAAGGAGGCTCTTCATAACAGCCACAATCCCCACGATCACCTGCTCTACCTGAAATATTGGTACATGAGCATCCCGTTCTGGTATTTCCGCTTCGCTTTCTACTTCGTCGGCTTGAGCCTCGTGATCCGAGGTCTGCGCAAGCTTTCTGTTGCTCAAGACAGCGATCCAAATCCTGGAACCTCCCGCCTTTTCCGTGCTCGCTTCCACTCGACCTACACGCTGATCATCTTTGCAATCACCATCACGTTTGCTGGCTTTGACTGGCTGATGGGGCTCGACTACACATGGTTCTCGACGATGTGGGGGGTCTATCTGTTTGCGGGTTCCGCATTGAACTCGATGGCGGTGATCATCATTACCTGCACCTTGTTGACCCAAGCTGGCTACATGAAAAAGGTGGTGACTCCCGAGCATTTTCACATCAAAGGAAAGCTGCTTCTCGCCTTTACGATCTTCTGGGCTTACGTGTCGTTCTCCCAATATTTCCTGATTTGGTATGCGAACATCACGGAGGAAACCAAATACTTCCTGATTCGTAATACCAGCGGTTGGAACACGGCTTCGATTGCCTTGGTCTTCGGCCACTTCGTTGTGCCATTCGTGATTCTCCTTCAAGCCTGGCTCAAGCGGACACCGAAGCTTATCAGCATCATGTGTGTCTATACGCTGGCGATGCACGTTCTTGATCACTACCTGATCGTGGCTCCCGAGCGTTCGATCTCGCTGATGAACATCCTTCCCGACATTTACGGCGCGACTTCCGAGCATCCGGTGACCACCACCGTTCCCGGCGCTTTTCTCGGGGACATCCTTGCTTTTGTGGCGATCGGCTCCGGCTTCGTCTTCTTCTACCTCCGCGCGCTCGGTCAGAACAATCTCTATCCGAACCGCGATCCTCGCCTTCTCGAATCCGCCAACGTTTCCAACTAACGGAATCTCCACTTTCCGACCTTTAGACTTTTTCAACTCGAATGGAATCAACTCGCGACAACCCACTCGTCCGCTTCTCCGCCTTTTGGTGGGGCATCGGCGTGATCTCGCTCTTTGGTGTGCTTGTGCTGATCCTTTGGCTCCGCAGTCGCGGTGACAGTGGCATCGGCCCCCTTGAGCAGGCCGCCGCGATCAAGCGTTATGAAATCCGCGGAAGCGTCGACGCTGCGCAGAGCGCGAATCTTGAATGGAAGGTCGTGGAAGAGGGCATAACGGTCCAAGTTCCGCCAACGGTCGCCTTTGAAATGATCGGAACTCAACTGATCGCTTCCAAGCCAATCAAGGTCGACGATCCTGCTCAAGTGATTCCCAATACTCCGACGGCTGAGAAGCTGGCGGCTGGTCCATCCGCTGACTTTGGGGCAGTGGATGCGATGACTCCTCCTGCCGGCACGGCACCTGACCCAGCGGTGATGGCGAAAGGTCAGCAAGGATACATGCTCTGCATGGCCTGCCACGGTGCGAATGGTGAGGGCGGACCGATTGCTCCTCCTCTGGCCGGTTCCGATTGGGTAGCTGGCCCAGTGTCCAATCTGATCCGTATTCAGATGCGTGGTCTTACGGGGCCAATCACCGTTTCCGGCAAGGAGTATAACCTCCCCGCGCCGATGACAGCGATGGGTGCTGCCAGCCCCGATGAGGATGTGGCTGCAGTTTTGACTTTCGTCCGCAACTCTTTTGGTAATTCCGCCCCTCCGGTCAGTCCAGAGCAGGTCAAGGCCCTGCGTAGTGAAGTCGGCAAGCCAATGCTTACCGAAGCTGATCTGATTCCCGTGAAGTAATCCATTTCCGCAATGTCCAGCGACTCTGATAAATACCTCGAGCACGACGACACGCTACGCGCGTCGATCGATCGCTCGCTCCGTCACCCCGTGATGTTCTTCTTCACCAGTGGTGCTGCTTGGCTTGCTGTTGCGATTCTTCTTGGGATCGTTTCTTCCGCCAAGGTGCATAGCCCGGACTTTCTGGCGGGTTGCCCATGGATGACCTATGGCCGTGTGTTCGCCGCTCATCAAAGTGCACTCGTCTATGGTTGGGGATGCCAGGCCGCCTTCGGCATGATCATCTGGTTGATGGCTCGTCTTTCCCGTCAGGAGTGCCGTGCGGCCGGTCTGATCGTCGTCGCCGGTCACGTTTGGAATTTGGCGATCTCGCTCGGCATCGTTGGCATCCTCGCCGGTGGAGGAACGGGTGTGCCGTTCATGGAAATGCCGGCCTTCGCTTGGCTCCCGATGCTCCTTTCCTACGTGGGCATCACGATTTGGTCGATGGTTCAGTTCAAGGTTCGTCCTGAGGGACATACCTACATCTCACAGTGGTATCTTCTCGCTGCGACGATCTGGTTCCCATGGATCTTCGCGACTGCAAACATTCTGATCCATGGGTTTGGTGGGAGTCCTCTTGGTGCCGCCGCCGTCAGTGCTTGGTTCCACTCGGCCCTGCCGCTGATGTTCTTCGTGCCGGTCGGGATCGGTATGGCTTACTACCTCGTCCCTAAGGTGACCGGTCGTCCAGTCTACAACTACTCGCTTTCGCTCATAGGTTTCTGGACGCTTGCGATCATCGTGCCTTGGGCCGGCTTGCAGCGACTCACCGGGGCACCGATTCCAAGTTTCCTCCCGTATCTCGGCGCTTTCGCGACGATTCTCTTCGGAATCCCGGCAGCCATTTCAGGGATCAATCTCCTCAAGACGGCGGCAGCGGCTGGCGACACCGTCGCCCAGAGCCCGACTCTCCGCTTCACCGTCACGGGCGTCATTAGTCTGTTGATTTTGGGTCTCGCTGCGGTATTCCTCAACAGCCCCGGCGTTTTGAAGATGACCCAGTTCACGATCTCTGGCTACGGTTTCGACCTGCTCGCGATCTACGGCTTCTTTAGCTTCATCGCTTTCGGGGCTATCTATTTCATCGTCCCCCGTATCACCCGCCGCGAGTGGCTTTCCCGCCGTATGATCAAGATTCATTTCTTTCTTTCTGTTTACGGGGTGGGGGGCATCGTTCTGATCGCACTCTTTGGGGGCTTGATGCAGGGCGTGGGTCAGGAGAATTTCGCTCAGCCTTGGCAGGATGCAGCCGGACGTGCCTTCCCTTACGCGGTGTTCACCACCCTGGCTTGGACAATTCTTTCACTCTCGAACTTCTTCTTCTTCATTCACCTGACGTTCATGTGGCTTCGTCTTGGTCGTCGCAGTTCGCATCCGACCCTCCTGATCGATCCGCACCACAGCAGCCCACACGGCCCGGAAGGTGATATCGACAACGTCGGCCCCGCGACCGCTCACTGATCTGACTTTTTTCTATCCGATGAACTTCCGTCAATTCGCCTTTGGTCTCACTTTCAGCTTCGGCATTGCCTGGCTGGCCGTGGTGGTTGTGCCATTCTTCAAGCTGCGCAACCCATCGCCCGTTTCCTATCAAGAGGGAGTGGATACGAAAACCGGGATTTATCACCCGAAGCGGACGGGGCGTGTCGTCAATGGCTATGAAGTCTACGCCGAGAATGGCTGCTATCAGTGCCACACGCAGGTGATCCGGAATACAGATGCCGGAAATGATCTCGGGCGCCCGGATTGGGGTGGTTTGAAACTGGACGCTGATACCGGTCAGGACACCCGCCGCGAGTCGAATGTTTTCGACTATCTCGGTTTGGATTTGGCGCCGATCGGTGTCACTCGCCTCGGCCCTGACTTGATCAACGTCGGTCGCCGCGTCCCCGCAAGAATCCGCGAGGCTGCGGGCCCTGACGCAAGTGCCGGTGAGATTGATGGAGCAGCCCGCGATTGGTTCTATCTGCATCTCTACAATCCTCGTCTCAATCCTGAGCTGCGCGATTGGTCGAGCTGCCCGTCATATTCTTTCCTCTTCGAGGAACGTGAAATCACTGGTGAGCGTTCCGATGAGGCGCTCGAAGTTTCGACACAGCCGGGAATGGAAATTGTTCCAGGTGACAAAGCCAAAGCCCTCGTTAGTTATTTGATGGCTCTCAGACACGACGATCCTGTGCCCGCCTCTATGGATTATTCGCCTGCCGACAAGAAGGGCAACACTGAGGGCTGAAACCATTTCGCGATTCCGATAATTCGATGCAAGATTCCAACAAGCCTGATCTCGATGAGTCACTCAATGTGACCACGTCTCACGAGCAGATGCTGCGCGAGGCCGCTGCCGTCGTCCGTGAAAAGCACGTCGATGAAGGAGGCAAAGAGCCGATGTCACTCTGGATCTTCGGTGCCTGTGCTGTGGTGGCGCTGGTTGCTGGCGGTGCTCTCGGCAAGGCCGGTAATTTCTTCAACTACGACGAGACGGTGCGTCCTGGTTACGTTCGTCGAGTACTTGATACCGATGATGGTGGCGCCCTCCCTCCGGTTCCTGCTCTCAAGGCATACATGACCAAGGGCGAAAAAATTTACGGAAAGTGCATCGGTTGCCACGCCCCAGATGGCAAGGGTGGGGGAGCGTTCCCGGCTCTTGCTGGTTCGGAGTGGGCGCTTGGTGATACGGAACTGTTCGCAATGATTGTGATCAATGGTCTGAGTGGACCCACCAGTACCGGCAAGACCTGGGGCGTGATGCCTGCTCAGGGTGTCGGCATGAGCCCGACCGACCTCGCGGCGGTCATGACCTACGTTCGCAACTCCTTCGGCAACTCCGTCGGCGATGTGATTACGACCGAGATGGCAGCCGAAGCCATGAAAATTTCAGAAGCCCGTCCAAATCCGGGAACTCCGGTAACCGCAGAAGAGTTAAAGGCTGATCACGCCAAGGCATTGCCTGGGGAGCCTATTGATCCTGCTGCCATGGTCGATCCTGTAACCCTCGCACCTGCGGAAGCCGCCGCTGCGGAGTAACTCCTAACTTTTATTTTATCCTAGCATGAGCACCCACGCTGCCACTGCCGATCATCACGACGTTCACGATCACGACCATCCGAGTTTCCTTCAGAAGTATGTCTTCTCGACGGATCACAAGATGATTGGTCTTCAGTATGGAATCACCGCTGGTGCATTCCTTCTTTTTGGGTTTTTCCTGATGATGGTGATGCGTTGGAGCATCGCTTATCCCCATGAGCCCCTTCCGGAGTGGATGCGTTTCTTCTTCAGTGAAAATTGGCAGGCTCGCTGGCTTCAGGACGGGAAGGTGACGGGCGAGACTTACAACATGTTCGGTGCGATGCACGGAACGATCATGGTCTTCCTTGGTGTTGTGCCGCTCGGTTTCGGGGCCTTCGGTAACTATGTGACGCCGCTCCAGATCGGAGCTCCTGACATGGCGTTTCCAAAACTCAACATGATGAGCTACTGGCTCTACCTTGTTGGTGGGCTCGTCATGTGTGGATCATTCTTCATGGAATCCGGTGCAGGCAAGTCCGGTTGGACGAACTACTCGCCCCTTGCCGGGGTGGCCGACGCACAAATCGTCAACCAGTGGCTCGCTGGGCAGACTCAGTGGCTGATCGGTCTGGTGCTCCTGATCACTTCGTCGCTCCTCGGTTCGGTGAACTTCATCACCACGATCATCAACCTTCGTGCTCGTGGCATGACTTGGATGCGCTTGCCGTTCTTCGTGTGGGCGATGCTCGTCACTGGCTTCCTGCTGCTGCTCGCCTTCCCACCCCTTGAAGCTGCTGGCATCATGCAGTTGATGGATCGCGTCTCCCATTCTTCGTTCTTCATGCCGTCCGGTCTCTACACCAAGGCTGAGGGGCTTCTTGAACTTTCCGGTGGCGGCTCGCCGCTTTTGTTCCAGCACCTTTTCTGGTTCCTTGGTCACCCAGAGGTGTATGTTCTACTCCTCCCAGCGATTGCTTGTGTGGCGGAAATCATTCCCGCGAACACACGCAAGCCGCTCTGGGGCTACAAGGCGATGGTCTACAGCGTGCTCGTTCTTGGCTTCCTTTCGTTCATCGTTTGGGCTCACCACATGTATCTCACCGGCATGGGACCGCTGGTTTCCACCTGGTTCCAGACCACAACCGTGCTCATTTCGGTTCCATCGGTGGTGCTCCTGACCTCGCTGATCATCTCCCTGTGGGGCGGTTCAATCCGCTTCACCCCTGCGATGATCTGGGCCTGTGCCTTCCTGCCGATGTTCGGTATCGGTGGTCTCACCGGTCTGCCCTTGGCATTCAATCTCGCCGACACCCACCTTCACGATACCTACTATGTGATTGGCCACTTCCACTACGTGGTCGCCCCGGGTATCTTGTTCGGCCTCTTTGCTGGGATTTACCACTGGTTCCCCAAGATCACGGGACGCTATATGAGTTCATGGCTGAGCCACCTTCACTTCTGGCCGAGTCTTATCTGCATGAACCTGATCTTCTTCCCAATGCTCACGCAGGGAATGGCAGGCTTTCACCGTCGGTGGTACAATGGCGGTGACGCCTACCTCGCGAAGTCGCCAGATAGCACGAACATCTTTAGTTCGACCGTTGCCGAGCACATCGATCTGAACATCCTGATGTCGAACGCGGCTTGGATGATGGCTTTGGCTCAATTGCCGTTCCTCATCAACCTCGTAATCAGCACCTTTGCCGGTCGTAAGATCGAAAGCGACAACCCTTGGAATGCCACCACACTCGAGTGGGCTACGCCAACACCTCCGGGCCATGGCAATTTCACCTTCGATGTCGCTGTCTATCGCGGCCCTTACGAATACAGCCGCCCGGATTGTGATGACGACTACCTTCCTCAGTGGATTGCGCCGAAGAAGCCCAAACCGGAAATCGAAAAGCAGCCAGGCACCCCCGCCCCTCACTGATCACCGCCCATATTTTCTCAGGAAATGGAAATTCCCCATATTGTTACGCCGCGTAAGGACACTGGTCTCTTCAATGCGAAGATCGCCATCTGGTTGTTCCTTGCGTCGGAAGTCATGCTCTTCGGTGGCTTCTTCTCAGCCTATGTCTTCCTGCGTATCGGCGCGGATTACCCATGGCCGGAGCGGACCCTTCCCGTGCTTCCTGGCCTGATCAACACTTTCATTCTGATCGCTTCCTCGGTGACCGTTGTGTTTGCATGGGCGTCGCTCAAGATGCGCGAATGGCGTCGTTTCCAGATCTTCATGGGAACGACTGTCGCGTGTGCCGTTATCTTCATGTGTTTCAAGGGATTGGAATACAGCGTCAAGTTCCATCACCAGGCGGCACGCCTCATTGATTACTCGGTGGTGGAGGGTCACTTGGGTTATGAAACCAAGGGCGGTCACGGTGAAGGCCATGAAGGTGAGCCGGACTATGTGAAGGACGCCGATGGAAACAAAATCGAAGACAATCACTACAAAATCGCAGCGAGTTTGCTCACCTTCGATGTGCTCCGCGCCTATAAGCCGTGGTTGGAGAATATGGTGGAGGATGCCGGTCGCGCTGGTTCGGCCATCACTCTCAGTGAGGATATCGATTTCAATAAAGAGGGCGATGAGCCGGATGAGAGCAAGGTGTTCAAGAGGGGCACCGAGCTTTCGTATGATTTGATCACCAAGATTCGAAAGGCCCACCTTGCAAATCGGAATCAGAATGCCGCCTGGCGCACGGACTTCCTCTCTGAAGCCTGGGACCAGAAATGGGCTGAGGTGAAAGCGAACGACGGATTGGGTGAGGGGGCCTTTGCCGCAGATTACCCAAAGGGGCTTGAGCTTGGTCCTGATGAGCGCAAGCTTGCCTACGTCCGCTGGAAGGCTGGCAAACGTGCGAGCATGGCGACCGATGTGGACCTCAACAAGGTGATGCTGGAGATCGGTGGAAAAAAAGTTCACTACGCTGACATTGCGCTTCCAGAGCAGGGCACCGCAGCGTTCACGATTGATAAGCCTTTCACCGTCCGCTTCAGCAGTTATGACGTGATTTCGAAGTTCGATCCGAACGCTACTTCCATCAATCTCCGTGACGGCACGGTCGTTGGAGGAACATATGAAGATAGCTCGATTGCCTTCCATTATGTCGATGGCATCGACTTCCAGCACCTCGCGATGAAGGCGGAAGAGAAAGGTCAGGATCCTGTGATCGCCATTGAGAACAGTTGGCTCATCAAGGAAAATCCAGAAGTGGCCATGCTCTGGGAGAAGCACCAGAAGGTGATCGGTCAGCTCGAGGAGGAGCTTGCAACCCATGGGCGTGAACCGACTCACAAGGATCGCTACCGCATGGGTTGGCAGGAAATCGCCTACTACATGCAGACAAACCTCGACGATGTTCAGATCGTGAAGGGTAAGTATGCGGCGCCTAAAGTCGGCATGACTCTTGTCGAGCAGTTCAAGGGACCCGATTATACGACCCGGATGGCCGACAAGGCGAAGCCTCAGTTCCCAGCCATTCATATTCCCCGTGAGATGGTGATGCTGGACTCCAAGTTCAAGCCGAAGTGGAACACCTACTACGCAATTTACTTCACCATCACCGGTCTCCACGGTCTCCACGTTATCGGTGGTGCCATTGTTCTCGGCTACTACCTGTTCTTCGGACGGAAAATGTATCTTTCCAACCCCGAGTGGCTCGCCAATCGAGTCGAAGTCGGCGGCCTTTTCTGGCACTTCGTCGACCTTATTTGGATCTTCGCCTTCCCGATCTTCTACCTAATGTGATTCAACGAGTTTCCTGATTCCCTTTTCCCAATCCCCAATCCCTTTAAGCAATGGCCGACACCCCAGAAGCGATCAAGAAATCGCAGAAGCTCTACCTCATGATTGGATTGTGCCTCTTCATTGGCACGATTGTCACCGTCGCTGTGGCGACCGTACCGTGGCTCGATATCGGAAAGCACGGCTTTGATACCGCCGACATGATTCTCGGTCTGTGCATCGCGTCGTTCAAGGTCGGCTTGGTCATGTATTTTTTCATGCACCTTAATCATGAGAAGGCTTGGGTCTATGGAGTCTTTGTGCTCAGCTTGGTCATGGCATTCTTCCTCGCGTTTCTGGTGTTCTTCGCAAAGGGCGACCCGATCCACTATGACAACTTCAATACCGGTGGAGTCATTGTGCCGGGTTGCTTGAAGCTGATTGGTCTGTAAGTTCTTAACGTCATGTCACTCCGCGCTTTCCATATCGTTTTCGTCACGATCTGTACCCTGCTTTGCGCGTTCTTCGCAGTATGGTCCTTCGCCTTCGCCGCAGATCGCACCGGAGTGATCACCGCACTTGGGGTGATCGGTGCCATCGGAACCCTAGGCATGCCGGTTTACGGCGTCTATTTCTATCGGAAAGCCCGCAACATCCTCCTCTAAGCCATGCTTGATTCATTGATTGCCTGCGCCACCTGCGCAAATAACTTCCGCGGAGACGGGAATGCGGCCGGATGGTCGATTCTTTTCATGCTTGGGGTGATCGTGCCCATGCTCGGCGGTGTGGTTTTCTGCATGGTCCGTTTGATTCGGCGCAGTGACTCCACGCTTGACCCTGATTTGTGCGACGACTTCGACGCCAACGCCTGATTCCTTATTTTCGCTGACTTCCATTTTACCCTCCATGAACTCTCTGAGTCCCTCGAAATTCCTCGGTATACCCGATAACTTTTCCGCCCACGGTGGCCAGGTCGATCATCTTATCGATGTGGTACACTGGCTGATGATTGGACTTTTTGTCGGGTGGACGCTGTTCTTTCTTTTCTGTCTTGTCCGCTTTCGTCAGTCGGCTAACCCGAAAGCAAGCTATAGCGGTGTTAAAAGCCATCTTTCAAGTCACATTGAGGTTGGTATCGTGATTCTGGAAGCGGTGCTTCTTCTTGGCTTTGCCTTTCCTTTGTGGAGAGACCGCACGGACACTTGGGAAACGGTTCAAGAGCGTGATCCGGTCCGGGTGCGTGTGATCGGTTATCAGTTTGGCTGGACCTATCACTACCCAGGGGAGGACGGCATCTTCGGTCGGATCGATCATGTTCTCAAAACAGGCAATACTGATGCGGGGATCGATCTCGATGATCCAAACGGCCTCGATGATTTCACGAGCTCGGTTCTGAAAATTCCTGTCGGGCGTCCAGCGATTCTAAACATCACTTCGAACGACGTGATTCATAACTACGCCATCGTGCCGATGCGGATTCAGCAAGATGCGATTCCTGGCCGCGAGATTCCGATGTGGTTCACGCCGAACAAGAAGCTTGAGACTTCCGTGGTCTGCGGGCAGCTCTGCGGCGAAGGTCACGGCAATATGGCTGGTCAGATGGAAGTCATCGCTGACAAGGCTTACCGTGAGTGGGCTGCCGGTGAGTCAGCTTCCTTCCTCAAACGCAACACCGCTAAGGACACAACGGCAAGTCGCTAGTAGGAGCGAACTTCTCCCAGTGCCTCAGCGCGTAGCTCAGCGCCTGCCCGGTCAGGGTCGCTGAGTTTGCTTGAACAGGCGGATGATTAGCGCCGCGTCGCGGCAGGGGCCGGACTTGAGCGTGTCCGGAAAGCCACGACGAATGTGTTCCTGGCAGGCGATGAGCTTCACCTCGGGATGCGACCGTGCCCGCGTGACCAACTGGAATCCTCAAGAAAGGATGAGCATGCTTGAAGCGTACACAGACTGCCAAGCACAGCGTGCGTCCTGAAGGCGTCGCGCGACACCGCAGGTCCCGAAGGGACAAAATCACGCAAGCCACAGGGCGTCTCGCAAACTGGGAGAGGTGGAGTAGAGGACGGGGTGTCGGAGAATGGCGGGTATGGGGAGGGGGGGATTCATCCGGTCGGGACGTGGACTTCTGCGGCAGGGATTCGCTTGGGTTGATGATGCTGGTGGGACGCCCGTGCTCCTTGAAGGTCAGGCCACGGTAAAGGTGGCGGCCTTCTCGGGGGTGAGCTCGATGCAGGTCCAAGGGAGGCCGTGGATGTTGAGATCGGCCATGAAGGCGTCGGGGTCGTGCTGCTCCATGTTCCAGACACCGGGCTTTCTCCAGTCGCCGGTGAGCATCTGCTTGGCACCGATCATGGCGGGGACACCGGTGGTGTAGCTGATCGCCTGGCTGCCGACTTCCTCGAAGCACTTTTCGTGGTCGCAGATGTTGTAGATGTAGATCGCCTTCTCCTTGCCGTCCTTGATGCCGGTGATGACGTTGCCGATGCAGGTGCGGCCTTTGGTGGTGACGCCGAGGTCGCCGGGGTTCGGGAGGACAGCCTTTAGGAACTGGAGGGGGATGATTTTCTGGCCCTGGTATTCGACTTCATCGATGCGGGTCATACCGACGTTTTGAAGCACTTCAAGGTGCTTGAGATAGTTCGGTGAGAAACTCATCCAGAACTGGGCGCGCTTGATGGTCGGGATGTGTTTGACGAGGGATTCGAGTTCCTCGTGATACATCCGGTAGATTTCGTAGCTGCCGACGCCTTCCGGACAGGTAAAGCCCTGGTGCTTGGACATCGGGGCAGTTTCGACGAATTCGCCATTTTCCCAGTGGCGGCATTCGGCGGTGACTTCGCGGATATTGATTTCCGGGTTGAAGTTGGTGGCGAAGGCGTGGCCGTGGTCGCCGCCGTTGACGTCGATGATGTCGAGGGTGTGGATTTCGTCGAAGTGGTGCTTGAGCGCCCAGGCGGTGAAGACGTTGGTCACGCCGGGGTCGAAACCGGAGCCGAGCAGCCCCGAGAGGCCGGCTTTTTCGAAACGCTCCTGGTATTCCCACTGCCACGAGTATTCGAACTTGGCGACGTCCTTCGGCTCGTAGTTCGCGGTGTCGAGGTAGTCGATGCCGGCTTCAAGGCAGGCGTCCATGAGGGTGAGGTCCTGGTAGGGCAGGGCGACGTTGATGAGCAGGGTGGCCCCGACTTTGCGGATAAGGGCGGCGGTTTCGGGTGGCTTGTCGGCATCGACCTGGAAAGTGGCGATGTCGCGTCCGGTGCGCTCTTTGATCGAGGCGGCGATGGCCTCGCACTTGGAAACAGTGCGGGAAGCGAGGGTGATCTCGCCGAAGACTTCGGCGAGCATGGCGCATTTGTGGGCGACGACGCTGCCGACTCCGCCGGCTCCGATGATGAGGACCTTATTCATGTGGGGGGAAGGGAAGCGGCAAGGAGCGGATTTCGCCAAGATTATTGTGCGCCGCTTTTTGGCTGTTTTCTGAAATTGGGGTGTCGATGAGGTCTGTGGAGGGGCTAAACGCCGAATTTCTTTAGAATTGAGCGTGTTTTCCTGATTTTCCCGACAACTTTTGGTTCGCACGGGGTTCTCTGAGGCGTAAGGGTTTCCCCACCAAGAACAGGTCATCCTAAATCCATGAAATTCAATTCTTCCAATCGTCGTCGTGTCCGTGCGGGTTTCTCGCTTCTCGAAATGGTCATCGTGCTCGGTATCATCGCCGTGATCATCGGTGGTGCCATCACGGTGATGGGGAAGGTCAGCGGAGGTGCTGACCGCCAGCGTGTCAGCGGTGACTTCAATTCGCTCAGCGCTGCGCTGCGGCTGTATAAGGTCAACAACGGGCGCTACCCGACGACCCAGCAGGGTCTGCAAGCTCTTGTTGAGAAGCCAAACACGACGCCGCCGGCCAAGCGTTGGACGCAGTTGATGGACCGCGTTCCGACCGATCCATGGCAGAATCCGTATGGTTACAAGTATCCGGGTTCGCAGGACTCGACGATGTTCGAGATCATCAGCACCGGACCCGACGGAATCGAGGGCAACGAAGATGATATCAGCAGCCAGAAGGACGAGTAAGGCTCGGCGAGGAGGCTTCACTCTGTTGGAGATCGTCGTGGTGCTTTCAATCGCCGTGATGATCGTCGGCGGCGGGCTTGCTGCGATGTACTTCAATCGTGATGAGGCTCGGCTAACGGCTGCTTATCAGGACATCGAAGTGCTGGCAAAGAGGGCGCGGACGATCGCGACACTTCAGCAGCGGCCTTACGCCCTTGAGTTTAGCGACAAGACGGTCAGCCTGATGCCATATGCCGAAGCGGTCTTAGATCCGGGTGATCGGGATGATGTGCTGGCTTCGATCGAGGAACGACGTGATTACTCGGAGAGTTTTAACTTCGAGAATGAGTCCGAAATTGATCAACCCTCAGATCAGCCACCCGTTCGCGATTCGTGGACGGCGGATCCGGAAATGATGATTTCATTGAAGCGATGGGCGACGGCCGATTGGATTCCGATAACGACTCGTGACCGGCATGTGTGGCGTTTTGATCCGAGCGGCATCTGCGAACCCGTAGGGCTTCGGGTGGAGGTCGATGGGAGCTGGGTGGAGGTCGTGTTTCACCCTCTAACCGCCTCCGTTGCGGGGATTGAATCTGAAATCCGATGAAGACGAACTACCACAGCCGAGCGTTCCGTGGATTCCTCCTGATGGAGGTGGTGCTGGCGATCGGGATTTTTGCGATCGCGGCGACGGGTTTTGCGGTGGCGCTGGCGAAAACCGCAGACGCGGCGTCATTGGCTCAGAGGCGTATGCAGATTACACGGATCCTCGATAGTGCCTTACGGGAGGCTCTGTCCCTGCCGGTTTTGGAGGAGGGGACCACGACGCTTGCGCTGCGTGAGGAAATCGGTGCCGCTCCCGTGGAGATTGATACGACGATCGAGATTCTTGATCAGTTGGAGAACCAGGACGGTCAACTGCTCCAGCAGATGTTCCGGATTGAAGTAGCGGCGAACTGGTATGAGGACGGCGTGTGGAACAAGGAAACTGCCGAGACCTGGAGATACGGTCGACTTTATCAGCCATGAAAATCCCCGGATCATATCGAGTCGTTCGTGGCGGTTTCACCTTGCTCGAGTTGGTGCTGGCGATTGGTCTGCTCGCCTTGCTGGTGGGAATGATCTTTGCTGTGGCGTCACAGAACATTGCGTTGGGGCGGACAGTGGTGGAGAAACAGAACGAGGAGAGTATCGATACCGCACTGTTTGAGCTGCTGGATTCGATGTTCGCCTCGCTACCCGGGAATGCGCGGCTTGAGCTTTTGGCGGACAATGCCGGGAGTAATCTTCTGAGTGAAGTGAGTTCGGATCTAACGATTCAGAACGTACCCTTGAGTTTCACTTGGGGAGGGAACGAGCGCATCGCGCAGTCGGTTCAACTTTCGACGGTTCGTGGGCGAGACAGGCTCTATGATATCGTTCTGCGATACTACGAGGGCGAGATTTTGGAGGAAACCCAACGCGTCGGTGCCAATGCTCCGATCGGCGATGAAGAGCCATTTGCCGAAGTGGTGCTGATGGAGGACGTCGCGGTTTTCGCCTGGCAGGTGCTTGACGGTCGCAGCATGGACGAGTGGCAGACGGACTGGGAGATCGCCGGTCGGCTGCCATTGCAGTTGGAGCTGACCTACATGCGCGATCAGTTTGCCGATCCGATCCGCCACGTTTTCTGGATTACGCCGAAGCAGAACCCGGAGGTGCTGATTCGCCAGATGATGCAGCAGGGGGCCGCAGGCGGAACTGGGGGGAATACTGCAAATGGAGGGGCCGTTCAGCCAGGGCAGGATGGTGGGCCTCAGACTTTGCCCGGCGGCACGCCTCAGATTCGTCCGGGACAGGGTGGAGGAAGACCGACTGGTGGTCAGAGAGGAGGCCAGCGATGAGAACTCAAACCAAGGACCCAAGAGGTTCGGCCTTGGTCGCGGTGATTTGGCTGATTGCCATTCTGGCGCTTGCCTCCGTGGCGGCGCTCAAGGTGGTGGCCTTCGATCTCGATGTCGCCTCGGCCAAAATCAATGGATTTCGTGCGAAACAACTCGCCGAAATGGGGATCGCCCTTGGAGCCAATCCTGCGGTTGAGCGCGGTGACCCGATTCTCAGTCAGTGGTCGGAGGAAAACGACGAAGGCTTTGAGGTGAAGCTCGTTTCAGAGGGTGGAAAATTCAACATCAACATTCTGGCCTCGCAGGAGGACAAGAACCTGCTCAAGAGCATGTTCATCGACTGGGGGCTCGATATTGATCAGTCTGCAGCGGTGGTCGATGCCTTGGCCGACTGGGTAGATCCTGACGACGAAGAAACGCTGAATGGTGCAGAAGTTGCCGCTTACGAGGAGGCTGGTAGGGTGAATCAGCCGTTCAATCGTCCGTTTTATAACCTTGAGGAAATGCGTTTGGTGCGGGGGATGGACTTGGTTGAAGCGTATCGGCCGGATTGGCGGAGCTGGTTCACGATTTGGAGTTCCGGTGGGCTTGATATCAATGAGGCAGATCCCGAGATGATTGCCGTGGCTGCCGAGGTGACCCCCGAGGCCGCAACGATCATTCCCGAAACGGTGCGAGGTCCCGATGGAATTCGTGATACCGACGATGACACGCCCTTCAGGTCGTTACAGGAAGCGCTTGCACTTCTCGGTGTAGACCCCAATCTCCGCCCCGATATTTTGGCTCGCTTTACCATAAATGATACCACAACCCGCATTGAAAGCGTCGGCAAGGCCACAGGCTCGCGACGTAAAATCACACTTGTGGTGCGAAATCGGACCGGCCAGCCGGCAATCCTTGAACGAACTGAGGAGGTGATCCCTTGAGCAAGCAGCCTGAAATATCGTTACTGGTCCCCGGTCCTGCTGGCTGGGAGTTGTGGAAGCATGTCCCCGAGGGTGGCTTTGTGAGGCTTTCCGAAGGGGGGCCGATGATGATCGGCGAGCTGGGCGACTTGCCGAGCGGCGATTTGTCGATGCTCTTCCCGGTGAAGGCGATCCACACGCTTCCTTTTAGAGCTCCGAGCACCGATCCGTCCTTGTTTGAGGATCTGGCGGTGATGCATGCCGAGCGACTTGGGATTCGTCCGGACCCGATGGCCGGGCAGTTGAGCGATCATTTTGTTGTGACCGAGGGGGAGGAGTCGACGGTACTTCTTCATGCCGTTCTTAAGAATCCAAGCGAAGGTGAGCTGCCCCTGCGGACGCCCAAGGAATTCGATCTTTCGGCGCGTGCCTTCAAGGCGGATGGAGATGCGGTGACGGCTTGGAAAGAGCTCGGTCGCTGGGTTTTTGCGATTCATTCCGGCGGCAAGCTGCTCTACGCGCAGGCGACCTCTTTCGAAGGGAAAGTGCCCGACGTGAACTTCCTCCGGGAAATCCATCTGGCTCTCGGGCAGTTGGGGCTTCAGGGACTGAAAATCACGCCACAGCACGTGCATGTCTGGCCGCCGGAGGGTGAGTTGGGTGAGGCTGGTGCGTTGGCGGAGGGGCTTGGAGTGACTGCCGTGGTCGAGCGCCGTCCTGATCCGGTGATTCCCAGGCCGGAAAGCCGATTGCTGCCGGCGGACGTGCGTGCCGCTCGTCGCGAGCGTCAGCAAAGGAACCAGATCTATGCGGGAGTCGCTGCCGTCTCCTTGATTTATCTCGGGGTCGTTGGCTGGTTGTTCTTTGGCTTGTGGCAGGACATGCAGCAGCGTGATCGACTGGCAAAGAGTGCCGATCAGGTTCGAGATATCGCCAGTGAGTATGGAACCCAGATGGCCAAGTGGGACGAGCTTGAACCGGTGGTTGAGGCTTCACAGGGGCCACTTGAGATCATGCTGAACATCGCCAAATCGATCCCGGTAAACAGCGGGGTCCGCCTGACCATCGCGGATATCGGGCCTGATGGCGTGAAGTTGACCGGCGCAGCGCCTCAGTCTGCGCCCGTCAATGCCTTCTCCTTTGCTCTCAAGAGAACCGCCGACTTGTCGTGGCTCGAGTGGGAGAATGAGGCTCCTAAGAAAACCCCGAAGGGCTGGGAGTTCCGGTTCACCGGGAACCGTCCCCGTCCTGTCAGTCAGTGAATTCACTGGTAAGCGACAAAAGCATCCGCCATCGGCATTATTCGTTCATACCTCCGCAATGAGTTCCCGAGAAAAAAAGCTCCTGATCTTCTTCGTGACCGCAATTTTTGCGGCGGCGAACCTGTTTGGGTTCCAGTGGCTGCAGAAAAAGCGGCTTGAAGTCCAAAAGCAGATCAAGGAGCAGGAAGTCGTCTTGAAGGCTGCCGATGCAGCTCAGTCTTCCAAGGAGGTTTTCAGCCAGGAAATCGACTGGCTTGAGGACAACACACCCGATCCAAAGGAAGGTGAGCTGGTGCCGTCGCAGTTGGAAAATTTCGTGACTACGGAAGCAACCCGGGCCGGGCTCACGGTGGTGCGACCCAAGATTCTCGATAACGACGAGAGTGGCGTGTACTACAACCGGGCTCGCTTTGAAATTGCCGTGAGCGGAAATGAAGCTGCGCTCTACCGATGGCTGGTCCGACTCCACAGTCCGAGAGATTTTCGTGCGATCACCGCAATCCGCCTGAACCCAAACCGTGAGGACGACACCTTGATCGATGCCAATGTGCAGGTTGAGCAGTGGTTCGTTCCAGCCATCGCATCAGAATGAAGTCATCCATGACCATGTCCCTCTGGCTTGGGATCGCCGCAGCCGCTTCGGCCGGCGCTCCCGCGCAGCCCACGCTGACCCGCTACTCCCAACTGTGGATCAACTCCGTGTTTACGACAAAGCCCGATCCGATCATCGAGGAACAGGCCAACCCTCTCGAGGACTATGCGCTCGGCGGTATTTCGAAGCTTGAGGACGGCTACTACGCCATCCTTCTCAACAAGAAGAAGCCGGACGACAGAGTGGTCATCTATCCCGGCCGAAAAAACGAGTTTGAGGTGATTGATGTCAAATGGCCGACCGGTTCATGGCGGGACGCTGTCGTCACGGTGAGGAACGGATCGAATACGGGAACCGTCTCATTCGATGAAACGCTGCTAGCCGTAAAGACCGCCCCAACCGCAGCGCCGCAGGGGAGGCCTAACCCGGGAGTTAAGCTCCCAACGCCCGGCACGCCGACGCCCCCGGGCACCCGCACACCACGACCTCGGGTGGTTGTCCCAAAGAAATAGATCATGTTTCTTTCTCTCTCCATGTTCCGGAAACCCTCAATGCTCTCCAAAACTTCTTTCGTTAGCCCCTGTTTGTTCAAGCGATCTGATTTCATGTACCGATACCTTCTTTCCTTTCTCGCCACCACTGCGGTTCTTACCGCTCAGGAGCCACGGAGAATTCCGGAAGTGCCGCCGGCACCGGATGCTCCGGCCCCAATCGAAAGTGTGGTTCCTAGTGCCAACAACGCGGCACCTGCCAATCCGGCGGCGAATCCTATCGCTAATCCCGTGCCTGCGCGTCTCCTGGCAGCACCCGATCCGAATCAGGTCATCAATGACAACATCATCTATCCGAAGCTGACGGGTGATCAAATGGCCGACCTCTATTTTAAATACACCGGTCGTCGAGTGACCGTCAGCAATGAGGCCTCCGTTGCGGAGGTCCGGTTCATCCAGCAGGCTCCTTTGACCTATGGTCTGGCCGCTCAGTTGCTCAAGAAAGCCGCTTTGCTTCAGGGCTTTATTTTTGTGCCCGACGTCAATTTGGCCAACCACGATGTGCTGGTGTTGGCAACGGCTGGAGCCAATCATCTTGGTCAGGGGCCTGAGGTTGTGATTGATGAGGCGGACCTGCCAAATGACGACCGTGTGGTTTCCTATGTGATGAATCTCCAGCACATCAAGCCGGATGAAATCGTTCGCACTTTCACGACCATTGTCGGCCAGATGGGTGCCTACGGGTCGATCACTCCTGTCCCGAATGCGGGATCGGTGGTGATTACGGAAAAGACTTCGCTGATCCGCCGCTTGATCCAGCTTAAAGATGAGATCGATGTCTCGGGCTCGGTGGCGACTCGGTTCATTGATGTGCAGTTCGCTGATGTTGAGGAATTGGCGGAGACCTTGAACGAGCTCTTGGGCACGCAACAGCAGAGTCAGCGATCGGCGGGCTTGCAACGCGTGGGGAGTACGCCCACACCGACCCCGGGGACTCCGGGATTTGTCGCTCCTGTTACCACAGGAGCCGCAACCGGAACGGGTGCGGGGAACGCTGCGGAAGACGTTCCGATTCAGATCGTTCCCGATACCCGGACGAATCGTATTTTCGTCATGGGGCGCCCGGTGGACATCGTCTTCGTCGAAGGCTTGATCGCCGAGTTCGACACCAGGACGGACTCGCGCAATTTTCTGCGCCGCAAGCTAAGCTTTATTCCTGTGGCGGAGTTCCTCGATGTCGCGGAACCTGCCCTGCAGAGGGCGTTTTCGGGCAACTCTGATGGTTCGTCGAGTGGCGGTGGTCGATCGACCGGGGCCAACTTCGGGGGGAACACGGGGTCGTCGCGCAGCACTGCAAGCAGCAACCGGTCGAGCAGTAGCCGGTCGAGCAGTAACAGCAGCTTTGGAAACAGCAGCGGTGGCTTTGGTGGTAGTAGCGGTGGTGGCGTTGGGGGCACGTCTTTGGGCGATCCTCAGGTGAATAGCGCGCCGGAAGCTCGTTTGGTGGGGCGGACTCTGCTCGTTGCTGACAACATCACGAACTCCCTCGTGGTTCAAGGACCTCCAGCGAGTGTCGAGATCATCACGAACTTGCTCGATCAGATCGATGTGAAGGCAGATCAGGTCATGATCTCAGCGGTCTTCGGTCAGTTGGCCCTCAATGAAGACTTCAGCTTCGGTGTGGACTATCTCAGGACGCTCGATTCAAGCGACAATGGCGCGACGGCTGGCCGCGGGGGTGGGGGCGGATTCCCTGTGCTTCCGATTGATGGCACGGCTTTCGACCCCGGAAGCCTGGCGTCGGCGGCAGGTCTTGGTCTCTATGGCCGAATTGGCGACAACTTCAATATTCTGGTCAATGCCCTGCAAGCAGACAGCAATTTCAAGGTGCTTTCCAGACCGACCATCTTCACGGCGAACAATCAAAAGGGAACGATTTCCGCTGGTCAGAGAATCGCTGTGCCGACATCGAGCAACAACTTCGGCGTCAATAACGGCGGTATCAGTACCAACATCGAGTATCAGGACGTGCTCTTAAGTCTAGAAGTCATTCCCTTGGTCAACTCGGATAACGAAGTAACCCTCCAGATTGCACTGCTCAACGACGAAGTCATCGGCAGTCAGTTCATCGAAGGGGTGGGTGAGATTCCAACGATTGGTCGTCGCGAGGTGCTCACCACAGTGACCATTCCGAATGGTGCGACGATCGCGCTTGGCGGACTAATCACGAGCAAGACAAGAAACTCGGTTTCCGGGATTCCTTTGCTCAGCGACATTCCGGGCATTGGCAAGCTGTTCTCGACGACGTCGACTGAGGACGAGCGTGCGGAGCTGATGATTTTCATCCAGCCAAAGATCGTCAAGAGTGCCGCAAGTTTGTATGACGCACAGACCGATTTCGACGGTCGGTTCGATGTCTCGCAGGAAACGCATGAGTTCTCCAATGGGCCAAGCGTGCTCCCGGATGCCGATGCGATTAATCAGCAAGTGATTGAAACAAAGGGAGGTGGAAATACCGCACCTGTATCACAGGGGATCGGGCAGGAGTCGAAGGGGGGTAGCCGGAGATTCGTGGGTGGTCGCCCGGGATCAAGCTTCCGTGGTCGCTGAACCCAAGGATTGATTTCAAGCGGTCGCATCAGGAGCTTGCCAAGTGGCTGGCTCCATCGCACTTTTCGCCAGTTGCCCTCCGCGTCGTAGTCGGAGGGCGGCAAAACCTAGATTTTCGACCATCATGCCCGAGATTACCGAAGCGGAACTTGCCCCAAACGTTAAAGCCCTCTGGCTCAAAGCCCTGACGGCGGCTCAGACCAAGAATCACGGCTACGCAATCAAGCTCATTCAGTCAGTCCTCAAGGATGCCCCGGGCTTCCTGGACGGCCGCAGAGTGCTGAGAAAGTGCGAAGGCAGTTTAACGGGTGGGCCGAAGAAGAAGTCCACAATTTTCGGGATGAAGACCGGTGGCGGCTTGGGAGCCATAAAGTTGGCCAGCCAGGTCAAGAAGGATGCAGCCGGAGCGCTTGGGGCGATTGAAGCCGAACTCGAGAAAGACCCCTATAGCCCGGAACTCAATGATGTGCTGTTCGACGCCTTCATTGCCCTCGATATGAAGGAGAGCGCGGCTTTTGCTCTGGAGACGGTTCGATCCACCCATCCCGAGGAGATCAAGTTGCTCCACAAATTGGCAGAGTTTTATCTCTCGCAAGAGGAGAGCATGAAGGCCGCAGAGGTCTATCAGGACATCATCAAGCAGGACCATACCGACTCAGCCGCCATCAAGGGCGAGAAGGATGCGACCGCACGGGCTTCGATGCAGAAGCAGAAGTGGGGTGAGGACTCCAGCATGAAGGACATGATGGCCGACAGTGCTGCGAGTGAGGAGATGGAAAAAGCATCCCGCACCGGCTTGACCCGCGAACAGCTCGAAGCTCGCCGTGATCAACTTGCGGCGAAGTATGCTGAGGACCAGAACAATCTAGCGGTGGTCAAGGACCTCGCGGGAGTCTTCGAACGTCTTGAGGATTGGCAAAATGCCCAGGCTTACTACGAATGGGGATTCCAGTTGAGCACAGGCGACGTCGCACTCAGGACAAGGGCCGAAAAGATGGGCGACAAAGTCAAGGAGGTTGCCATGAAGGAACTCGAGGCCAGAGTGGCAGAGAATCCTGACGATCCAGAGGCGAAGGCGATGCTTGAGGAATTGAGGAAGTCGAATATCGAGTCGGCGGTTGCGGATGCAACTCGGCGGGTCGAGCAAAACCCGACAGATCCCGTTCTTCGCTACGAGCTTGGCAAGGCGCTGTTTGAGGCTGGTGATCAAAGTGGAGCCATTCCTCACCTTCAGCAGGCCAAGCGGAACCCGCACATTAAGTCGAAGGTCCTTTTGCTACTCGGTCGGACCTTCAAAGCGAAGGGCATGCTCGACATGGGCGTGAAGCAGCTTGAGGCCGCACTCGAGGACATGGTCGCCATGGACAACGTGAAGAAGGAAGTGCTCTATGAGAAGGGCCTAATGCACGAGGAAATGGGAGCCAAGGACGATGCCATTGCCTGCTTCAAGGAAATCTATGAGGTCGACTACGGATACCGTGACGTCGCCCAAAGGGTTGAGGCTTCCTACGGTTGATCCCGAGCGTCTTCCGCCTCAGCTCGCTGAGGCGGATTTAGCGTTCCGCCCGTTCCGCAAGTCTCTCATCGAGTGGCTTGTCCGAGATGACCCAATCATCCGAGATCACGTGGGTGATTTCAAACTGCCGTGCTTCCGCGCCCGAGGGATGCTTGACATAGACGGTAGCCCGGGATTCTGACGGGATCGACGGGGCCCGTCTGCCAGTGGCATCGTCGGCAAGAGAAGCGTGTTGGAGCGCTCGTTGATGAAGCGCCATCATGGCGGAGTGCGCGCGTGAGCCGCGCTTGCAGTAGCCGTATAGGCTTGTATCGATCCTAGGCTGTTTGAGTAGGAAGCAGTCCCATTCGTTTTCATCTGCAAAGCTTGCATTGAAATAGCTGTCCTTCAAGAGATAGACTCGGAGAAGGCCTTCATCTTCTCTTCCTTCTAGCAGGGCGCTGAATTCGGGAGTGCAAAGCTCAGCGAATGCATCGAAGTCCAATTTCCAATCGCCCTGCTTATCCAGCGTAAACAAAGCCGTCCGTGGAACGGAGTCGGAATAGTTGATCGTAACAAGCTCAATGGGAACTGAAAGGCTATCAACCGCTCCAACCCATCGGGGTATTGGAATCGACGTTTCCTGGCTGCGAATCTTCTCAAGGAAATCGAAAGCCTCGGAGATGCTGAGCACGCCTGGCCGGATCAGCCCCTCAAGGTCCATCGCGTTTTTCGCCGAAAGCATGCGCTCGACCATCGAGAGGGCTTCATCAGATGGGAGGCTGGGAACCTGATCTGCCTGCGCTACTGGGAGTGGCTCTTCGCTCTTCTGATCGATCAACGACCAAAAGAGCACTCCCCCGATGCCCAAGCCGGAAAGCGACAGAAGGAGAATGAGCCAATTGGTGAGGACGCGGGACGTTCGGCGACGGCTTCGCGATGATCGCTTACCGGTGCTGGTGCGCCTCTTGCGGCGGCGGCGAGGCTCAGTGGAGATGCGGCCGATCTTCCCAATTTCAGGGGAACTGCCGACCACACGGCGGTGGACGTTGCCTCCGCGTGCTGTAGGTTTTGGTGGGATTCGGCTCATTTGTTCACGAGATCGGTAATCATGGATAGAGCGTAATTCTCAAAGGGTCGTAGCGGTCGCTTTCCCTGAAGATCCAGCCGGGATTCCTGTCGACGACTTCGTAGCCTGTCAGCATGAACTCTGGGAGGATCTGATTGCTATTGGGGTCGTAGGCCGACTTGCCGGTGTAGTACCCGTGGATCTTGTATTCGTAGTTTTGATCGAAGCCGTAGCTTTGTCCCCGTGGACCATCTTCAGGAAGGCGATCGGGAGCTTTCTTCTTGTCCTCTCGCAGGACCACCAGCTTCGCCCGGCTCCATGGCTGGCGCGGCTGACGGAGGTAGCCCCAGAATCGAGTTTTTTTGACGTAGTAACGGCGGCCGTAGAAGAAGTCTCCGCTGGGCTCGGATGCGATGCTTGCCTTGCGCTCAGCGGTCGTTGGACCACCCATCGTGCCGCCCCCGATTGTGCCGCCGCACTGGCAGAGGAGGGGAGTCAGAAGGGAGATTAGGAAAACTCGAAGAGGCGCTTGCATGGAATAAAAGGAACCTAGAAAGGCTTCTAGGGGGGCGGCAAGCGCCAATCGAGGCGACGCCGACCGAATGGCATTGCCTCAGAGGCGCTTGAAAACCGGCTTGCAAATAGGCGGATGCACGGCTAACCACTCCGCCCCTCCTGGCCTTTGAAGTAGTGGAGGTGGATCACTGCATGAAACTGGCATCCCTTCTTTCCCCCGATCAAATCGTTCTCGATATGCGCTCTGAGGAGCACATGCCTGCGATTTTTGAGTTGGTCGATCATTTGATCGAGAATGGGAAATTGCCGTCAGTACTTCGTGAAGAAGTCGTTGCTTCGCTGGAGGCTCGGGAAGAGCAGGTCAGTACGGGTATCGGCTACGGTGTTGCCATTCCCCATGCATTTTCCGAAAATCTGAACACTGTCGCGGCGGTCTTCGGCCGTTCCGTCAAAGGGATCGACTTCGAGGCCCTCGACAACTCCCCGGTGCACTTCGTCGTGCTCTTCATCGTTCCAAAGAAGGACTACCACCTTCACCTTCAGACTCTCGCGGCGATCGCGAAGATGTTCACCAACTGCGAAATCCGTCGACAGCTCAGCGAAGCCGAAAGCCGCTCGGCGATTCTGGATATTCTGGCTGGCAAGGCTTCACGGAACGTCGCCTGACTTTCCGACATGAGTCTTCTACAGGATATTGAAAATCGCTTGGTCACCGCTCTTGAGTTGGTGATTGGGGAAAAGTTCGCCGCACCCGTGGTGCCGGCTGCCGACTTGCGCTTCGGCGACTATCAGAGCAATGCCGCGATGGCACTCGCCAAGCAGCGAAAAATGAATCCGCGGGCCTTGGCTGAGCAGATCATCGCCGCGCTGGATTTGGAAGGAATCGGCTCGGCCGAGATCGCAGGGCCCGGCTTTATCAATTTCCGCATCGATCCGGCTACCTTTGCGTCGCGGGCGGCGAGCCAGCTTGAGGACGATCGACTCGGCGTGCCGCTTGCCGCCGTTAAAAAAACGATCGTCATCGATTTCTCCGCGCCGAATGTCGCGAAGCCGATGCACGTCGGTCATATCCGCTCGACCATTCTCGGCGACTCGCTCGCGCGGATCGCCCGATTCCTCGGCCACCATGTCATCACGGACAACCACATCGGTGACTGGGGGACCCAGTTCGGGATGATTCTTCACGGGTGGAAGACCATTCTTGATGAGGCCAAGCTCGAGGGTGATCCGATTCCGGAGCTGGTGCGGGTGTATCGCGAGATCAATGCTGCCGCAAAGGCTGATCCGGCGGTGATGGAGACCTGCAAGGCCGAGCTGGTGAAACTCCAGGCGGGCGATGAAGCGAATCTCAAGATCTGGACTCGCTGCGTGGAGCTGTCCAAAAAGGGGCTTCAAAAAATTTATGATCGGCTTGATGTGACCTTCGATCACTGGCTTGGTGAAAGCTTCTACAACGATCGGCTTGCGGGCCTTGTGGACGAGTTCCTTGAGAATGATCTCGGACGGATCAGCGATGGCGCGGTTTGTGTGTTCTCGGGTGGTGAGCTTCCGGACGACAAGGACCCGTTCCGCATTCATCGTGAAGAGGGATGGACCGATAATCCTGCCATCATCCGCAAGGCCGACGGTGGATTCCTCTATGCGACGACCGACTTCGCGACCGTGGAATACCGGATCGATGAGTGGAAGGCCGACGAGATCTGGTATGTGGTCGGAGCACCGCAGCAGATGCACTTCCGCCAGATCTTTGATGCCAGCAAACGCTGGGGCAAGGATGCGGGTTTCCAGCACATCGCGTTTGGTTCGATCCTCGGTGAAGACCGCAAGTTGATGAAGACGCGCTCGGGCGACAACGTGCAGCTTGTCGATGTGCTGGATGAAGCGGTTGAACGGGCGGCAGCAGCCATTGCTGGGAAAAATCCCGATCTTCCCGCCGATGAAGCCAGGGAGATTGCGGAAATGGTGGGTCTGGGATCGGTGAAGTTCGCGGAGCTTTCACAGAACCGGATGACGGATTACGTTTTCTCATGGGACAGGATGCTAGCGCTTCAAGGTGACACGGCACCCTATCTTCAATACAGCCATGTGCGGATTCGCTCGATCTTCCGGAAGCTGGATGAGCCCTTCGATTCAGCGGGCGTAAAGCTGATCTTGGATTCGGATGCGGAAGTGCATCTGGCTCGGCTTTTGATCCGCTATGCGGAAACAGTTCCCGCGATACTCGAAGAGCATCGTCCGAATCTCCTGGCAAATTATCTGCTGGAGCTGGCTCGCGCGTTCCACTCGTTCTTCGAAGCGTGTCCGGTCCTCAAGGCCGATGAGCCACTTCGCTCAAGCCGTCTGGCTCTTTGCGAGCTGACTTCAAAAGTGCTCAGCCACGGCTTGGGACTTCTGGGAATTCGTTGCCCCGAAAAGATGTAATTTGATGATCACGGAATCTCCTCGCAGCCGAAATCTCCCGTTCTATGTGATTGGTCACAAGAATCCGGACACCGATGCAATCTGCTCGGCGATTGGGAATGCCGCCCTTTTGCGGGAGCGAGGTCATCCAGACGCCGTCGCAGCCCGCTGCGGCGAGGTTCCTGCGCGGACCGCTTGGGTGCTTGAAAAGGCAGGTGTCCCCGAACCGGAGTTGGTCATGGATGTGCGGGCCACCGCCGGGATGATCTGCCGTCGAGACGTCGTCCAGGTTTGCTCGGGAGACACCTTCCTCGCCGCTTACCGCCGGATGCTGGCAAGCGGTGTGCGCTGCGTTCCCGTCGTCGGCGAGGGCGGAGAAATCCAGGGCATGCTTCGTTACCTTGACTTGCTGGAATTGCTGGTCCCGGGCGATGGAAGTGGTCTCGCGGTAAGAACGATCCACGTTTCAATCGGAAAGATCGCCATGACACTTCAGGCAGACAGCGTGGGCGCTGATCTTCCTGTGGATGAGGCTGACGAGGACTTGATCATGCTCGTCGGTGCTTCTTCGCAGAACACCGTCGATCGTCGCCTGAAAATGGCGGCAAAGGAGGGCAACGTCGGTCGCTACCTCGTGGTCTGCGGTGATCGACCTGTGGTGCATCACTACGCGATCGAAAATGGTGCCAGGGCCCTGCTCGTCACGGGCGGTAATGGTGTGGAACCAGAGATGCGTCGTCTTGCCAAGGAGCGCGGTGTGGTGATTCTTCTCTGTACTCAGGACACCGCAAGCAGCACGACCCTGATTCGCTGCTCCCGCACGGTAAAACACGTGATGGATACGAATTTCCAGTGCGTCTCGCAGAACGAGCCGGTTTCCCGTCTGCGGAAGTCACTCGCCCACCTTGAACAGGATCTCTTTCCCGTGGTGGATCCGGTGGATCAGAAAATGATCGGGGTGATCTCCAAGTCGGACCTGGTCGATCCTCCGAAGATCCGTATCGCTCTCGTCGATCACAACGAATACGCTCAGGCAGTTCAGGGGATTGAGGAAGCCCACATTCTTGAAGTGATCGATCATCACCGCTTGGCGGGTGATTTGGTTTCGCGTGAACCAATCCGATTCCTCAATGAACCGGTTGGCTCGACATCGACGCTCGTTGCTCGGAAATTCGTCCACCGTGACCTGGTTCCGAAGCCTGGCATCGCACTCTGTCTCTGCGCGGGGATCATTTCTGACACCCTCTGCCTGAGCTCGCCGACCACGACGAAGCTGGATCGAGCGATGCTTGAATGGTTGAGCGAAATTGCGGGGATCGACCCGGAGCAATTCAAGACCGATTTCTTTGCGGTCGGCTCATTGCTTACGAGTGGAACGGTGGACGAAATCCTCAATGCGGATCGCAAGGAGTTCGATGACGAAGGTGTGCGGGTGACGATTGCCCAGGTTGAGGAACTCGGGCTTCATGCTTTCGAGGCACGTCGCGAGGAGCTCCAAGCGGGCCTTGAAGCTTTGGTCGAGGAGCATGGATATGAGTTGGCTGTTCTCGCCGTGACTGACATTGCCAAGCACCACAGCTTGATTATGGCGGCTGGTAATGAGCGCATGGTCGGTGGTCTTCCCTTTCAACGGGTCAATGGAACGCACTTTGAGGCCCCTGGAGTTGTCAGCCGCAAGAAGCAGCTTTTCCCGGCGGTCTGCAAGGCGGTCCGGAGCTTGGGCTGATGCTCACTTTTTGTCCTTCGCACGCTGGTATCGTGAGCGACGATCCGTTTCCTCTGGAGGCGTGGAAATAAGTGGATCTTCCTTGTCTTTAGTGACAGGAATGGATTGTGAAGGCGTGGGTTTCGGACGCTTGGGTTTTGCGGCTTTCGGCTGACGCTCGAAGCGCGGTAGGCCGGGAAGGGGGAGCTTCCAACCGGTCCGGGTCATCAGGGCTTCGAGGATCACGAGGCCGAGAATGGAAACGACGAACCAGAGTCGAAGCGTCACTTCGTGCTCATACGGCGGGCGCTTCCAGGCGTCGGCGAGATCGAGAAGTTCGCGACCGCCGGTCTGTGCGGCGATGCTGCGGAGCTCGGTCAGGCGCTCGGGCTCGAAGGCCCACTCGATGGATGAGCCGACGGTGATCGGGCCAAAGGGCATGGCGTGGGGGCCGACCTGAATCGCACCTCGAATGACCGATCCTTCGTCGAGATCCCGGCTGACCGAAAAGTGACCCGGCTCGATCCGCTTCCAAGGGACGTCGTAGGGGCTGCTTCCAGCTTCGCTTTCGAGCAGGCGGAGTCGAGGCGGGTTGGCGCTGAGGGAATCAGCCCACATTTCCGGATCGTAGAGGAGATCGAGGGTCAAGCGGGTGCCGTCGAGCTTGTGGCGGAGACCGATACCCGGCGGAAGATCAAGTCCCATCAGCCAACGTGTCAGCGTTTGGACGAAATCGGCGTAGCCTGCCCATTCGCGAGCGGGGTCCGAGAATTCACCGCCGAGCGGGAAGGAGACAGCAGCGGTGCGTCCGAGGCCACGGCGAGCGTGGGCGACGAGTGGGGCAACATACTCATCGGTGGTGACCAGCGAGGTCGTGGCGTCCTCCCGGGCGTAGGAAAGGTTGTAGCCACCGGCTTGGGGTAGCCAATCAAGGAGCTTGGGCGAGACTTCGGCCCAACGTCCGGTGGGTTGGGCACCGACGGGCTCTTCGACGAAGGCCGAGCGGGCGATGGTGACGGTTTCCTGGGCGAAAATCTTCGGGATGTCCATCGGACGATCGGTGAAGAAAATGCGGCCGTCGCCACGCTTGGCGATGTCTTCTAACAGCTTTGCATCGGGGTCGGCTTTGGTGCCAAGGCCGATCACGGAAACTGTCGCGCCTTCCTTCTTCATCTCGGCCATCAGGCGCTTGTAGTCGCCGGGTTCCTCGGAGTCGCAGGCATCTGAAAAGAGGATGATGTGGCGGGTGCCGACGTTGACGCCCTTGAGCTGATCCCACGCGGCCTTGAGTCCCTCGTAAACAAAGATGCCTCCTCCTTGGGATTGAATCTTGAGGACGCGATCGGTGATTTTCTTTTTGTCGTTTCCGATCTGGGTCATCCGGACGATGTCGTGCGGCGCGCTATCGACCGCGAGAACCGCGACGCGGTCCTGGGGGCCGAGCAGGTTGATGGCCTCGGCGGAGCCGGTGTTGGCGAGGTCCATTTTGGTGACGTTCTTGCCGCCGGCATTGACGTTGACCGACATCGATCCCGAACGGTCGAGGACAATCGCGAGGGCTACTGCGAGCTTGCGGTGCTCGGTTTTGAGCTCCATCGAGATCGGGAGAAGGGAGTCGATCGACGACTGGAAGTAACCGCCCGATCCGAACGAGTGCTTTCCGCCGACCATCAGGAAACCGCCGGCTTGCTCGCGGACGAAGAAATCGAGCGCATCGAGGAAATCCTGGGGCACTTCGTGGGCCGGGACGTTGTTGAAGATGACGGCTTTGGCACCGGACAGACGGCCGGGTTGGAGGTTCTGGGATTCGGTTTCGACATCGACGGTGAAGTCGAGCGACGAGAGGACTTTCGCCACCGGGTCATCGGCGTAGTTTGTGACCAGCAGCACGCGTGGACCACCGGCGATCTCGATCCAGCGCGTCGCGCGGTTGTTGCCGGGATGGGCGTCGACTTCCGGGATGACTTCGGCTTCGTATTTGAAGGAGCCGCTGATCGGAATGCGGTCGGTGAACTCCGCGCGACCCACTCCGTTGACGAGGTCGACGGTGGTTTCCGTGAGCTTCTGTCCTCCACGACGGACGACGATCGGGACTTCGCCATCGAGCGAGCCGCGGACAGTGACCGAAAAGAGATAGGGCTCACCGGCTTGGACCCGCTCGGGGAGGTCGATGCGTGAAACGCGGAAGTCGTCGAGTGTTTCATCGCGGATCAAGCGGTAGTCGACCGGGATGCCGCGTGCTTCGAGTTGCGCGGCGGCTTCGGTGAGGGGCTCGGTGGAAAAGCCGTCGGTGAAAAGCAGCACCCGGGCAGGTCGGTCTTCTTCTGCGAGGGCCGCGACGTGGGCGAGGGCGAGGCCGGTTTTGGTGAGCTTGCGTGACCCGGTAAACGTAGCGCCGTCTTTCCCGTGCTCGACGATCTCGGCAGCATAGTCGTGAAGGATCAGTTGATCGCGCCGGGATGGCTTCGCTTTCTCAAGAAGTCGCTGCCATTCGGGCAGGCCTTGATCGACGAGATCCTCGGTCGAGTCCGAACGATCCAACAGCACCCAAAGATCGAGCGAATCCTCGCGGAGCACCAAGCGTGGATCCGCCAAGGTGACGGCGGCAAGCAGGATCAGGATGAATCGCAGCGGCGAGAAGAGCCGCAAGTCCTTCCAAAACCAGCCGATGAAAATGGCGGCTGGAATGAGAAGAAACCATTCTGGAGCGTGAAAGGACATGAAACTCAGTGGTCGGCAGGGTGAAACTTGTAATCAGGGTTCGTGCTGGCAGCACCGCGTTCGCGGCTGAAGCGCCAGGAGATGATCAGCGCGGCGATGAGGAGAAGTAGCCAGGCTCTCCACCAGTGGTCTTCGACGGTGTGTCGCTGGACCGCTTCAGCCGTGCCGACGTCGAGGGTGTCGGCGGTGGCACATGCGGCAAAGTCCGCCTCGCGAGTATCGGCGAAATGAAGAGCGGCATCGAGTAGCGCAGTCTCGCCTTGAGTGACTGTTAGAAAACCCGGTTCGAGCGGAGCAGGGAAGCGGACCAAGGCGGCAGCGGGGTATTCTTTTCGAGCGATCGTTTTGCCGGAGGCGTCGAACTCGGCGGCGATGATCGGTGGTGCCGGGTTTTCCGCGCTGGAAGTCCGGGCGGCGAGCTGGATCGGTTGGCCGGTTTCAAGGTTCTCGCTGAAGCCAGAGATCTTCGAGTCGCGGATGCTTTCGGTGAAACGGTGGAGGCAAACGATGAAGGCTGGCTGGTTGGCGGCGTTGGACAGTCGAAGGTCGAAGTTGAAGCAGAGCTGCCGCTTCACGGGCTCGCCGGGCTTGCCTTCGATCTGACGGAGGAAGATCAGTGGGCGCGTGTCTTGCCAGAGGAGGACGTCATCGCTCGCGAGGCGTTCGAGTTGAATCGTTTCGCGGACAAGCAAGGCTTGCCAGTTCAGGCCGTTTACCAGTGGATGTTCCTCGGCGACGATGCCGCCTTTGAGATAGGAACCCGCCGAGGTGGAATCCTGCACGAAGACGACGGCATTCCCATCGGGAAGCATTGGGTCGAGGGCGTCGTAAGCGATCAGCGAGAGATCGGCGGTGGCGGCATCGTTGCTGGGAGTGATGGATTCAAGCGAGTTGATCATCCGCTCCGAGAGCTTCGAGAACTCGGGGGTGGTCGATGAAAAAAGGGTGAGTGATTTGGGGGTCGGGGCGACCATTGGAAAGACGTCGTCGAGCGTGAACTTATCCTCGGAAAGGACGAGGCGAGCTCGATCAGTTTGCGCGGGGAAGGCGGCTTGCAGGGAAATCAGGGAGCCGGGATCGATGTCGAATGACTTGGGCTCGCTCGTTGTCCCATCAGGAAACTCAAGCCGCCAGGTGCGCGTTGCCTCGGCATCTGAATAGTTTCTAACAAGTGCGCTCCAAACCACCGCACCTTCCTTTTTTTCAAAGGTGATGCCGGTGATGCCGACGTTCTCGATTTTGTCACCTAGGGAAATCAGGCGAGCATCGAAGGGGAGGGATTCGGCGGGGGTGTCGGTCATGTAGACGACGATGCCTTCGCGGGCGACGATCGAGCGGGCGAGTCGAATCGCCTGCGAGGGATCGGTTAGTCCGTCGCGTGGCTGCCAGGCATCGAAGGCAAGCGAGAGTTCTTCGATGGAGGCTCCGGTGTAGATGCGCTCTCTGCCCGGTGCGCTTTCGAGCACGGTGAGTTCGATCGCTGCGGCAGGGCCTTGGAGGTCGGGCAGGACGGCAATCAGTCGCTCTTTGACCTGATCCTTGATTACCGACATCGATGCGGATGAGTCGAGCACGATCGCAACGCGCTGGGTGCTGCGTGCTTTCTGATAGCGTGGCTCGGCAAGCAGCCAGGTAAGAAGCAGCACCGCGAGCAATTGCATCCACAGCGGGACCGAGTTCATCAGGCGGTCGAAGCGTCTCCCACTCGCCGATTCGCGCTGGGTCTTTTCTAACAGAAAGAGAGTCGAGATCGGCAGGACGACGGCTTGTCGCTGAAGAAAGTGAATCGCCAGCACGGCAGGAATGCCGAGCAGTGCCCAAAGGCCGAGTGGGTTGGCGAGGGTGAGCATGGGGACTTAGTTCGCGATTTCGAGGGCACCCAAGGGAAGCGCTTCAGCGAAGAGCGAGGTTTCGAGGTCTGCCTCACACTCGACGCGTGCGAGGGCGCTTTGGTGTCGGCTTGCGGCGTTTTTCCAGAGTGCGAAATGATTCACGTAGGCTTCCTTGTAGCGGCGTAAGGTTGAGGGTTCGATCCGATGCTGATGGCGAGTGCTTTTTTCGGCCTCCACGAACTCATAGTTTCCCGCCCACTCGGGTGAGGATTCTGATTTTGTAAATGGCGCGAGCAGGATGGGGGCTCCGTGTCGTGCGGCAAGCAGGCGCAGGATCGGCGTGGGGTCACCGGCGAAAAGGAGGTCGGATACGAAGACGCGGATCGCATTCTGGCGAAACTGAATGCGCGAGACATCGGGTGGGGCGGCGGGGTCCGTGACGGGCATCGATCGGATTTCTTCAAGCCAGCGGTGGACTCCGATCACGTCACTCGGAATCGGGCGAACGGCATCGCCTCGCACTAGGTGAACGCTGGTTGCTGCACCGGAGCGACGTGCGGATTCAACGGCGAAATAGAACAACTCGGCGCTGCGTTTGGCCTTGATGGGATCGAAGAACATCGACTCGGAGGCATCAAAGACGACATCGACGACCGGGCGGACTTCCTCGCGATAGAGCTTCATCGTGTAGGTGCCGGTCCGCGCATACGCTTGCCAGTTGATGTGGCGTGGATCGTCGCCGGGGACGTAGGTCCGGTGATCCTGGAAATCGAGCGAAGAACCGACACCGGCTCCAGCGAACTCACCGGCCTGGCCCTTCCAAACCCGCGAGCGCAGTGGCAGGCGCAAGCGACCGGCGGTGGCCAGTGCGCGCGAATGACAGTGACTGAGTTCTTCGTGGGTCATGTCTTGAGGTGTTCGAGGCATTCATTTTCCACTTCTCGAATCGCGCGGAGACGAATGATGGCGTTGATGAAAAGGATGGATCCGTAGGTCAGAGCGGCACCGATGGAGACGAGCCAAAGTTGTGCGGGATCGAACGAGCGAGGCATTTCGTTCATGGTGAAGAAGGTCATCGGGATCCAACTGAAGAGCCACAGGAAGCCGCGTTGGTCTTCAGGCAGAGCATCGGCAATGTAGGCCAGAACCATCGTTAGAACCAACTGCGAGACAATGAAGAGCAAGTAGAAGGTGAAACGGTTCGAGATCTTTTTGTCAAAGAATGACATCAGAGCGGCGGGCATCAGCAGGCAGCCAAGAATCGCGGTGATTACGGTGAGATCGTCCGACGTCAGCGCGCTGTCGCCGCCGAAGATTAGGATCAGGGAAGCGAGACCCACCAAGAGCGCCGTGAAAAGCACACCGCTCGGCCATCCCGGGTAGAGAAAACGTCCTGCGATGATTCCCGCTGTGCCCTTTTTTAGGAACGGTGTGCAGATGGGAGGAAGCAGTGCGATCGGTTCATTCAGAGCCATCACGATAGCGGGGATGCCGAGAACCAAGACGAGGCCAAGCAGGTAGTAGATTCCAGGCTTGGCAAAGAGGGAGACGATGAGGATGAGTGCTAGAAGCGCGAGGCAGGCGAGGCGTTTGGGCGTGCTGTGGTTTTCCGCCGCCGGTGCGATCTGTGAAGCTCCGATACCCATTGCTGTCCAGCCAACGTAGCAACCTGATAAAACGAAAGCAATGACACCCCAGAAATCCTGCGAACTTTGCATCGAAGCGATCGAGACAAGATCCTCGAACTCATGATCAAAGCAAAGCGCGGGAATCGCGAAAAGGCCGATGGCGGCGGTAATGAGTGGGAGCAGTCCGCGAATGATGACGGATGGCAGGCAGGAAATCCCGACGACGATCGCTGTCGCGATGGCAGAGCTTAGAAAAACGAGCGCCAGAAGGACGAGTTCGCCGAAGAGGTTCATGTCGCCGAACCAGTATCGAAGAATAAGATAGGGGATGACAGCAGCCAACAAGAGGGCGGACTGGGCGACGATGGCGATCCATTTTCCGAGGACGATCTTCCAGGCGCTCAGGCGGGTGAGCACCATGAGTTCGATCGTGTTTCCTTGGACCTCACGATGGAGGGTGCCGATGCTGCGAATGGGCTGGATCACCAATACCGCGAGCGAGAAGAACATAAAGATAATACCCGAGATGTTATGCCCGGCATCCTGAGGGGAACCTGCTCCGCCGAGCGAGGCGAGGAGCACCAATCCGAGCAGCCCTTGAAGCGTGAGAAAGACGATCACGAAGGTCTTCGCGCGCAGACCCTGACGCAGCTCCTTCACCAGCATCGGCGAGAGCTTGTCCGAAAAATCGGAAAGTTTGTCGGTGACGAAACCGCTTGGTTCGTCGGGCACGACTGGCGTGGCGATGGCTTCGGACATGGGAGCAGGCCTCAGTTGTTGACAGGTGGCGGGCTGAAGCTTGGTCCGGATGGCCGTGCGACTTCGGGTTGGGCGCTTTCGCCGCGGTCGAGGCGGCCGAGCATGTCGATGAAGGCATCTTCGAGATTTCTTTGTTCTTTGTGGAATTCGACGACCTTCAGGCCATCCTTGACCATTCGTGCGAGCGTTTCGGCAGCTTTTTCCGGAGCCGTGGTGTCGATGCGGATGCGGCCACCTTGCTTGCGCGATTCGAGGAACTCGACGTGGGGATTGATCACGCACCAATCGGAGACGGCTTGGGGATCGCCGACGACTTGCACGTCGTAAAGCACACCGCCACCAGCATCGGTGCCATGCTTCAGCGAGTCAGAGTCGCCATGGTGGACGATCCTTCCGTTGTTGACGAAAAGCAGTGAGTCACACATTTCGCCGAGTTCGGAGAGAATGTGGGAGGAGATGAAAATCGTTTTCCCTTCCTGGGCGAGCACTCGAATCAGGTGCTTCAGCTCAACCCGAGCCTTCGGATCAAGACCAGCAGCCGGCTCGTCCATGATCAGGACTTGCGGGTCATGAAGGAGCGAGCGCCCAAGGCAAAGCCGCTGAGTCATGCCTTTCGATAACTTGTTAGAAAAGCGATCGGCGAGGGGAATTAGGTCGGTGAACTCCATGACCTCCTGAACCCGCGTGCGACGCTCTTTTCCATCGTATCCAAAGGCACGCGCGTAGAAGTCGAGATACTCGAGCACCGTCATGTGATCGTAGTTTCCAAAGTGGTCCGGCATCCAGCCGATCAAGCGACGGACTTCTTCCGGGTGGTGGACGACGTTGATTCCACAAATCTCGGCCACGCCCATCGTCGGGTAGTCGAGCGAGGCGAGAATTCGCATCGTGGTGGTCTTGCCAGCGCCATTCGCGCCGACAAATCCGCAGACCGAACCATGGGGGATCTCAAACGAAATCCCGTTCACCGCCTTCAGTTGCCCAAAGTATCGGTAGAGATTGTGAACTCTGATTGCTGCGTCGGACATGGAAACTTTAAACTTTAAAATCTAAACCTCAAATTGAAGGTTTAACGAGTCGAGGGAGCTTAGTCGCCTTGGGGGCTGGCGGATTTATTGTTGATGATCGAGGCAAGGATGCGGACGAGCTGGTTGGACTCGTCGAGTAGGGAGTTGAGTCCTTCGGTCGCGGCTTGATTGAGCTCGTTGCAGTCTTCGAGCAATCTTAGCCAGAGACCGGATTCACGTGCTTCCTTTTTGGAGATCCGATAGCGGTAGAGGGAGTCATCGATGCTTATTCCTTCGATGGCTTCGACGTAATTCGCAGCAACCGATCCTGAAGAGCGCAGCAGCTGCCGTACATCCGGCCACGAGACAGGATCCCATTTCCGATCTTTGAGAAATAATCGAACGTCCAGTGCGAATTGATAAGTCCGCTCCTCCAGATCATAAGGTTTCTCATTTCCACTCGGGTCGTAGCTCTTCATTGAAGTTTAGAGTTTGAATTTTAAAGTTTAGCGAAGCGTAGGGCCGGTGAGGATGGTGTGGGTGTTGATCCATTTGATCGAATCGAAGGTCTCGACGGCGGGAGCTTCGCTGGCGATGGCGACGTAGTGGTCGGGGCGGAGAGCGGCGGTGTTGAGGGTTCGGCGGTTGCGGTCACCGAGCTTGCTGGCTTGTTCACGAATCGCGGACTTGTAGTCGGACTCATTGATTGGCGTGCAGGTCGTGTTGGTGCCGGGCTTGAGATCGGTGGCGAGCCAGTAGCCTTTGCTTCGGTCCACGTAGTAGAGCGACTCGATGGGGAAATCGAAGGTCGAGAGGAGCACGGGGGCACCGCCAACGGCTTTGATTTCGATGCGCCCGCGAGTCGGGATCACCGAGCGGATGAACTGGCCTTGTTCTGAGCGGCTCTGGAACCAGTCGCCGGTCACCGCGAGCTTGCCGTCTTCGAAGTTTGCCGTGTAGCGCATGCCGCCACCTTCGTTGGATGGAGTGAGTCGTGCCCAGGCACTTTGGGCAATGGGGACGGGCGTGATGGCGGCGGACTCGTCGAGTTCGAAGGAACCGCCAAGCAAGACACCGGTGCGGCTGATTTGCTCCTGAAGAACGTAGGCGTTGTTTTCACCGGAGTCAGGCCGAACTTCAATGAGCGCGATCCGTTCACCGCGACCACCGGTGCCGTCTTTTAGAAGAATAAGAAGGATGAGAAGGGCGCTGGTTCCGAGTGAGATGATCGGAGTGGTGATGAAGAGCTTGTGGCGTTGTCCGGATTTCGCGAAGACGAAAAGATTGACCGGGCCGACGAGCACGCCGAAGCCGATCAAGACGACGATGAAAATCCCGTAGGCAAACTTCTGAGCTCCGAAGCTGGTGTGAAGCGGCCAGGATCCGGAGTAGTCGTTGCGGACGCTTTTGTTCTGAGGCGGAAGGGCGGGGGCCTTCAGGAAGCGGTTGACGAGTTTCGGGGCATCGAGGGCCAGAGATGGAGCGATCGATTCGAGGTGAATCGTTCCGTAGCCAAATTCCTTGCCGTTAGAGTCGATGCCGAGTGAGGTGTAACTTGTTGAGCTGTTCAGTCGGTAGACCGTCAACTCACCGCCGAGTCGACACCACTGGAGGATCGCGTTTCGTGCTCCGGCGCCGACCTTGTTCCAGTCGTCGTCGGTCATCAGGAAGGCATCGTAGCCGCTATAAGCCCGCCAGTCTTCCGGCATCCGCATGGGATCGAATCGGCCGGCGAAGGTCGGGCTGCTGTATCGAATGCCACTGCTATTGAGTTCGGCGTCGAGGATCGAGGCGTTTGGCGTGTGGAGCTTTTCGCTCATCATCACGGCCGAGGCATCGTCGGCGTAGTTCGATTGAATGCTGCCGTCGTTTTGCCCGAAGCTGCCATTCATGGTGACACTGACCGTCGATCCGCTTCCGTAGCCACCGTAACTAAGGACAGTTGTTAGAGGAACCAGAAGGTCGTGGGTGCTGGTCGTTCCTTCTCCGGAGCCGAAGGTGAATTCCGAAGTGACACGGCTGTCATCTCCACCTGAGCCGCTGTTAGAAACGGCATTGATGGTGATCTGTCCGTCGGACTTCCGCTGATTCATGACCGTCACACGAACCGGCAGGTAGCCGGTCGGGGCGGGCATGGAAAACAAGGCGTCGACCTGGATATCGGTTTTATCCTTAGGATGCGTGGCCCGCGGGGATAGGCTAAAGAGGGGTTCCTGGGCGATCAGAGGGAACGTCAGAAACGCGATGATCAGGGACAGGTAGCGGAACATGATGAGTGTCGGTCAGGCGTTGGACGTCATCGTCTTGGGGGTGCTGCCGGCTTGGAACGGAATTTCTTCAAGTAGCGAGCGGACGATGTCGTTGTTGGTCAAGCCTTCGACGCGGGCATTGTATTCGAGCACAATGCGGTGGCGGAGGACGGATGGGGCGACAAATTTGACGTCCTCGAAAGAGGCGTTGGTGCGTTCGTTCATCAAAGCTCGGGCTTTGGCTGCGGAGGCGAGCGAGAGAGCCGCGCGGGGGCTGGCTCCGTAGCGGATACCACGGGCGGCGGACGATTGGCCGGGGTGAGTGCCATCGACGACTCGGGCGATGTAGTTGGCGACCACGTCGGGAAGATAAATGCGGCGGACGAGGTTGAGGACTTCGTCGAGTTGCTCCGCGTCCATGATTGCCTCGACCACCGGCTCTGAGCCTAGTTCGCGATGACCGACAATGCGCTGGAGGGTTTCGACGTTATTCCGAGTGACTTCGAGTTTGAAAAGAAAGCGGTCGAGCTGGGCCTCGGGAAGCGGGTAGGTCCCTTCGAGCTCGATCGGGTTCTGGGTCGCGAGGACGAAGAAGGGCTTCGGAAGTTCATGACCTTCACCGAGCACCGTGACGCGCCGTTCCTGCATCGCTTCGAGCAGGGCGGACTGGGTTTTCGGCGAAGCGCGGTTGATTTCGTCGGCGAGGACGATGTTGGTGAAAAGCGGGCCGGGCTGGAACACGAAGGAGCGTTGCCCATCGACTTCCTGAAGCACCGGGTTACCGGTGATGTCGCCGGGCAGGAGGTCGGGGGTGAACTGTACACGCTTGGTGCCAAGCCGCAGGGTTTTCGAGAGTCCCTTGACCAGCTCGGTTTTCCCCAAGCCAGGGAGACCTTCGAGGAGGATGTGGCCTCGGGCGAGCACGCCGGTTAGGACGAGATCGATGAGTTCCTCTTGGCCGAAGAGAACCTGATTGAGGGCGGCGCTGAGTGAGCGGATGTGT
Organism: uncultured Haloferula sp.; assembly: GCA_964628795.1. GTDB lineage: Bacteria > Verrucomicrobiota > Verrucomicrobiia > Verrucomicrobiales > Akkermansiaceae > Haloferula. The sequence goes on along the minus strand of CAZVMS010000275.1, from coordinate 27,619 downwards.
TTGCCCGCTGCGGCGATTTCGGTTTCAGAAGCAAATTCCATGTCCTATTTCTAAGGGAGAGTAGGGCGGGAGTATTGGAAGTTGTCGTGAAGATGCGATGAAAAAGCCTGTCCGTTATTGGAATTGCGGAATGGAGCAGGGGCATTCCTGTCCTGATGGAACTAAGAAATGACGAGTGAAAGATCCTAAGCGTGGATGCAAGAGGGAGGCGATGTCCGCCCAACCCCTTCGACGGGGCGGAAACGCCCTGACTCCCTTCAGTCGACCAGCGGCCCGGCTCGACCCTTTTCAATACAAGCGGCCAGCCACTCGATCAATTTCGTAGTCTCGGCGCTGTCGCGGCGGAGAGTATCGAGCAGCGACCAATCGATATGCTGACGGTAACGCGGCGCGGCGATCCGATTGAAATCGATGCGCTCCATCAAGGCCTCCGTTTCCTTTGGATGCGCATTCAGGATATTAGCGGCGCGGGGGAGATCGTCGAGGACCTCGATACTCAGTCCAAAAGAGATCACTCCGACGCCGAAAGTGGCATTCAGGGCGCGAAGACCATCCGCCAGCGCCTCGTCTTCGATCGGGGCGGCGTAGATCAGGTCACCGCCTTGGGTCCACATCGAGGCGGACAAGGCTTGGAAAAAGTCCTCGCGGTAGCTGTGGAGGGTCGACTGGATCCGCAGGCGCGCGCCGCTGAGGCGGAAAGGGGGCAGGCCGAGGCGTTGCTTCATGGCCAGCATCTTGGCGTCCAATGCCATGCCTTCATCTGGGTCATCGCCGGTCTGCCAGTCGACAACCGCGACTTCCGGGTATTTCCAGAGGTTTCCCAGAGGGGAGCCCGACGAAAAGGCCTCGCGAAACTCAAAGGGAAAGCGCCCATTGATTTCGTTGTAGCGGCGCACGATGGCACGGAATTTTTTAACACGTTCAAGCGCGTGATCGACGGCTCCTCGGTCGGAGTTCAGGTCATCGAGGCGACCCTGACTCAGGGAAACCAGCTCCTGCGCCCCGGAAAGCGCGGGAACGGGTGCCGAGCGGCGGTAATAGCCCTGACCCTTTTCCACCTTAGCGATCGGCGAGCCCGGATCGCAGGACATGATCGAAAAATGGTAGCGCAGCGAGGCATCCGAGTAGTTCCCGGTAAGCTGCAAGCGGACAAGGCGGATGAGCTCGGTTCCCTTGATGGCTTTCGCTGGATTGTTGGGGAGGAGGGACGGCAGGATGTCCGATAGCTGAGTGCGTAAGCTCATAGGGGTTGGGGAAAGCAACGGAAATGTTACGCAGCATCAAATTGCGCCCTCGATTTTCCGGCAAGCCTCAATGCGTTTATTTTGGAAAAAGGACAGGCCAGGGAATAACTTTTTGAATGTCACAAGCCGCTTGCGCGTCGGATCGGGGAAGATGAGACTTCGCTCAAGCATGAAACACTTCGTATTTTCCCTCCTTACCTTTGCCGCCTGGATGCCGGGGGCACTCGCGCAGGACGCCGCCCAAATCATCGAGCGCGCCCGGATCGCGGCGACGCTTCAAAACAACGACCTTCAGGGGACATTGGAGAAGCGCGGCGGTGACAAGGCGGACGTGATGCTTTTTCTCAAGGGGAAAAATATCCAGTTCCAGTATTCGATCAAAGGAGGGCCTTGGCAGATTTTCCACATGCGGCTCGGCAAGGATCAGTATGACCTTTTTTCGATCGATGGGGCCAAAACGACCCAGTTTCCAGATAACAAGCTGGCGGATCCGGTCGCGGGCACGGACTTGAGCTTCGAAGACCTCTCGCTGCGCTTCTTCTACTGGCCGAGTCCGATTCTAGAGAGATCCGAGAACGTGAAAGGCGAGGATTGCTGGAAGATCCGTCTCAATAATCCCTCGAAAGCCGGGGCCTACGGCGTGGTGTATGTCTGGATCCACAAGAAGTTCGGGGCCTTCATGAAAATTCGCGGGCACGATCGCACGGGCGATCTTCGGAAGGAATTCTTGGTGGACGACATCATGCGCCTGCCGGACGGCAGCTACACCTTGCAGAAGATGAAGGTAGCGAATATGAAGGGCGGTCGCACCACGGGCCTCAGCTACCTGGTCTTTGACAAGCCAAAGAAAGCCGGGCCGAGGGGCTTGAGGTGATTCGCCTGTGCGCCGGAGCTCAGCGCAGATACTTGATCGCGATGAATCCGCCAACCAGCAGCACTCCGCCGATTAGGAAGCACCATTCGAGGTGCTTCTCGATGAAGGGGCGGACGGCTGGGCCAAAGATGCGGATGATGCCGGCGACGACGAAGAAGCGGAAACCGCGCCCGACAATCGAAGCGACGATCAGCATCGGTAAGCTGTAGTGGAACATCCCTGAAGCCACAGTGAAGACCTTGTAGGGGATCGGTGTAATGGCCGCGAGCAGGATGCCCCAAAAGCCGTATTCGGTGTACCAGTCCTGGATTCTCACCTGAGTGTGCCCGCTGGGATCGAAGAGTCCGAGCAGAGGCCTAGCGACGGTATCCGCAAGCCCCCAGCCGATCGTCCACCCCAGAATCCCACCGAGCACTGAGCCAGCGGTGCAAACCAGCGCATACTTGGCCCACTTCTCACGAGCACCGAAGCACAGCGCGAGCAGCAACACATCCGGTGGAATCGGGAAAAACGAGGATTCCGCGAAAGCGATCAGGAAAAGCGCCCAGGTCCCACCGGGACGGTCCGCCCAGGAAATGGTCCAGTTGTAGAGCCGACGGATGGGGCCGGGGGTTTGGGGCTTTTCGGTTACAGCTTCGCTCACGCGCAGGATTAAGGGTGGTGGTAGGGTGTCCGGCAAGACGGGAGATGGAGCGGCAAGGAAGAAAATGAGACAAGTGAAGGTCAGGCGACTTGGGTGCAGGAATGAGGCAACGGCTCAATTTCAGCGCGGGAAAAAATGCGCGGGAACTAGCACACGGCGACAGGGGAGGAGCAGCGCTCGCTCGGTAGCTCGACAGGGCGGGAACGCCCTTTTCCCCATGTGGGTCCCTTGGCCCTCTCAGCACTCGACGACGTTGACTGCTAGACCGCCTCGGGAGGTTTCTTTGTATTTGGTTTTCATGTCGCGGCCGGTGTCACGCATGGTTTTGATGACCTTATCAAGGGAGACGAAGTGGGATCCGTCGCCAGCGAGGGCGAGGCGGGCGGCGTTGATGGCTTTTACGGAGCCCATGGCATTGCGCTCGATGCAGGGGATTTGCACAAGACCACCGACGGGGTCGCAGGTGAGACCGAGGTTGTGCTCCATGCCAATTTCAGCGGCGTTTTCGACCTGCTTGGGTATGCCTCCGAGGTATTCGACGAGGCCGGCGGCGGCCATTGAGCAGGCCACTCCGACCTCGCCCTGGCAGCCGGCCTCGGCACCAGAGATCGAGGCGTTTCGCTTGTAAAGCATGCCGATGGCGGCAGCAGTGAGAAGGAAGCGGTGGACGGCATCGCGGTGGGGGGACGGGCGGAAGCGGACGGCGTAGTGGAGCACGGCGGGGATGATGCCGGCGGCACCATTGGTGGGGGCGGTGACGACGCGCCCACCGGCGGCGTTTTCTTCATTGACGGCGAGCGCGTAGAGATTGACCCAATCAAGGACCGTCAGGGGGTCGGAGAGGGAAGCTTCGGGCGAGTTGCGGAGCTTGTCATGGATGGCCCTGGCGCGTCGGGTCACTTTCAGGCCGCCGGGGAGCAGGCCTTCGGCTTCGCAGCCGCGTTTGACGCAGGCCTGCATGGCGTTCCAGATGTCATCAAGGCGGGAGCGGGTCTCAGCTTCAGGGCGGAGGGCGTTTTCGTTGGCGAGGAGTAGCGTTGAGATCGAGAGGTCGTGGCTTTCGCAATGGGCCATCAGTTCGAGGCTGCTTGTGAAAGGGTAGGGCTGAAAGGTTTCTGGAGGCGGTGGGGTTTTCATTTCCTCCTCGCTGGCGATGAAGCCGCCGCCGAGCGAGTAGATCACGGCATCTGCGAGCGCCTGGCCATCTTGGTCGAGGGCGGTGAAATGCATGCCGTTGGGATGCAGCGGGAGGGGTTTGAGTCGCTTGAAATCGAGGTCCCGCTTTTCGTCGAAGTCGATCTCGTGGCCGCTCGGGAGCCGGAGTTGGCCGCTCCGGATGGCTGCGAGTTGAGCGGGGATGGCATCGATGGCGATGGTCTCCGGCTCCTCGCCGAGGAAGCCTAACAGAATTGCGGAATCGGTAGCGTGACCTTTTCCGGTGGCAGCGAGCGAGCCGTAGAGATCGCAGCGCAGGCGTGCGGTGCGAGCGGCGAGCCCGGAAGCTTCCAGATCCCGGACGAAGCGGCATGCGGCACGCATGGGGCCAACGGTGTGGGAGGATGAGGGACCGATACCGATGGTGAAAAGGTCGAGGGCGGACAGGCTCATGGATATCCAAATCAGCGTGGGCATGATCGCTGAGAGATGCAAGGTTAGTGAGGAGCGGGAAATCAGCGGTCGATCCGGACATTTCATTAGGCAAGGAAGAGCATGTGTGGTTGCGTAGCGGTGCCCGATGCGTTGCTTCTATTCACAGAACCTGGAGCTGGAATTGCCTTTAGGACATCCGTTTCCGATGGCGAAGTTCCGCGAATCCAAGGACATGCTCCTTCAAGGCGGAATCCTGCGCCCTGAGGAGGTGATTGAGGTCGGACAGGCGGCGCAGCAGGTGCTTCAATCGGTGCACGATCCTGCGTATCTCACGCGGATTTATCGCGGCCAGCTCGACACGAAAGAGCAGATGCAGCTTGGTTTGCCGGTTAGCGGGAAGCTCTACCAGCGAAGTGCGACGGAGGTGGAGGCGACGCGCCAGACGTGCTATGCGGCTTTGGCGGAAGGGGTGGCGGTTTGTCTTGCTGGTGGGACGCATCACGCCTTCAGCAATCACGGTGAGGGCTACAATGTGTTCAACGATGTCGCGGTGGCGATTCGCGACTTGCAGATGCGGCAGCCCGGGATTCGGGTGATGGTGGTGGATACCGATGCGCATCAGGGAAATGGAACGGCGGCCATTTTGGCGAATGATCCCCGGGTTTACACCTACTCGATCCATGTGGGTCGATTTTCCAAGGAGGAGAGGATTGGGAGCTCGATGGACGTGGAGACGGTCCGCTATGTCGAAGGGGGCATGTATTTGAAGCAGCTTTTCAGCACGCTGGCGGCGGCGCTCGATGTATTTTCGCCAGATCTGGTCATCTGGGTGGCCGGGGCGGACAACCATCAAAATGACCGCTTTGGTGAGATGTATCTTTCAGTGCAGGACCTGGCGCGTCGCGACGAGGTGTTGCTCCGTGCCTTCTTGGGAAATCAGGTGCCGGTGGCGGTACTTTATGGGGGTGGATTCAATCGTCAGAGTGAGTTCACGGCGAAGATTCACCGCAACACGGTGAAGATGGCCAAGCAGTTGGCAAGCGAATACCGGGGTCTCTAAGATGAAGCGAATTGCGGTCGTGGGTGCGGGTGCGGTGGGGCTCTACTACGGGGCTCGGCTGGCGCTGAATGGTGAGGATGTGAGTTTTCTCCTGCGCTCGGATTTCGAGGTGGTGGCGGAGAAGGGGATCCGACTTGAGAGTGTGCATGGGAATGCCGCGCTTCATCCGGTGAAGACCTTCCGGACGGCGGAGGAAATTGGCCCGGTGGATTTGATCATCGTTGCTTGGAAGGCAACGGCGAACGATCTGTTAGAGACCGTGATTCCGCCTCTTTGTCATGGAGGGACGCAGGTGCTGACCTTGCAGAATGGTCTCGGGAACTGTGAGCGCTTGGCGGAGATTATTGGGCCTGAGCGGGTGCTGGGGGGATTGTGTTTTGTTTGTCTCAATCGACTGTCGGAAGGTTTTGTCAAGCACACGGCGGGAGGAAAGGTGACGATTGGTGAATGGCTGGTAGAGTCTGGTGGTGCTCGCGCCGAAGAGCTTGTTAGGCGCTTCAAGGCGGCGAATGTTCCGGCGGAGTTTTCCGACGATCTCAAGGCCGCGCAATGGCGGAAGCTGGTTTGGAACACACCGTTCAATGGTCTTTCGATTACGGAAGGGGGCGTTACGACCGATCGGCTACTCGCTGATCCGAAGATCGAGGCCGAGGTTCGATCCATCATGGAGAATGTGATTTCGGCAGCGCGGGCGCTTGGATACGAGATCGATCCTACGGTGATTGATTTTGAAATTGATAGGACCAAGTGCATGGAGGCCTACCGTCCCTCCAGCATGATCGACTACGTCGAGGGCCGGGAGGTCGAGTTCGACGCGATCTGGGCTGAGCCTCTGCGACAAGCCAAACAAGCCGGTGCGGAAGTGCCCCACATGGAAGCACTAGCCGCTCGGATCCAAGAGAAGCTTCTGGAACGGCAGTAGCTGAATGCCCCTGAATCCCCAAACGGGAAAAGGAAAATCTTGGCAAGGTCAGGAGGAAAGCTAGCGTCGCCGTGTTCTAGCGCCTGCGATCCTTTTCCCAATCGGCATCAGGCGTCTGACGATCCTCTCAAAACCCACCTATCGTATTGATGAAAATCGACCATCCTCTGGCCCACCGTCGGGCCTGTTTGCACATCGTCCTTTGCCTGTTAGTTGCCTGGTTCATGGTTAGCTTCGGATGCGGGATCTTATTCCGCGATTGGCTGGACGCCAACGCCCCGTCTGTCGGCCACGCGCCCTTCGGGTTCTGGATGGCGCAGCAAGGATCGATCATCAGCTTCATTTTCTTATTGGTCATTTACGCCTTCCTGATGAATCGCCTCGATGCCAAGCACGGCTACTCGGAAAGCAAGTAACAAAGACTCCTTAAGATGACCCAAGACACGCTTAATTTCGTTTTCATTGGCCTTTCCTTCGCGCTTTACATTTGGATCGCCGTTAAGAGCCGTGCAGCCTCGACCTCTGATTACTACACCGCAGGGGGTGGTGTTTCGCCTCTAGCAAATGGGATGGCCACCGCAGCGGATTGGATGTCTGCCGCCACCTTCATCTCAATGGCTGGGACGGTGGCGATCAGCGGCTACGACGCCTCACGTTTCCTGATGGGTTGGACCGGTGGTTTCGTGTTGTTGACCATTCTGATGGTTCCCTATTTGCGGAAATTCGGGAAAGCAACGGTGCCAGACTTTATCGGCGATCGTTATTACTCGAAGTTCGCGCGTGGCGTGGCAGTCGTCTGCGCCATCTTTATTTGCATGACCTACATCATGGGGCAGATGCGGGGCGTTGGCGTGGTTTTTTCCCAGCTATTCGGAATCGGTATTCCCGCCGGCGTGATCATCGGAGCAGCCATCGTCTTCTTCTACGCAGGACTCGGCGGGATGAAGGGCATTACTTACACTCAGGTCGCCCAATACTGCGTCATGGCATTTGCCTACACGATTCCCGCCATCTTCATCGCCATCGCACTGACGAACAATTTTATCCCCCAGCTGGGTCTGATCGGCAACTTCACGGCTGGTACCGAAACTGTCCCTTTCCTGGAAAAGCTGAATAGCATCAACACCGAGTTAGGCTTTGCGGAATACACGTCTGGAAAACTTTCGACGGTAAACATGTTCTGCATCACTGCGGCGCTGATGTGCGGCACCGCCGGTTTGCCGCACGTTATTGTTCGTTTCTTCACGGTGAAAAGCGTGAGAGCGGTGCGAATTTCCGCTTGTTGGACGCTGCTGTTTATTGCCGTCATTTATCTCACTGCTCCTACCATCGGAGCCTTTGCCCGGGTGAACTTGATTCAGAAGCTCAACGGCACCAGCTACAGCGAGGTGCCGGCCTGGTTCATGGAGTTCGAGGCGACCGGCCAGATGGCTTGGGTTGACAAGAATAGCGATGGGAAAATCCAGTATTCTGGTCCTGGGAAGTCCGAGGCGAAAACCGACGCGGTCTTCCAAGGTGGCGCTCCTTCTTACCCCGCCTACGATGCCCCTGAAAATCAGCGTGTCGGACCAAGCGGAGAACGTCTACTGGCCAACAAGGCCGACGACTCGAATCCTAACGAACTGTGGTTTGGTAATGACATTATGGTCATGGCAAACCCCAGCATGGCGAACCTGCCCAAGTGGGTGATCGCCTTGCTGATGGCTGGCTGCATTGCCGCCGCGCTTTCCACGGCCGCTGGACTTTTGCTAGTGCTCTCGACCTCCATCTCGCACGACCTGATGAAAAAGATTATCAAGCCGGAGTTGAGTGATAAGGAAGAAGTGAGCTATGCTCGCATTGCCTCGTTCATGGCCTTGGCAGTGGCTACCTACTTTGGGATCAACCCTCCGTCCGCATTCATCGCCAAGACAGTGGCCTTCGCCTTCGGTCTTGCGGCCTCGTCGTTCTTCCCGACTCTGCTGATCGGAATCTTCTACAAGCGCATGAACCGAGAGGGAGCGATGGCTGGCATGCTCGCCGGCATCACCTTCACCATCGGCTATATCCTCTACTTCCAATTCCTAGGCGGCCATAAGGAGCAGTTGTTATTCGGAATCGAGCCGGAAGGGATCGGCTTCGTCGGCATGCTGATCAACTTCGGATTGTCCTTTGTCGTTAGTGCTTTCACCCCGGCACCACCGCAGGACGTTCAGGACATGGTCGCAAGCATTCACATCCCCAGTGGCGCGGGTGATGCCTCGCATCATTGACGCTATCGACTAGGAGGAAACGAATTACGAGGCTGTCGGACCAAAACCGTAAGTGGTGGTCTGTGATTGATCCGGGTTCTTCCTGCACCCGCATTTTGGGAGTGCTCTTCTCAGGGAGGGAAGCTTCAATGGCCTGATGAGTGACGCAATCGGATTGGTCTTGGGTTCTGGCTTGGGCTCTCTGGCGGATCAGGTCGAGGTAAGTGAGTCGGTTCCGTTTTCGGAAGTGGGTTTGGCTACTTCAACGGTGCCAGGTCACGAAGGATGCTTTCTCACTGGCACCTTCGCCGGTCGCGATGTGATTTTGATGAGGGGACGGGTCCACCTTTACGAAGGCCACTCGGCGAAGAAGGTGACGGCAGGAGTCCGTTGGATGCATCGACAAGGCGTAAGCAAGGTGATTCTAACCAATGCAGCAGGTTCGGTGAATTCCGGGTTTAAGGTAGGATCGTGGATGATGCTTTCCGATCACCTGAATCTCACAAGCACCTCACCACTTGAAGGCGAGCCGCAGTTTATTGATCTGAGCGAGGTCTACAGCAAGAGCTGGCGGGAGGTGGTTCGTGAGAAGGCGGCGGATCGAGGGATGATTCTGAATGAAGGTGTCTATGCCGGGCTGCGAGGTCCGCAGTATGAAACCCCGGCGGAGGTCAGGATGCTGCGCACTCTGGGGGCGGATGCAGTCGGCATGAGCACCGTGCTCGAGGCGATTCAGGCACGGGCTCTCGGCATGGAGGTGTTAGGCTTTTCTTGTCTGACGAATTGGGCGGCCGGGATGCTAGGTGCCAAGCTGGACCATCACGACGTGATGGAGAAGGGTCAACGCGCGGCGGCAGAGATGGTTGCCCTGCTGGAAGAGGTGCTGGCCTAGCCCCGAAGGTCAACGCCTCGCGGTGCTTCGCTGAGGAAGGAAAGGGGCAACGAAGGCCTCCTTGAAGTCGAAGACGTTTTCGAAGTCCTCGATGGTGTCGGAGTCCTGCCGTCCGAACATTTGCTCCTCAATGAGGAGGAAGACCATTTCACCAATGTTGCGGGATGAGGTGAGCCCCCACTCGGCCATCAGGGTGCCGGACATCGGGCCGAATTCCTGAAGTGCGAGATCGCGGAAACCGAAAAGCAGCTCTTGGCCGGATACGTGGCGGGCATGGCCATCATTGGACTCGGCCGCACGCTTGAGCGTGAAGTCCAAGGAGTCCTTCAGGAAAAGGTAGGCGTGGGGGTCGAATCGCTTGTCTCGCTTGAGAATACTCTCGACGGCGTGCTCGAACTGCGCGGCTTGCATGTGAGTATTTTGGACACGCTTTGGCGACTCGTCAAAACCTGATAGAGCGGGATCAAGTCAATCTTGTGCCAGCCATTCGAGGGCTCTCTCGATAGGGGCAGGGGTATCAGGTGCCCAGATGAGCGGGTGCAGCCAGGCTTCGCGGCGAAACCAGGTCTCCTGCCGTTTGGCATACTGGCGGGTGGCCGCACGGATCCGGTCAATGCATTCCGAGCGGTTGATGCGTCCCTCGTTCAAGGCGGTGATTTCACGGAAGCCGATCGCTTTCTCAAAGGTGGATGATGGATCTGCGAGATGGCGGACTTCATCGACCGCGCCGGCATCGAGCATCCGGGTCGTGCGGAGATTGATCCGTCGATGGAGGTCCGGGCGTTCGCGTTGGATAAAGATTCCAGAGAGGCTGGCGGAGACATCTTTCGTGATGCTCTCCCAGCGATCGCGGAGTTCGGAACAGCGCTGTCCGCTCAGCTCGCAGATTTCAATCGCCCGGGTGAGGTAGCGGCGGTTCTGAAGGTCGGTGCGGGAGGCTTCGACGGGGTCGAGTGATTGGAGCCGGGATGCGAGATCTTCGAGGGAAAGGGCGGCGAGGGTTTCGCGATAGGCATGATCCCCGGTGGGCAGAGGTGAGGGGCCATGGGTGAGGAATTTCAGGTAGAGCCCGGATCCGCCTGTGACGATGGGGACAGCCTTGCGGGAGGTGATTTCCGCGATGACCGGCAAGGCGAGTTCGCGGAAGCGCATGGCATCGCAGGTTTCATCGGGATCGAGAACGCCGTAAAGGTGGTGAGGAACGGCCGCTTGTTCCTCAGAGCTCGGCGCAGCGGTAAGGGTTTCGAGCCCACGGTAGAGCTGAAAGGCATCAGCATTCACGACTTCACCGCCCAGTTCCTGCGCGAGCGCGATGGCAAGTGAGCTCTTGCCGGAGGCGGTCGGTCCGCAGAGGTAGATCGTTTGGGGGGAAGTCATGGCGTGCCGGGATGAAACAAAAAACGCTCCGCCCGGACAAGCGGGCGGAGCGTGGAATTTGAATGATCGGCTTAGGCCTTTGGTTCCTCCGTTGGAGTTCCCTCCGTTGCCGGAGTTTCTTCCACAACTGCTTCGGTTTCGGCTGCTGGTGCTTCAACCACAGCGGCTGCTTCCTCCACCACCGGCGCTTTAGCGGCGGCGGGTGAACTCTCGTTGGATTCGTTGGAATCCTCATCTTCGCCATCGGCCGGGCCTTGCGACTTGGCACCGTTCACCACGAGACGGCGTCCCATGAAGAACTGGTCATGGAGGACTTCCACGGCGCGCTTGGCTTCGTCCTGATTCATCATATCGATGAAGCCATAGCCCTTTGATCGATGCGTCTGGCGGTTGTAAACAATCTCGACGCGGCGCACATTGCCGATGCCCTTGAAGAGTTCTTCGAGATCGCTCTCGGAGGCTTCGTAGGAAAGGTTGCCGAGGTAGAGTCGATTGGACTCAACATTGACATTTTCCGGTGGTCGACGTTCACGGTGTTCGTCGTTGTCATTGCGCTCGCGACGTTCTCTGCGGGGTTTGCGCTCGCCACGTGGTTTCGAATCGGCTGAATCAGCTGAGTCCGATTCCGTCTTGGCAACACGGGTGTTGGACTTCGGTTCGGACCTGCTGGCACGGGTTGGGCGAACGGGCTCTTTGTAGAGCCCAATGGCCTTGAGAAGCTTCTGCCACCAAGTAAGGGGTGCGGGCTTCGGTTGACGGCGTTCGCGTGTGCGGACTTCACCCTCGCGGCGATCATCGCGGCGATTGCCACCACGGTTACCATTACGCTGACGACCGCCCTCGCGGTTGCCTTCCCGACCGCCTTCGCGGTTGTCGTTACGTGGGCTACCGTCCTGATGGGTGCGGCGACTGCGATTTCTATTTCTTCCGCCACGGGAACGTCGGCGTTGGCCATCGTTTCCCCGGCTATCGGATGTTTCGTTTGACATGTATTTGTTGCATTTTGGCGGGTCCATGTGGTCCGGTTTCCGCTGGCAGAGTCGTTATAGGAAATGACTCTGATCGGCGGTTGGCTTTCCCTGCGGGACTTCCGGCTTTTTGTTGCCGGGGAGAATCGACCTTTGCGAAGCGGGACGGTGAATTCTCCAGAAAGACCCGGGGGCGGCGCGCATGCGACCCGGTGTTGAGAGTCGGGGACTTCCGTCCATTTTTCTGCGGATCCGAAAGTTCCCCCCGACGGGCGGGAAGCTAAGGGCTGGTCGTGGCATGGCAAGGCGCGATTTGCATTGCTCAGGCTTTGGGGTTGAGCCGGGGCGGCGGGACGCTACATTCCGCCCCGCTGCCCATGATTCGTGCTTTTCTCTGCCTCGCTGCCGTCGCCTGTATTTTCACCCCCGATCGTGCTTCCGCACAGGGAAATGATGCCATGATGGTGGTCGAGGCTCATTCCGGCAAGGTGTTGATTGCAAAGAACTCAACGGTGAAGCGGCCAGTGGCCAGCCTGACCAAGATCGCGACTGGAGTGATGGTCGTGGACTGGGCGGAAGCGGCTGGGGTGGATCTGGATACCCGGGAGGCAATCGTGCCTCAGGTGGTGGCCACCAGTCCGGGTGCAAATCCGATGAATCTGCAGCCCGGCGAGCGTCTGACGCTGCGCGATGCGCTGTATTCCGCGTTGTTGGGCTCCGACAACATGGCGGCGCTGACGCTTGCGGACCACGTCGGCAGGGAGTTTTTGGCGAGAAAAGGGCGCTCCGGTGACCCGCTTGGGGCTTTTGTGGTGGAAATGAACCATCTCGCCGAGGCGCTTGAGATGAAGAAAACCAAGTTTATCAATCCGCATGGTCTTGAGATCAATGGCAAGGCGGGCCTTTCGACGGCGGCGGACATGGCCAAGCTGTCGATCTACGCGATGCGCCGACCAGGGTTTACCTTCGTATCACGGCAGAAGGAGCGAAAGGTCTCCGTCACCGGTGCCGAGGGTGTCCGTGCTTTCAATCTCAAGAATACGAACGAGCTTCTTTCGGATGTGATCCTTGGCGTTAAAACGGGAACCACTCAGGCGGCTGGTGAGTGTGTTTCGATCTCCGTCGAGCGTGATCCGCTCATTAGGCCCAAGGCGGATGGAAGCAAGGGCGTGACACCCCGGCGTCTCATCGTCGTGCTCCTCAATACGCCGGATCGCTTCGGTCGGGCCAGGGCACTGATTCCCACGGGCTGGGGAATCTATGACCAGTGGGTCAACTCGGGAGCTCCCGTCAAGGATCGCAAACGCGAGATCCTCCATGTTCCGAACCCACGCTAAGCCGCAGCCTTGAACACATTCATCCAACAAACTTGATCATGAGAATCGGAATTCTAAACAGTGGAGGCGATTGCCCCGGACTTAATGCCGTGATTCACGGAGTCGTGGGAGCAGCCGACCAGCTCGGGTGGGAAGTCATCGGTTTCAAAGATGGCTTCGAAGGACTCCTTCCTCCCGGGGACTACAAAGTTCTCAAGCCAAAGGACACTATTGGGATCGTCAAACTTGGCGGCACGATCCTAGGCACGACGAACAAGGGGAATTTTGCAGCCAAGATCGGCAAGGGCAATGTCTCGGAGGTTCCGCCTCAGATCATCGCGAAGGCAAAGCGGACACTCGATCAGCTTGAGATCCGTGCGCTGATCATCGTTGGTGGCGATGGCTCGTTGACCACCGGACTTCAGCTTTATCGCGAAGGCTGGCCGATCATCGGCGTGCCGAAAACGATCGATAACGACCTACAGGCGACGGCCATGACATTCGGCTTTGATAGCGCCGTGAGCACGGTGGTCGATGCCCTCGACCGTCTTCACACCACTGCCGAAAGTCACAAACGCGTGATGGTTCTGGAAGTGATGGGACGTCATGCCGGTTGGATCGCTCTCTGGGGCGGGATCGCGGGCGGGGCCAATATTATCCTGTTGCCCGAGATTGCCTTCGGCACCGAAAAGGTCGCAGAAGTGATCCGTCAGCGCGATGCGCAAGGTTACCACAGTACGCTGGTCGTGGTGGCAGAGGGTGCCAAGTTGCCCGACGGCGAGCTGGTGACCATGAACGACAATGCCGGCGGAGAGGTTCGGCTTGGAGGAATTGGTGACATCGTCGCCCATCGTCTCGAAAAGCTTACCGGAAAAGAAACGCGTGCTTGCACGCTTGGTCACCTCCAGCGTGGTGGGGCACCGACGGCGCTTGACCGGATTCTGGGCACCCGCTTCGGTGTGATGGCGATCAAACTTGCGGAAGAAGGCCGCTTTGGTCGCATGGTAAGCTATCAGGCTTATCACGTGGACTCGGTGCCAATCGAGGAAGCGGTCCACAAGCTTCGAGTCGTCGAAGCCGATGGAGAAATGGTTGAAGCCGCGCGTGCCATCGGTATCTCGCTCGGTGACTGATCCGCTCAAAAACTTCCAACAACACAACGATGTCCATTGATCCGCTCCTTCAGCTCCTTCGTCTCAAGGCCCGCTACACTCATAAGGAGTTGGCCGAAACGCTTTCCCTCACCGAGAATGATGTCCGAGCTCGGATAGCCGCTTGGGAAAAGGACGGTACGATCGCCGGCTATCAGGCGGTGGTCGATCCCGACCGTGCCGGTGACGACGATGTTTCCGCTTTCATTGAGGTGAAATTGACGCCTGAGCGTGGCGGCGGCTTCGACCGACTTGCGTTGCGGATTGCCCGCTTCGACCAGGTTACAAGTTGCTATCTTGCGAGCGGCGGCTACGACCTGATGGTGGTTGTCGAGGGAGCGGATCTCCGCGAAGTGGCCCGTTTCGTCTCGGAGAAGCTTAGTACGATGGATGGCGTACTTTCCACGGCGACCCATTTCCGGCTCAAGACCTACAAGGAGAACGGTTTCCTGTTTGAGCAGACCGATGCGCCTGAGCGCCTTTCGGTGGCACCGTGATCGGGGGATCGCTCAAGAAAGAGAAAACCCACTCGGAACCGAAGCTCCGAGTGGGGTGCCATGCCCTTCATCGGGCCATCCATGGGAAGCGAAACTCTATTTCTTTAGGGCTGAGCGGAAACGTAAAGCTCCGATCCCTTTGCAAGGACTGTGTTGGACTCGAGGTGAAGGCCGTTGAGGGCATTCAGTTTTGCGGGTTCCATGTCGTGGGCAGCAGCAAAGTCCCCGAAATTAATTTCCTGATCGATCCGCACCGAACGGATCCTAGGTTGGTGACTCACCGGCTTCGAGCTGGTCTCGGCAGGTGGTGAAAGAACTGGCTCGGATTTCGGCGCGGCCCCGGTCTTTGCGACCGAGTGAGCGAGGTTTTCAGGAACGAGCTGCAGGCTCTGACCGATGCGAAGCGCACGAGGATTCACCTTGGGATTCGCTGCGGTGAGCGTCTCGATGCTGAGACCATACTTGCGGGCAATGCCGAAGAAGGTTTCACCTTCCTTGACAGTGTGGGTGCCGGCACGGTTCGAAGGAGTGGATGCCACCACCTCCGAGGTTTTGGTTGGGGGCTTGTTGACAATGGCAGGTGCCGCCTGGGGAAGCTTGAGCTTCTGTCCGGGGCGAATCAGCCCGACGTCTTTCAGATTATTCAGCTTGGCGAGCGTTTCTGGGGTGGTGCCGTTCTTGCGAGCGATTCGGCTCAGATTGTCGCCTTGAGCCACAGTGTAGTAGACCGGCTTTTGCGGTGCCGTAGGTGCCTTGGTATCTGCCTTGGCTTCCGGCACCGGGGCCTTCTTTGGTAACTCCATCTTCGAAGCGCTTTCAAGCAGGCTGCGGAGTCGGCTGTTTTCCTCCTCGAGTTGGATGATTTGACGCTCCTGCTCGGAACAACGCTTTTCCAGAACCGTGATTCCAGTTTCAGCTCCGGCTGGCTGGATCAGCGAAAGAAGCGGAAGGAGCGCAACCAACGAGAAGTTCTTCATAACGCCTCAAAGAGTTTCAAAAATTTTCGCTAGGCACAATTAAAATTTAATAAAACTTAAATAAAACGCCGGATAGCGCTTCGTTGCCAAGCGAATTTGTGCAAAACACCGCTGCGGATCGTTCTGATAATCCGGGGATTACGACTAGGAATCGGAGCTCGTGCCAGAATTTGCTGCCGAGCTGGTCGGAAAGACCACTTCGACGGGGGCACCGTCGGGCGCGTAGGGGAGGCGCGTGATTGAGAGCCACTGACCGTCCTCGAGCCCTTCGCGCACGATCAGGATGTCAGCATTTGACCAGATGGGATCAATTTTCGTCCGCTTGATGGCAGATTCATCACGGCTGACGAGATAGACGACATTGACCCCGCGCAGGGCTTGGCGGGGGATTACGAAAACATTCTCGAGAACATGGCCATTGACCGTCGCTCGCACGGGTTGACCGACTCTCAGTGGCGGCTTGCCACTGATCTGTCCGAAAGGATCGTCGATCCGTGCGATGGCGAAAAGCTCCCGGGACGATTCGTCGAGTGTGCCCTCCGAGCGCACGATCCGGGCCTGCCAGGTCGTCTGTTCTTCCTGAGACGATGCACCGAGCGCGTCGGTCAAAGTCACGGAAACCTCCGGATCACCGGGACGCGTGGGAAGATCGACGAAGCCGAGTTGCTCTGGAGTGAGAGGGAGTCGGATTTCCGCGAAGTCGGTGGCGAAGATCTCACCAAGCGGGGTGGAGGCTCCGACGGCTTCGCCGAGGCCGATACTGCGACTCCGGACACGGCCATCGAAGGGTGCTCTGACCTTGGTGCGCAGGAGGTTTCGCTCGGCCTGATCAAGATCGGCTCGTGCCGCATCGACGTTGGCTCGGGCTTCCTTGAGTTGCGGGACTCTGAGGACAAGGTCGGATGGCTCGTCTTCATAGCCGAGATCCTCCCAGTTAAGGCGTGCTTGTTTTGCACGCGCTTCTTCCTGAGCTAGCGCGGCCTCGGCTCGGGCGAGGCGCGATGATGCGCCGGACTCGGCAGCCTTGAAGTCGGCGGGATCCAACTCGATGAGCACATCGCCCTCTTTGAAGAAGGCACCGTCTTCAAAGCCAGGGTGGATCTTGATGATGGTTCCCGAGACGGTGGGGGTGAGGGTCGTCTCGTAATGCGCGCGGACCACTCCCTGACTTTCGAGAATGATAGGAAAGTCCGCGCGACGAAGCTCGGAGACTTCGGACTTCAGCTTCTGTTCCTCGACATGACTTGGTTTGGGAGACTCCACCGACTTCGAGAGCTGGAAGGCGGCAATTCCTCCGGCCAGGAGAATCAAGATCGGTATAAGAATACGAACGAGCATGGGCTTTGATCAGGCGGCGGGGAACATGATTCCTCGGCGATGCTTTGCCAGATACGAAGAGTCGCAAGCGAACCTTGCGGAGGATTTCTCAAGCTTTACGCCGTCTTGAAGTCGCCGCCGAGGGCCAAGTGGAGGTCGATCCGATTTTGAATTCGCTCATTTTTCAGTCGAATCATGCTGGCCTTGGCATTGTTGTTCCGGCGCTGGGCTTCCAATACATCGAGGATGTCGGAGCCTTCAATGCCATCGGCATAATCTCGAGTCGCCTGTTTCTCGGCGAGCGCCGCTTGCTTGACTTCCTGAACGAGGAATTCCTCTTGAGCGCGAAGCGAGGAGTCGGTCGAGAGGGCGGATTCGACTTCGCGGTAGGCGATCAGGGCCGTCTGGGTGTAGTCCGCAATCAGCTCTTTGTTCCGCTCGACGGCAGCGCGGGCGACATGGCTCAGCTCTCCGCCGCTGTAGACTGTCTGGGCGACACTTGCCGCGATCGAAGCCGCGAGCCATTGGGGATCGAGCAGGTCCTTGAACTGCGCGACGGAATTGCCCGCCGCTGAGGTGAGCCGGATGTTTGGCAGGAGATTTTTGCGTGCGGCATCGGCGCGTTTGGCCGAGGCATAGATTCTCGCCCGACCGACTTCCAGATCGGGACGTCGCTCGATCAAGTCGGCTGGGATTCCGGTTGGAATGTTCCGTTTCATGGTCGGCAAATCGGATCCAGCGTTGAAGCTGCCGGAAGGATACTGCCCACATAGCGTTTCAAGCGTGCGTGCGGCCTCGTCGCGTTCGAGGCGTCGTGATTCGAGAGCCCGCCGTGCTGATGCCACGTTCGTTCTACCAAACTGGACATCGAGCGAGCCTTGGCCGGTTCCGATGTAGTTTCGCTCACTGATGCGCAGATTACTTTCGAACGATTCCAGCGTGACTTTGGCTAATTCGAGTTGCTGCTCGGCGGCAATCAGATTGCACCAGGATTTGGCCGTACTTGCGGCGAGTGAAAGACGGGCTCCCCGGTAGAGCGCACGGACCACCTCCGTATCGGCCTGAATCGCCTGATTGAGATCCCGTAAGCGCTTCCAGACATCGACTTCCCACGATGCGGAAATATTGAGGCCATAGCGCTCCGACTCAGAGCGGGGGGCGGGACCATTGCCGGACATCGAGTAGGTGCCCGAGGACGAAAGCGAGAGGTTTGGCAGGCTTCTCGACTGGCCCGCGATTCTCAAGTATTCGGCCTCGCGCATGCGTGCTGCAGCTGCGGCGAGATCGTTGTTGTGAGCCATCGCTCGATCGACTGCGGCGCTCATCCCGCGATCGGAAAAGTCGGAGAGCCAGCCACGGGTAAGCTGGCCCTCGCGACCGGAGGCACTGGCTCGCCAGGTCGGTGGTGGCTGGAGGTCACAAGATTGGCGAGGTGACTCAAACTGGATTGAGTGGCACGCGGTGAGACCCGTCAGGCAAATCATGAGCCCCCAGGTGGCTTTCGGGGAATTCCGTTGCATTTTCCAATAACAGATGGTGATAGTCGGCCCGCGTGACCAATAAATCCAAGGCCTCTACGTTTCTCATTTTCCTCCTCTATCTTCTAGGAGCTTCCGGGCTGGTAACAGCCGCCGACAAGGCTGTCACGGAGGAAAAGCCAGTCAAAGCCAAGTCAACGGCAACCCAGCCTGCCGCAGAGGAAAAGGCTGAGAAGCCTGCTGATGAACAGAAGTCGGCAGATGAGGTTCAGAAGGAAGAAGGTGACGCTGAGCTGGACCCCAGAAAGGCTGAGGATGAAGAGGTCGCCATCGCAGTGGCGAGACCCGTCTCCGCAGATCCTGTGCAAGTTTATGGATGGCGGGAATACGTGGTCATCTCCGATGGAAAGCTGACCGAGAAGCTTCAGGCAAAACTCGATACGGGAGCGTTGACCAGCTCGATCCATGCGGAGGAGAAGGAACTTTTTGAGCGGGATGGAAAGAAATGGGTGCGTTTCATCGCCACCGATCCCGGCGAGAAGGATTCCCAGCGCCTTCGGATTGAGGCACCACTGGTTAGAATGGCCCGTATCAAGGAGCCAGGCGGTGAATCTGAGGCCCGCGAGGTCGTGCGTCTCGGGTTCACGATTGGCGACCGCAAACTCAAGGCTGACTTCACACTGAACAACCGATCTAACATGTTGAGCCCGGTTTTGATTGGCCGGACGATGATCAAGGAACTCGGCTGGATTGATCCAAGTCGTGCCTACCTTGCGGACAAAAAAGTGATGCGCTAATCGCAGCTGCTTCCGCATACCCAAACAACTATGGCTTCTCGTATCAAGCTCATCGCCATCGTCTTGGTCCTGACCCTGGCAGGTGGTGGCATCGCAGTCTACAAGCACGTCAAGCTGGGCATCCCCTTGATGGTTGGCAGCAAACCGGCCGAGTGGCTGGTTGAAGCCAAGGTCAGCTTTATTGCGACCGGAAGCCCCGTCACGGCCCGTCTCTCGCTGCCGGCGTCGGCCATTGAGAAGAATTTGGGGTTTGACGCTCGATCCGCCGGATACAGTTTCATTGTTGAGGAGGATCAAGGCGAGTACTCGGCAATCTGGTCTGCCGATGAAAAGATCGATAACCAAGCCCTCTATTATCGTGTCCGCTTCAATGACCAAGGGGTGAATAGCGGAGGCCCGATCGCCCAGACAGGAGATGCGCCGGTTCCCGAGGATCCAGGGCTTTCAGGATCGCTGCGGTCGGCAGCGGACAACGTGGTCCGGCGTGCCAAGGAACTTTCATCGAATCCCGACACTTTGTTTGTGGGTGTCTTTCGCGAGATTACGGCCATTGCCGAATCCCCCGAGATCTCATTGCTGAAGCGCCACTACGAAAAGGAGGCTGGCGTTAATGCTCTAATTCGTCTGGGGATCGACTTGCTAAACATGGCAGGCGTTCCAGCGCGCGTTGCTTATGCTGTCAAGCTGGAGGAAGTCCGTGGAGCTCAGGATCCGATCTGGATGGTTGAGTACTTTGACGGAGTCTACTGGAAGGTCCGTGATCCGAATGAGCCTGCGTCGATTCTCGATCCCCGTGCTGCGTTTGTCTGGAATCGAGGAGGGGAATCACTTCTCGACCTCAGTGGCGGTGAAAATTCGCAGGTCGTTTTCACCATCACACGCGACCAGATTCCCTTGGAACGTCTCACCGATCTTCGGGATTCCAGTTTGCTGGTTTCCACGATTTTCGGACTGCCAGCATCCGAACGTCAGGTCTTCAGCTACGTGGTTCTCATACCGCTTGGAGCCTTCGTGGTGGTGGTCCTCCGCAACCTCGTGGGCATTGCCACGCTCGGAACCTTCATGCCGGTGCTACTTGCATTGTCGCTTCTTGAAATGAAGTGGCAGCACGGCCTCGTAATGTTCGTCGTCATTGTCGGAGCCGGTCTCTACTTCCGCTTCGCGCTTTCGCGGCTCAACTTGCTGGTAGTCCCGCGCGTCGCCGCCTGCGTGGTAATTGTCACCCTGCTGATGATGATGCTCAGTGTGGTTAGTTGGCACTTGGGAATTCGAGATGGCTTAAAGATTACCCTTTTCCCAATGATTATTCTCGCGTGGACGATTGAGCGGATGTCATTGATCTGGGAAGAGGAAGGCAAACGCAATGCCATGCTGCAGGTTGGCGGATCATTGCTGGTGGCCGTTATCGCCTTCTTCTTCATGAGGGAGCGGCAGATTCGCTACTGGGCCTTTTATTTCCCCGAACTTCTTCTGGTGCTGCTTGCCGGGATTATCCTGCTCGGGCGCTACACGGGCTATCGTTTGAGCGAGTTGATTCGCTTTAAGAGCTTCAGGACACTCGAATGAATCACTGGTGGCATCGCTTTTTTCGGACGCCCGGTGAGTTGCGGGAGATGGGCGTGGTGGGCATCAACATGCGCAACGCACGCTTCATCCTGCCCAATAATCCTCGCCAGCTTTACGAGCTGGTCGATAACAAGATCCGCACCAAGCAGCTCGCCGAAGAGAGGGGGATCTCAGTGCCTGAGACTTATGGTATCGTCAGGAATCCCCACGACATGAGTCGGCTTGGAATGATGCTTGGCAACCGGGATTCTTTTGTCATCAAACCTGCCCGTGGATCAGGAGGAAAGGGGATCCTCGTGATTACTGGTAGAGAGGACGGGGTGTATCACAAGCCAAGTGGTGCACGACTGTCGCTCGCGGACGTCAAGCACCATATCTCAAACATCCTCGCCGGGCTCTTCAGTCTCGGTGGGCGTCGCGACGTGGCCTTGATCGAATACCGGGTGACGCCATCCAGGATTCTAACAGACATCAGTTTCCAAGGAGCGCCCGACATCCGTGTGGTCATGTTTCACGGATACCCCGTGATGATCATGTTGAGGGCTTCGACTCGGGAGTCTGATGGCCGATCCAATCTCCATCAGGGGGCCCTTGGTGTCGGGGTCGATATTGCGACCGGTCGTACGATTCGGGCGATCCACCATGGCAAACCCGTGACACTCCATCCCGACCTCAAAGTGCCGCTCACCGGGATCCAGTTGCCGGAGTGGGACAAGATTCTCGATAATGCCGTCACCTGTCACGAGATGACCGGACTCGGCTACCTCGGTGTGGACATGATGATCGACGAGGAAAAGGGACCATTGATGATTGAGGTGAACGCGCGTCCGGGACTTGCGATTCAAATGGCAAATGGGGTCGGTCTATTGAAACGGCTCGAGCCTGCCGCTGCGCGGGCCGCCAAATTTCAGCATGAATCCCGCGAGGCGAAAATCGCCTTCTCGAAAAAGACCTTCGCCGTAGAGTCCTCCGCGGCTGGAACGGCCACCACCTCATGATTGAAGCCCACAACCTCCATCGCAGTTACCAGATCGGCAAGAAACGGATCGAAGTGCTTCACGGAATCGAGCTGTCGATCGTGAAAGGCGAGCGGGTATTTCTCTGCGGACCAAGCGGTGCCGGGAAGACGACCTTGCTTTACACCCTCGCAGGACTGGAGCGCCCCCAGCAGGGAAGCATCTCGATTGCCGGCACGGACCTGTATGCGCTCAATCCGAAGAAGCAGGCGGCGTTTCGGAATGCGAACATCGGCTACATTTTTCAGAACTACCTGCTTCTTCCCGAGTTGACGGCGCTTGAAAACGTCATGGTCCCTGGCGCGATCGGTGGGAAGGATGCTGCGGACAAGGCAATGGAAGCCCTTGAACGTGTCGGGCTTTCGAATCGCGCCGAGCATTTGCCGGCCGAACTTTCAGGCGGAGAACAGCAGCGCGTGGCCATCGCCCGAGCTGTCGCGAATCGACCTGCGGTGCTCTTTGCCGATGAACCGACTGGGAATCTCGACTCCCGGAACAGCAGTGAAGTGATGGAGCTGCTTTTGGGGCTCGCCAGCGAAAGTGACACGACGCTCGTCGTTGTCACCCACGACCCGAGACTCGCTGATCGAGGGGATCGCAAGTTAGTGATTACCGACGGCAGTATCGAATCCGCTTAACGCGGACGAACCGTGCGGTAGCCGGTCATGTAGCCGCGCCCAAAGTCCTTCTGGGTCGACTTGTTGTAGAGGTTCGCGTAGCGGAAGTATTTTGGTTCAAGACCCCGTCGGGCATCGCGGACCCCGAGGTTGAAACCCTGATTGTGGGCGATCTTTCCGTCGTCGATATTGTTTTGCTGATAGGGCGGGTTGTAACCCGGATTGTAGGGCGGACGATATCCGGAACCACCATAGCCTGGAGCTCCATATCCCGGAGCTGGCTGATAGTAGCAGGAACTGAGCAAAGCGGTGAGAAGAGCGAGAACGGGAACGACCAATGGCTTCATTGTCCGAGCATCTCACAGGAAACCCGCGATGCACTCAAGGATGAACGCCAGCCTTTATCATTCAGCGATGACCCTTTCGACGATCATCGCCAGTCCCGAAATGGCGATCATCACTGAGCCAACGACCCGCACGTAGGTGAATTTTTTTTCCTTCCACCAGCCGAAAATTCCGAAAGCCACTGCCAACACGAGCACCTGGCCCAGTTCGACCCCGGCATTGAAACCCGCAATACCGAAGAACAGCTCATCGGGCCGATTTTCAGGAAGAAGCGGCGTCAGCATTCGAGCGAAACCGAGACCATGGATGAGTCCGAAGACAGCGATCAGAACATATCGTCCCGCTCCTGCTTTCTTTACCAAGAGATTCTCCATGCCGATCCATGCGATGCTCGCGGCGATCGCCAGTTCAACCCAGAGCTCTGGCAGGCGAACCCATCCGATCACCGCCAGACCGAGTGTTAGTGAGTGGGCAAGGGTGAAGATCAGACTTTGGGTGAGCAGGGGCTTCCAGCGTGGCAGAAGCAGGAAAACGCCCAGGATGAACAGGACATGATCGAGGCCGTCGGGAATGATGTGACGAAATCCGAGTCGGATCCATCCGCCAATCGATGGCGTGACAGGCGCTGCCGTTTCAAATGCGTCCTGGTGGAGCACGGCTTCTTCATATCCACTGATGATGGGAATGGTCTCGGCACCCGCCTGCACGATCAAGACGACTCCGAAGGGCTCGTCCCAGCGGATCTTTAGAGTCTCTCCTTTGAATTCGCCACTGGCACGAACTCCGATCATCGGCGGCATTTCCGCGATGCCATCCGTCATGAAGCGTGGTGGGTCATGATCGAAATCGGGAAAGGAGATCGTCCAGTCGAGCACCCCCGACTCGGAACGAATGGTGAGGCATTGTCGCAGGTAAATCTCAGCTTCCTTCTGGATCCTTTGCCACTCAGATGGGCTTTGCTGTCGGAGCCACGCCAGATCCTGCGCGTCCGAATCCTCGTCGCCACGGAACTCCGGGAGCATGTAGGCGGCATCGGCTTGGATGTCGGCCTCGAACCGGCCTTCAGCGCCACTAATCCGCAGCGTCATCTCGGCGATCTGATGGCCCTGCGCGCTGGCGAGCAGCATCAGGAAAGCAAGGACGATGAATCGGAGCACGGGGAGATGGTGAATCGGCGGCGACACAGCACAAGTCCGGGCTTTTCCATCGCGGACCGGAGTGGCATGAAAAGGACATGCCCAACGCCGCACCACTTTTGCTCAGAAATATCCGCATTGTTTCCGCCGAATCTCCCGACTTTCGCGAGGCGGATGTGCTCGTGGAAAGTGGCGTCTACAAGGAAATTGGGAGCGATCTGAAAGCGGTGGACGGGGCGAGGGTGATCGAGGGAAGAGGCCGGCTTTTGATGCCTGCGATGTTCGATGCCCACGTGCATTTCCGTGAGCCAGGCGGCGAGGCAAAGGAGAACATCGCGAGCGGAAGCGAGGCGGCGATCAATGGTGGCATCACCGGTGTGGTGATGATGCCAAATACCACGCCGTCCATCGACTCCGGAGCGGTGGTCAAGATGGTGCTCGATAAGGCCAAGCAGGTCTCCCGCATCCCGATTTACACTTCGGGTTGTGTCACCAAAGGCCGTGAAGGAAAGGAACTCGCGGCGATCGATGCGATGCGTTCGCTGGGCGTCACGATGCTGACCGATGATGGTGACTCGACGAGTGATGCCGCGGTGCTTTTCCGCGCGATGCAGTATGCGGGTGAGTTCGGCATGTTCTTTGCCAGCCACTGTGAGGTCCCCGAACTCGCCGGTCCGCGTGCGCTGAATGATGGGCCGATGGCTTACAAGCTCGGCATCAAAGGCAGTCCGGCTTGTGCTGAGGAGATCATCATCGATCGTGATATCCGCCTTGCGCATGCGGCAGGGGCGCACATTCACATCCAGCATGTTTCGAGTAAGCTCGGCATGGAGACCATCGCCTGGTGGAAGGCGAGGGGGGACGTGAAGGTGACCGCAGAAGTTTCCCCGCATCACCTGATGTTCGTTGACGAGGATATTGCCGACTTTGACACCCACTATAAAATGAATCCGCCACTTCGGACCCGTGCTGATAACGAGGCGCTGTTAGACGGTCTAAAATGCGGTATCTTTGATTTGCTTGCCACCGACCACGCGCCGCACACAGCATTCGAGAAGGCGCAGGATTTCACGGCCGCACCGAACGGTATCACGGGGCTGGAAACCGCGCTTGTTTCGATGTTCGACCGCTTTGTCGCCCGTGGTGAACTCACTTGGGATGTGCTGGTCAAGCGCTACTCCGCCCAACCCAGGATCATGATGGGGCTTCCCCCCGTGCCGGTCGAGAAGGGGAGCACGGCTGAGTTTCTGCTCTTCGATCCCGAAGCGGAGACCACGTTCAGTGTCGACTTCATGAAGTCCAAGGCACGCAATACCCCATTCCTTGACAAGACCCTGAAGGGTCGAATCAACCTCGTGGCGCTTGCCGGCGAACTCCTCCTCGAGCGCTGAGCACAGTTTTTCCCGTCCCATCCGCGAACGCTTACTTGCGGGCAGGCATTTGAAATGGGATTGTAGCCCCATGATGAGGGAAGTTCGTCGGCGCGACTTTTTACTGACCGGTTCGGGCTGGATGGCAAGCATGCTGGTCGCACGTGCCGTTAAGGAAAGACGGGCGAAGACCATCTCGATTTTTTACACAACCGATTTGCACGGCCACATTGAACCGACGGCAAGCTATGAAGGTGTCGCTGATGTTGGCGGAATGGCTCGCTGCGTGACCCAGATCAGACAATGGCGCAGGCAGTTTCCTGATTCCCTCCTCGTCGATATGGGCGACGTCTATCAAGGCACACCCCTCGGTCTGCAAACTGATGGCCAGATCATGATCGATTTGTTCAATCGGCTCGATTACGATGCGTGGGTAATTGGAAATCACGACTTCGATTGGGGGCGTGAGGTTCTTGAAGAAAATCTAAAGAAATCGAAGGCGGAGATTCTCACCGGAAACCTACGGATCGGTGACAAAACGGTGGGCGAGATTGATGGCGCGTGGAAGCAGGTGCTACCGTGGACGATCCGTGAGACCGCTGGATTTCGTATCGGTCTCGTGGGCCTAACAACTCCGGGCATGCCGTATTGGTTGGCACCTGAAACGCTGGACGGAGTCGAGGTCTTTGATCCGGCGGAATCACTAAAACAAAGCATCGCGGAACTCCGAAGTGAGAAGGTGAATGCCATTGTGGTGATGGGCCACATGGGCTGGAGGTGGGAGGAAGACTATGCGAATCCCGTCTCGAGCCTTTTGAAGAGTGTCGAAGGCGTTGATGTCTATCTTGCCGGTCATAGTCACCAAGATCGCGCGACGTGGTTTGAGGGAAATACGATCTGCACTCAGGCGAGCTACTTTGGCATTCACTGTGGTCGGGTGGATCTGACCTTTGATCTGGAAAGTTGCAAGCTGATCGATCGGAAGGCCTTCACGGTTCGGATGGACGGGCGTTTTGAACTTGACCCTGCGGTGATGGAGACCGCGCGTCCGGAGCTGAAGAAGGCTGATGAGCAGTTGGCGCGTAAGGTTTGCACCGTGACTCGTGAGATCCCCCTGCGCGGAGATGAATCATTGCGCACGATTTTCTGTAAGGCGTTTGCTTCCGCGCTAAAGCGGAATGGCACGGATGTGGATGGTGTTTTCCATGGGACTTTTGGCTCCGGTCCGCTAGAGCCGGGAGAGTTGACGGTGGGAGATTGTTGGAAACATCTGCCGTATGAGAACATCCTTGTCACCTTGGAACTGGAGCCAAAGGAGCTGCGCATGATTCTGGAAGAAGATGCCGAGAACTCCTCGGATCGGGTGCTTTGGCCCTTCGAAGTTGTTCGCGCTGAGAAAGGGGAGATCGGCGAACTCCATCTGAATGGTGAACCATTGAAGGAGGGCAAACGCTATCTCATCGCAATGAATTCCTACGATGCTCAGTCCGCTGGTCAGTCGATGATGGTGCTCAGAAAAATTGCGCAACTCAAGAGTTCCAAGCGCACCCTGACGAGCATCGCTACCCGCGAAGCACTGATCGACTGGTTCCTGGAGCAGAAGGAAATTTGACGGAACAGATTTCATCGACTGGCGTATTAAGGAGACCATTCGTATCGACTATCTTCATTGCACGTTCGTAGTGCTTCCGAACCCATCCGCTTGTCTCTCTTGTGAACTGATAGCGGAAAATCAGCAGTTCGTTAGAAATTCCCCCATCAAAAACTGTCCGAGACTCAAAGAGACTTTCACCCTTAATCTCACCAAGAGCGCCTGATATACCTTAGCTGACGACTTCTTTCTGAAGCTGTCTCGCAGTATACAAACGCTCGGCTTTGGGTGCGAGTTCGATTCCGCGCATCGGTCGGGCACCGTGGCGGCGGGTGGCCGAAAAGTGCTCTCGGCAGGCGAGGAAGGCCTGTTCGACAAAGTCGCGGCTGCCGATGACGAGGCCATCGGTGAAATACCGCACGCGACATCGGAGATAAGTCGCGCGGTCGAGGCGGCCACCCTTTGCGAGGACTTTCAGCGCGGTCTTTCGAGGGACGCGATCTCTCGTGGCGGCGGTTCCGGGCTGGAGCTTTTCGCGGGCGAGTTGCTCGGCCTGCGCGGCCTCCGTTTCCGGCAGGCCGAAGAGCCAGCAGCGCCAGCGTTGGAGGCTTTCTTTGTGAGTTTTCGGACGCTGGTTTTCAGGA
>CAZVMS010000274.1:0-9879 GCA_964628795.1 uncultured Haloferula sp. | reverse complement strand
ATTGTGATATGCTCGGCACCCTCAATCCGGCACCCTCAATCGCTACAGCCACAGGGATGTTACGGAATCAGGACCGCTCGGCTCCGATCAATTGATCCCTCTTAAAGCACCGAGATCCCGCTTAAAACCGCGCCATTCGGGACCGTGCCATTCGGGACAGACACTTTATTCTGCCAGATGGCGTCAGAATGCCCTCAGACACTCGTTCATCAGCTATCGGGTAGCGGAAACCGGCGATGTCGCCCGGACCTCTCTGGAGGCCGGCAACTCGCCGAAGCAGGTCTTCCGCCACTACCGGGAGGTCGTGGACGAGGAAGCGGCCAGGGCGTGGTTCTCGATCACCCCTCCCGAGGGCTGGGAACCGAACGGACTCAAGTGGAGCATCCGGGAGCGGCTCAGGAGGAATCTCCTTACGTAAGTAAATTTGATGCGTTGACAGGCGCAACGGTGCGTCATGAGCACCATCGAGCCGACCCTGATCAAGAAGAAGGAACTGGCCAAGCGGCTGTCCGTCAGCCCCCGGACCATCGACAACTGGGTGGCGAAGCGGACCATCCCGTTCATCCGGGTCGGGCCGCGCTTCTACCTCTACGACTTCGAGGCGGTCCTCGCCGCGATCCGGAAGCACTACGAGGTGGAGCCGGCCGCCCGGACCTGAACGGCCGAACGCAGAAATCCCCGGACGGCGCGAACCATCCGGGGATTTTCGTGCGGGCCCGCAGTCCCCCGACTACGAGCGGAAGCTCTGGTTCACCTTCCCGTCGTCGGCCAGGTCGCCAACCCGGTTTACGGTGTCCTTGAGGATCGACGCAGCGGCGAAGATGACCGCCCCGACGGCCGGCTCGACGAATGGGATGGCATTGAGGGCGGCAACGAAGCCGGCGAGCTTGCCGACGTAGCTCAGAATCTTGAGTGCTTTCATGGCACCCGGAGAGGCGTGTCAACGCGTGAAACTCCCGCCGCCCGACCACCAAGAACACCGGGTTCAAGCCCACCTTGGAAGCAATATATGCACATTATAGAGCAAAATCCGAGCACACTCGAACATCGCACCCGGACTCAAGCCAATCGCCCTATCCGGTAAGATCACCCCCATAGGCCGCGTAGGGTCTGGCAGCATCCCTGGCCACTCGTGCCTCAATCTCAACGTCCGCCCTTCCATGCGCTTGATCTTTCTTCTGACTCTCCTGCCCCTCTTCACAGCCAATGGCGCTCCGGCGGTTTCCCCCGAACTCAAGGCCACGCTCCAGGCGCAGATGCCGCTGGAAGAGGGCTGGCAAATCCCGCCGCACCTCGCGCAGACCCGTGTCTGGTGGTGGTGGCTCAACGGCAACACTGACAAGGAAACCATCACCCGCGATCTGGAAGCGATGAAGGCCAACGGCATCGGCGGTGCCAACGTGATCGATGCCGGCGGCGACAACCAGCGAGGCAACCGCCGGCTGAAACACGGGCCGGACTTCGGCTCGGAGGAGTGGCGCGACTTGTTTCGCCATGCAGTGACCGAGGCCGACCGTTTGGGGCTGGAACTTGGATTCAATATCCAGAGCGGATGGAACCTCGGCGGCCCCAAGGTGACGGTGGAGGAGTCGAGCAAGATGGCGACCTTCTCTCTGGCTACGGCCGAGGGAGGACGGATGATCGAAATGCAACTCGCCGCCCCTGAAACCAAGCTCGGGTTTTATCGGGATGTCGCGGTAGTTGCGTGGCCCGCAACGGGCGGTAAACCGGCGACTCTAACCGAACTCGATCAGAAGGCGTATTTCAAATACCCGGGCAGTTTCACCGGCACCGAGGCGTGGCACTTGCTCGATTGCCGCCCTGAAAAACCCGGCGACACCTCCTGCCAACCAAGCGATGTGGTGGATCTAAGCGACCGCATGGATGCCTCCGGAAACCTCTGCTGGCATGCGCCGCCGGGGCGCTGGGAAATTCTCCGCTTCGGATACACATCCAGCGGTGCCCACGTCTCCACGCACAGCGAGAACGCCGGCGGTCTGGCCATCGACTACCTCGACCGAGCGACCTTCGATTCTTATTGGGCGAAAGCGGTCGAGCCCATTCTCAGCGATGTGAAGCCGTTCCTCGGTAAGTCGCTGTGCTTCCTCCACACCGATTCATGGGAACTCGGCCCGGTCAACTGGACGCGTCGCATGCCGGAGGAGTTTCGGCGACTGCGCGGCTACGACATCAAGCCGATGCTGCCGGTCATCGCCGGGCGCATCGTGGGCAGCCGTGAAACCTCGACGCGTTTCCTCAACGATTTCCGCCGGACGCTGGCGGACCTGATGGCGGCGAACAAATACGAGGGCTTCGCCGAAAAAGCGCACGCCTTGGGACTCGGCATCCACCCGGAATCCGGTGGGCCGCACGCCGGACCGATGGATGCGCTGCGCAACCTCGGCGTGAGCGACATGCCGATGGGCGAGTTCTGGTCGCGCTCGCCGATGCACCGCGTGCAGGACTACCAGCGGTTTTTCGTGAAACAAACGAGTTCCGCCGCACACATCTACGGCCGCAGAATCTCCTTGGCGGAAGCCTTCACCAACATCGGTCGCCACTGGCAGCACGACCCGCGTTCGCTCAAGCCGACTTTCGACCGCGCCGCTTGCGAAGGCCACAATCTCACGATGTGGCACACCTTCGATTCCTCCACCAAGGAGCAGGGTATGCCCGGCGCCGCTTATTTCGCCGGCGAGCATTTCAACCCGAACATCACCTGGTGGACGCAGGGTAAGGCCTTCGTTTCCTACATGAACCGCTGCCATTTCCTGCTCCAGCAGGGCCTCGCCAGCAACGACGTGCTCCACTTCTATGGCGAGAACGTCCCGTCTTTCGTCCGGCTGAAACGCGATGATCCCGCAAAATGCCTGCCGGGATATGATTACGACGTGATCGACATGCGAGCGCTGCTTGAGCGCACCGCGGTGGATGCGTCCGGCAATGTCGTCCTGCCAGACGGCACCGCCTACCGGGTGCTCTCCATCACGCCGCACGACGCGATCAGTCTGCCGGTGATGCGGCATCTATCAGCACTTGCGGAAAAAGGAGCGACGCTCGTGGGACCACGACCCGGTCGGCAGTTCTCGCTATCAGGCGGCAAGGCGGGCGATGCGGAGTTCAAGAGGCTTGGTGACCGCCTGTGGGGCGATGGTCCAACCGGCACGAAGAACCTCGGCAAAGGCCGCGTGATCTGGGGAAAAACCACCCGCGAGGTGCTCCAAGCAGCCGGGGTGCCGGAGGACTTCACGTGGAGTGGCGGCGATGACAAGACCTTCGTGGATTTCATCCATCGCCGTACGGATGACACGCAGATTTATTATGTGGCCAACCGCAATGACCGCCTGGAGGAGGTGAAGCTGCGCTTTCGCGTCACCGGACTCACGCCAGAGTTCTGGGACCCGATCACCGGCAAACAGCAGGACGCGACCGACTACCGTGTGGAAAACGGAGTCACCACCATCCCGTACCCGCTGCACGGCGAGCAGTCCATGTTCGTGCTGTTCCGCAAGCCGATCACCAAACCATCTGGAAAACCCAACGTGGCTGAACTTGAGTCGATCGCCGGGATCGACGGTCCGTGGACGGTTTCCTTCGATCCGAATTGGGGTGGCCCAGCTTCGGTGGTATTCGACACGCTAAGCGACTGGACCACGAACGCCGATGAAGGCATCCGCCATTATTCCGGCAGCGCCGTGTATGACAAAACCTTTACCGTCGCGGCAACTGACGGCTCGGTGTTTCTCGATCTGGGCGTCGTCGAAAGCCTCTGTGAAGTCACGCTCAACGGCGAGGATCTCGGCGTGCTGTGGAGTGCCCCCTTCCGCACGGATGTTTCAGGGAAACTCAAACCGGGGCGCAACCACCTGCAAGTGACGGTGGTCAACCTCTGGGCCAACCGCATCATCGGCGACGCCGCCCTGCCGGAGGGAAAACGCCTGACACGCACCAACATCACTAACCTTACCAAGGACACGCCGCTCGAACCTTCAGGCTTGTTAGGCCCGGTCAGACTACTGGCACCGGCACCTGTCCGCTCCAGCCTGTCGAGATGATCGCGGTGGGCGAGAAGACCGCCAAGACGAAGCTTGGCGCGACGGCCGGGTTCCGACAGGCAACTTCAGCCCCAGCAGATTCGGTGATGAACTTGCAACATTCCCGCTCATTTCACTGCAACTGGTTTACCGCTCTACCCTTTTATGGAACACATTCTCTAGTTAGTTTGCGTCCGATTCACGCTGCGCCCTATGGTTAGACTGGTTCGAGGTTTATCGAAACGGCTGGAAGAATCTCGTCAAGGGTGTCGGCGACCACGAAGTCTTCAGGCTCGCAGTGGATCTCCATTAGTTCAATGAGAGGGGCCCAGAAGGCCTTACCCTCGGTATCCCGTCGGTTAAAAATGACGACGGGCTTGTCCTTCATCGATGCATGGCCCTGGTGTTTGAAGATCATCAGGGCGAGGAGTTCCTGAACCGTGCCAGCCCCTCCGGGGAAGATGACGAAGGCATTCGAGTTTTCGATCATCACCTCCATGCGGGTGTAGATGTCTTCGCGCAGCCAGAATTGTGAGAGCCCTTCGGGTATGCCTTCCAACTCGATGATGTGAGGGACGTTCGAGCCGGCGGTCCAGCCACCTGCTTGAACTGAGCCACGCACGACGGCACCCATGATGCCGGATTTTCCCGCGCCAGACACGCATCCGAGTTTGTTCTCAGCGAGTTGACGCCCGAGGGCTTCGCCGTCGGCGATGTAGGCGGGGTCCTCGAGGGTGGCCGAGCAAAAGACGCAGACGTTTCCGCGGTAATCAGCCGGCACCGGCGAGCACGTCGTGGGAATGGTGGCCGAGCAGATGTTCTCACGCTGGGCATCGGGAGTGCCTTTCTCGCGAGCTTGATCGAGCAGGCGGATGACATCGTCGGCTGACTCGGCATTGAGCATGAACTGTGAGTGATCCTGCTTGATCGTTCCCATCTTTTCCAAGTGGAGAAGCACCTTGTACAAGGCATTCCATGACTGGTCGGAGTTGAGGATGACGGTTGGCTTGCCAGCGAGGAATCGATCCAGAGTCTGGTAGCCGACAAAGACTGAAACGGCCTTGAACATGTCTTCCAAGGTGGCGTTCGGTGTGAAGACGAAGGCATCGGACTCGATGATTTTTTTCTCGATGTTGGAGAGAGTGATGCGCTGATCGCCGTTCGAGTTGTAAATGTTCCAACCTGACTCGTAGAGGCGGTAGAGAAGCTTGGCGCGGGTGGATCTTGCGGGGTCTTTGGGACCGAGGATGGTACCTGAGAGGCGGACGGTTGGCATAAAAACGGGTAGAATGAATCAGAAATTGGCTGCCGAATGGATTGGCAGCGAGGGGAGTATAGCGTAAGTTTCGCGCACTGTGGATGAATTCTTAAAAGCGGCGTTGGATGAGGCGAAAGCGGGTTTGTCCGAAGGAGGAATCCCGATTGGTAGCGTGTTGGTTCATGGTGGTAAGATGATCGGTCGGGGACACAATCGGCGGATTCAGAGTGGGAGTCCAACGCTTCATGGCGAAATGGATGCTTTGGAAAATGCGGGCAGGCTGGCGGCTTCGATTTATCGCGAATGTGTGATCTATACGACGCTTTCACCGTGCAGCATGTGTTCGGGTGCCATTCTTCTCTATGGAATCCCAAAGGTGGTGGTTGGGGAGAATCAGACTTTTTTGGGAGAAGAGGAATTGCTCAGGAGTCGGGGCGTCGAGGTGGAGGTTGTGAATGCTCCGGAGTGCATCGAAATGATGGAGTCCTTCATTCGGGAGAAGCCGGAACTTTGGAACGAGGACATCGGGGTCTAAATGGGGATTTTTTGCGATCGAAGCATCCAGCAGTAGTCGTGCAATCGCTGAGGGGCGGGGAGCAGCCGGTCCCTTGGTCCGGGTTTGGAACTTCGTGAGGGAGGCCGGGGTTTGATCTTTCGTCGGTGCGGTGCATTGATTAGAAAACCAAGCGAGCCATGTCCCAAGCCATTGTCGATCCCGAGGAGCTGCGCCGATTTGCGGCGGAGCTGAAACGTTTTAACGAAGACCTGCGAGACCGGGCCGGTTCGCTGATGTCGCGATTCACGGCGCTCGGAGATTCGTGGCAGGATCAGGAACAGGAGAAATTCGCGGGTGAATTCATGCAGACCATGAAGGGGCTGAAGCGCTTTAATGAGGTGGCTGAAAGGCACGCGCCCTATTTAATGCGGAAGGCGGAGCGGATTCAGCAGTATCTGGATCAGGGGTGAACGAAGCTGAAATCTGAAATTTGAAATCTGAAATCTGCGATGGCTGAACAGGCACGGGTAGCATCGATTGACGCGCTGGAAGACTTCCGGACCGCGCTGGTGAGGTATCAAGCTCGGGCGACGCAGTCGCTGGACGATGTGAGCGGTGACGTGAAGCAGATGCGGGAGTGGCTGACCTTGGATCGTCGGATGCATTGGCAGGCAGAGCTAAAACGCCGGACACGGAGGTTGGAGCAGGCTGAGGCGGAGTTGATGACGTCGAAGTTTTCTGATCTTAAGGAGGATCACTCGGTGCAGCAGTTGGCGGTGAAGAAGGCGCGTCGGAATCTAGCAGAGGCCGAAGAGAAGCTGCGGGTGACAAAGCGCTGGGCGCGGGATTTTGATGCGATGGTGGCTCCGGCATCGCGGCAACTCGATGGGATGCGCGAGAGGCTTTCGACGACGTTTCCGAAGGCGATATCGTCGATGGGCGAAACGATTGGCCTGCTGAGGGAGTATGCGGAAGTTCGAGGAGTGAGGACACGCGATGCAGGACTCCCAGCGGATCGTGATCCGGAAGGAGGAGAGGCGTGAGTGCAGGAGCGGCGAAGGGGGCGATGAATGATTCGACGCGTGAGCTGATGGCAGCGTGGGAGCGGGTGCGTGAGACGTGGCGAGATGGCAAGGCGGACGAGTTTGGGCGGACTTATTTGGTGGGACTGGGTGAGGATGTCGCGCGTGCGGTGAGGGTGATGGATGAATTGGAACGACTTTTTTTGAAAATACATGCCGACTGTGAATGATCCATTGGAACCGGCACGCGTGTTTGACGTGATCGGGAAGTTGAAGGCTTTGCTTGATGTGACCTCTGCCGGAGAGGTGGCGGCGGATGAGGTCAGGACGGCGGCGATTGTGGCGGCGAGACGCGCGTTGCGGGAGGAAGGCGAGCGAGCGCTTGAGCCGACTGAGGGGAAGCGTCTGGCGCTTGAAGACCAGCATCATCGCGAGCTCGAAGCGGCGAAGCAGCGGCATGCGGATCGCTTGGCGTGGATCGATGCGAAGTACCATGCAGCCCGTGGATCGCTCACGGAAAGAATGGCGCGAGAGCGGGATCGTAAAGTGGGGCGTGTGCAATCGCAGGTTCTGAGGAATCAGGATGAGCGGGCGAGGGAGTATGCTGCTGCGAAGGAACAGCTGGGTGCCTTGCGTGAGAAGGCGGCTGAAGATGCGGCGAAAATTGGTGAGCTTGAAAAGGAGGCGCTGAAGTCGCTGCGGTCATTCAAGCCGATCATTGCCGGGAAGCTGGCTGGCAAGGGGGTGAAAGTTTCGATGGATGATGGGAAGAATCTTTTCGCGCGTGCGGAAGAATCGCTTGGCCATGTGCAGGGTGCTCCATTGGCAAAGTTGTTTCGTTTTGTCCCGCTGAGCTTGTGGGTGGTGGCGACGCTTGGCGTGGCGGCGTGGCTTTCGGGTGTTCCGAGTGAGGTGATGGGCTGGTTGCCGACGGCGGCGATCGCGATCGGTGGGGTGTTGGTGATTTATGTGGTCGCGCTGGCAAGTAGCTGGGGCTCGGTGGCGCGGCTTGCGGAGGCGCTTCAGCGGATTCGTTTGGCGGGAGCGACGGCGGTCGGTGCGATGGAAGAGCGGGTGCTCGGTCTGAAGGCTGAGATCAAGGGTGAGTCGGAGGCCTTGCGGGGGGAACTGAGCGAAACTTTGGTGACCAGCGAATCGGAGTCGCAGGAGCTCATTCGGCAGGGACGTGAGAAACTCGAGAAGCAGTTGGCGGGGCTTCCTGCGAAGGAGGAGCGCTTGCAGGCGCGGCGCTTGGCGAGAGTGGAGGAAGCCCACACGCTGCGAATGGCGGAGTGGGAGGCCGAGTGTGCGGCGGCGGCCTCGGCACGTGAGAAAATCCATCAGGGAAAAGTGGATGCGGCTGAGGAGGTGCATGAGGCGGCGTTAGTCGAGCTTCAGGGGAATTGGCCGGAAGTTGTTAGATTGCGCGATGCATTGGCGGGACTCGCGGAAAATGCGGCTGAGCGTTTTCCTGAATGGTCGCGCGAATGGCTGGAAAGCTGGACGCCCCCAGCTTTGGGCGAGCAGGTGGTGCCGTTTGGCAAGATGAAGGTTGCGTTTGATCAGCTCGTCGAACGTCTGCCTCAGGACGCACGATTTGATCCGGGTGATCCTCGGGAGTTTGAGGTGCCTTTGGCGCTGGGTTTTCCAGGGCACGGTTCTGTCCGTTTCGAAGGCGATGCGAAGGAGGCGGCGAGCGCCATCAACTCGGTGGTGCTGCGTGTGTTGGCGACGCATCCCCCGGGGCGTGTGGCGTTTACTTTCATCGATCCGGTCGGTCTCGGTCGCGACTATGCGGGGCTGATGCATCTGGCCGACTATGAAGATCGTATGATCCACGGCCGGATCTGGACGCAGTCGCAGCAGATTGAGGAGCGCTTGGCGGATCTGAATGAGCACGTCGAGAAGGTCATTCAGATGTATCTTCGGAATGAGTATGAGACGATCACGGAATACAACGAGCAGGCGGGGACGATTGCGGAGAAGTATCAGTTCGTGGTGATCGCGGGTTTCCCGACAGGAATGAGCGACACGGCGATGGCGCGCTTACGGAGCTTGGCGGCGAGTGGGGCGAGGTGCGGGGTATTTATTCTGATCCAGGTCGAAGCGGGGAAGGCGATTGGTGACAAGGGTCTCGATGAGGAACTTCGGAAGACTTGTCTTTGTCTGAAACAGGAGTCTGGCAAGTGGGTGCTGGATGGTGAGGGGGAAGTCAGTTTGGATGAGGCTCCGGATGATGCGCTGGCAACGGAGATTGTGCATCGTTTGGGCAAGGCGAGCGTGGACTCGAACCGGGTGGAGGTGCCGTTTTCAAGCATCATGCCGGAAGGCGATTTGTGGGGCGAGCAGACTGGCAACGAACTGCGTGTGCCGATTGGACGGACGGGTGCGAAGAAGTTGCAGTATCTTGCGATCGGCAAGGGGACGAAGCAGCATGCGCTGATTGCAGGTAAGACAGGTTCGGGTAAATCGACGCTGTTTCACGTGATGATCACGAACCTCGCGCTGTATTGTAGTCCGGAGGAAGTGGAGTTCTATCTGGTGGACTTCAAGAAGGGCGTGGAATTCAAGTGCTACGGTACGAAACGTCTGCCGCATGCTCGGGTGGTGGCGATCGAGAGTGACCGTGAGTTTGGCCTGAGTGTGCTGCAGCGGGTGGACGATGAGTTAAGGAGACGCGGCGAGCTTTTCCGCGAATGCGGGACGCAGGATGTGGCGGGCTATCGGAAGTCGACGGGTAAGCCCTTGCCGCGGACGCTGCTGATGATCGATGAGTTTCAGGAATTCTTTACCGAGGATGATGGCACGGGTCAGGAGGCTTCGCTGCTGTTGGACCGGATTGTTAGGCAGGGTCGTGCGTTCGGAATTCATGTGATCCTGGGGTCACAGACGTTGGGAGGTGCCTATACTTTGGCGCGTGCGACTTTGGGTCAGATGGGAATGGCGCGGTTTTAAGCGATAGCTCGGGGTTTTCCGCGATGGGGCGTTTCTTTGTATTCCGCCCTCGGTTTGGTCAGGTAACTGAAGGGTTTCGGTCGTTTCTTCTTTGCCCTTGGCTCCTGCCGGAAG
>CAZVMS010000273.1:0-4600 GCA_964628795.1 uncultured Haloferula sp. | reverse complement strand
CAGGGTGCTGGGCCATTTTTCCCAGTGAAAGGCGCTGCGCACCTCCCGCAAGCCCTCGGCACCCTCTGCAGACCGCCCGCTTCAACTAAAAATTCGAAAATCACCCTGCCCGAATGGCTTTTCGAATAGGGTCTTGCTACGACTGACTGGTTCCATGGCAACATTATGGCCTGCGGGAAGGCGTTTCTAGCGGGAACGGAAGGTCTTGGTGAGAATGCTGGATGGTTCGAGAAAACCGCCGCATGGGCTAGCGAGGTGCTTCCGTTTGCTTCGGACCTTAGGACGCTTGGATTTGAGATCTACAAGGGAATGACTGGATGTGATCGGGTATCCAAGTCGAATGTCGCATTTGCGTTCACT
The DNA here is from genome assembly GCA_964628795.1 of uncultured Haloferula sp. Taxonomy (GTDB): domain Bacteria; phylum Verrucomicrobiota; class Verrucomicrobiia; order Verrucomicrobiales; family Akkermansiaceae; genus Haloferula. The sequence goes on along the minus strand of CAZVMS010000273.1, from coordinate 4,240 downwards.
GGTCTGGTGATCGACACACTAACGCTAGGGGCTGGGAAGGCGATAACCGGGCCGATGAAAGTCGGGTTGATAGCAGGGCGATCTATTCTGAAGCGGTTGGCGACGGACGTTGCTATTGGTGTGACGGTATCAGCGGGCTTCGATTTCGCAATAACCGCCTATGTGAAGAAGTTGTCCCAAGACGCTGCGCGAGAAGATGGGGATCCTGACTATACGCAGTATTCAGAAGAGTTTCTTCAAATGTTGGAAATGAAGGCGACCTCAGGGAATATTTCTGAGGCTGATGAAGTAATGTTCGCGATGATTACTTCCGCTAGTGACGCAATCGATCTCTCGAAAGTGCATTGTGATAGCCTTCAGTCAGGCGGCCTTCCAGCGATTGTTGATGAGATTGTAACTGAACCCTAATACTCCTTAAATCGATGAGAACCTCTCTGTATAGTAGAACTCGTGTTCTGTTTTTGTCCACTGTCTTGTCTTTCGCCTTCTTGGTGGCGCCGTCGCTTGCTCTAACGAAGAAGCAGCTTGAGAACGTTGCCCAAGCAGTTCGAAAGCTGACTAAAGTTGAGGGGCCCAATCCTGGTCAGACTTTCGAGCAATTTTATCAGGGCCTTTCGGTGAATGGTAAGAGAGGATTTGCTGTATTGATGCGTTCTGGGTCAAAAAGGCCTGGTGTCCAACGAGCTGAAGCCGTAATGGCCCGGCTGCGCCGTTTAGAAAGCGATGTGTTTGCCGGTCATCCTACACTCGACGGTAAGACGCTCGAATCGTTCTTAGACGATGTAGGAGAGCTAGACATCCACATAAGAAGTTTAGGTAGTGAGTCACAAGATGAGTTCGAGGTTGTTTTAAGGTCAATCGCGCCAAAAGTCTCTAGAGGAGCTGATGCAGGGAAAAGCATGAAAAGCGTCAAAGGTGCGGTAGGGGAGATAGTTGAGTCCTTGCATGTGCATAAAGCAGGGGGTCAGTTGGATAAGTTCCAACCCCGCTTTCAAGGCAGGCTTTTTCGAGAAGGTCTTTATAGTGGTACATACAAGACCATTTCTGGTCCATTTTACCTAGAGGTTAAGAACTGGGAGTTTTTTGCGAAAAACTCACCCCGTAGAGCTAGAAAAGCAATGGGTGATCAAGTTCATTCCCACTTCCGCAGGCTTTCTGAAAATGGTATGCTCCCTTCGAAGAATGTCTCGAGTTGGGATGGTCTTGTTTTTCGCTTCTCAGCGCCAGCGAAGGGAACAAAAGAGTATAAGGAGCTAAGTGCGACGATTCGTGTGGCTACGGCGTTTCGTGTAAGGAACATTCTGAAGAAGAAATTTGGTGTCGAAGACGAGGCTGAGCTTCGAGGGCTAGTAAAGGAATTCATGGAGAACAGGCTTCTGATCGAATCAGCTTAGTGGCCAGAAACGTTCCAACCTGCTGGTGTGCATGGTGGATTGCCTTTGCGTTGTGTAAAAAGTAGCTATGCGAGTAAGAAAGACTGAAATGGTGTGCAATCTCTTGGTCTTTCGTTTAGAGTCCTCATGAAATGAACGTGCAGAAGTGGTCGAGAAAATGGAATAAAGGCATTATCAGGGTTCTTGACTTGCCAAGTCGCTCAATGGTCTTTGTGATGATTGGACTCGATTGCTTGGAGGCGTTGGATAGAGTAAAGGGGAAGTCGCTTTGGAAGTATCGTTGTCCAAAGGGATTGCAGATTAACGGACCTAGTTTGATTACAGGGCGAAATGGAGTCTCATTTGAGCTCCGGAAGTATGAATTGGCCAGCTATACGGGAACTTGGGTAACCATTGGGTATGATGATGGAGAGGTTGGCGAGTTTTCTCAGGCCGATGTGTTCGGGAAAGCTCGGCTGGAGGACACACAGGTTTTCCAGCTTTCCCCTGACTCGCCAATTGTTGCAAAGGGGGCCAAACTTTGGTTTGGTGAACCGGGTTCATTTGTTGCTGTAGGTGGGGCCTTGGGGTTTAGGCAGGTATTTGGAATTGAGGTCGGAGCTGGAAGGATTGGAGGCCTTATTCTTCGGAAAAGGATGAGGTTTCTAGGTGAGATTGAGTTCGACCCTGAGAAGCTCACGTCTTCCACGCTTTGTGAGTTTTACTCTGGTTCAGATGGAAAGTCACTTGGGGACGTGCTTTTGATCTCGGAAGACTATTCTCTGGTGAAACCCTATCCATTTCTCGGGAAGGTTGTCGCTTTCGACAAGAGTGGGGAGGAGGTCTGCCAGTTTGAAGTTCCCAAAGTTGGATTCTTGCGTTTTTTGCAGCTTACGAATGAGGTTGAGGAAGCATTTATGATAGCAGATGATTCTGAGAGAATTTTGATTTCGAAAGTTTCTCTTCCCGATGGTGCGGTCCGCTCTGAGTTGGTCCTTCCGAAAAGCCCGAGGTCGGCCTATCCGAATCTTACTGTGGCCGGATCCCATCTCCTAGTGGGAAGGTTGGCGCCCAAAGGTGTGCTTCCCTCAATCGGGTACACGACTGCTGTAGTTTCCACGAATGGAGTTGACGTAGTAGAAGTTTCGAAAAGTGGAAGCCCCGTTGGAATATGGGGCGGAGATAGCGAGGGAGTTCTTTGGGGAATAGGTTCCGGGGAGGGTTCAAATGAGCTGAATCTGAGTAATGGAGTCTTTTTCTGATTTAGAGACTTGCCAGTTCGAAAATGCCGTGGACCGGGCAACAGGTGTCCGTATCTCAGGCCACTAGAATAACCCCTACAATGAGTGAAGGAATTTGCATCAACACCAAGCCCGACATCGACTTTGACGGGTACTTTCAAAATCTTGCAATGGATTTCGACAAAGTGAACGAACTTCTCAAGAAGGATGACTGTGACCTTTCCTTCTTCATGTTCAGCGCCGAGGACTTCGAAGTGGATATGGCTTCGAAGCAAGATTCGGGTGCGACCGAGGAGGAGATGAAGGCGTTTGCCGACAATTACGACAAGTCAAAGTGGGAGGATGTTGCGGCTGCCCTGGCCAAATTGCGAAAGGCATTGAATTTGGTCAGGGGTTACGGCGAAGACTGTTTCGAATACGGCAAGGAGGAATTCACGACCGACCTAGAAGAAATCATTGACGAGCTTTCTCCTCACGAATCAAAGAAGATGCAGGTTCAACTCCTTAGCGCCTAAAAACTCAGAAGGGCTTCGGTTCAATAGTTAAGTGCACCTTTTGGTTGGCGCCAAAGCAGGACCCGATGATGCGTAGTTCAGATAGTTCCGCGAGGTATTGAGGGACGAGGTGAGAAGAGAGGTCGAAAGGGCCCGGAAAGAACGGTCTAGAGGAGGGAGAGGAGCTTCTCGAGGCGGTCAATTCATTCATGTCTCTTTATTGTAGAGTGTAAGAAAGATGGCGAAGAAGTAGGACTCGTTGCGAAAGTAGGGTGAATCCGATCTTGATCGGTGGTGGAAGTGTGACAGAGAAGGGACGATTCCACACGGATTTCATACAAAATGACGTTTCAAACTGCGTCAACTTGCGTGACTGGGTGGAAGCGAGTGACGCAAAGATGCCCATGAAAGCGAAAAATGACGAGAAATGTAAGGGGGAGGAACTCTCTCCGCCAAACCCCTGATCCTGCGTGCGGGGTCAGGGGTTTGGCGTTTGAGGAGGGGGCCAAGAAGCCTGACGAGCGGAGCGAGTCGGGTTTGAAAGCATCCGGGAGTTTCACGACCGAATGCCTCCGGCTAGCGGCGCGAGCGAATCTGGATTGGAGGTAAAGCCTCAATCCCACCCCCTCCGCCGCGCTTCGCTGAGTCTTCGAGGGGCAAGCCACCGGGCATGATCCTTGGGCATGATGCCGCACGGAGTGGCGGACGCTCCTCAACTCACGACTTCCTTCTGTAGCTGCCTCGCGGCGTAGATTCTTTCGGACTTTGCGGCGAGTTCGAGACCGCGCATTGGGCGGGCGCCGGTTTTGCGCGTGGCGGAAAAGTGGTCTCGGCAGGCGGTGAAGGCCTGTTCGACGAAGTCGCGGCTGCCGATGACGAGGCCGTCGGTGAAATACCGCACGCGGCAGCGAAGATAAGTCGCCCGGTCGAGGCGACCGCCTTCTGCTAGGACTTTTAGAGCCGTCTTTCGAGGGACTCGATCCCTCGTGGCGGCGGTTCCGGGCTGGAGCTTTTCGCGGGCGAGTTGCTCGGCCTGCGCGGCCTCCGTTTCCGGCAGGCCGAAGAGCCAGCAGCGCCAGCGTTGTAGGCTTTCTTTGTGAGTCTTCGGACGCTGGTTTTCAGGAAGCTGCCC
>CAZVMS010000272.1:0-3719 GCA_964628795.1 uncultured Haloferula sp. | reverse complement strand
TCGGGCACCCCAGACGTTCAACAAGTCGATGATCACGATCCCTTGAGCGCTGTGGCAATCCGAGCTTGAGAAAACAGGCGCAAGCTGCAAAATTTCGAGCACCGCTGCGGGAAACCGGGACGCGATATCTTTAACGTTATGCAAAAAAAATGAAAACGACACGCTACCACAAACACACTCGTTCCACTGCGAGACTCATCACGGTGCTTTGCACTGCTACCGGGCTGTTCACTGCGCAAGCCGAGAATATCACCGTCACCAACATGCTCGGAGACGAGCGCATTATTTATGATTCCGACGGAGACGGATGGGATGATCTCTGGTGCGCGATCTTCCGCGACCTCAAGCACCGGGATAAGACCATAGACACCGACGGGGACGGAATCACGGATTACGACGAGATGCTTCTCTGGCGTGATCCGATGGTCGAGGGGCCACCGCCACGGAAGCTCACGCCCGAGGAGATGGAAGAGGCCCGCAAGCGGGCTGAAGAGAATGCCGCGAAAGCTCTCGCCGAGAAGCGCGAGCGCTTGAAAGAGAAGATTGAGGCGGGGCGGCGGGTGGCGCTTCGTGCCAACCAGCCGCGCCCCGCCCTCGTCCTACCCACGAAGGCCGCGAAAATCGAGGCGTTGGCAAAGATGGGAGGGGAGATTCTTCGCAAGCAGACGGCGGAATTCCAGCGGGTGCGCAATGCGCCGATGGACGAGAGGTTGCGGAGGGCTCTCACGCCAGAACACGGGCTGGTTCCCATCGGCGGGAAGGGGGGGCAGCTTTCAGTGCTCGGCACGGACAACCTTGTCGCAGCAGAGACGATTTCCATCGATGAACTTTGGGCGGGAGGGGCCTCGCCTTTGCCAGACCTATCTGGAGCCGGGCGCTTGATTGGAGTATGGGAGGCGGGTGGTGGTGTTTTTGCACCTCACGATGAGTTTCAGTTCGGCGGGGCCAGTCGTGTTCTGCAGATTGACAATCCACCTGCATCGGGGCTACCGGAATTCCACAACCACGCAACTCAGGTATCTGGAACGATTGCAGCTGCGGGTTCTGTCGGCACTTCGAGGGGTGGGGCGTTCGCTGCGGATATCGATGCATTCGATGCGGTTGCCGATACTGGGGAGATGGCGATTGCAGCATCCCAAGGCCTGGAGCTTTCCAACCATTCATACAGCCTTCGCGCAGGTTGGGTGTTTTTATCGGGGTTCGGATGGACTTGGTTCGGGCGTGATGTAGCGGGCGAGGATCCTCAGTTCGGCATCTACAGTGAGATTTCCAGGCAGGTCGATTTGCTTGTTTACGAGTCGGACAGCTATTTGCCCGTGTTTTCGTCAAGCAACGAAATTGGGAACTTTGGGCCTGTTGATTCGACCGGAACCATCCCGGCTGGGCAATTCTACTGGAGAGCAGCAGACACCGACAACGACGGGATTCCGGACACAGTATTTTGGGTGAACACAACTCATCCGCCAGATGGCGGCAACCCACTTCCCGGTTCGGCTTCGCCGATTCCGGGCGTTTTGCCGTCATTGGGCGTTGGCTTTGATACCGTTAAACCCCGTGCGTGTGCCAAGAACAATCTTGTTGTTGGCGCGATCAGCGATGTCGTAGGCGGGATTCAGAATCCAACCGATGCTCAGATGGCTTATTTCAGCAGCCACGGGCCGACCGATGACGGGCGAATCAAGCCTGATCTGGTGGCCAATGGCACCGATATTGTCACCACTGATTTTGACGCGAACAACGATACACTGACCGACCGATATACCGATGGCGTGAACGGAGCCAATCCCGTGAGCGGCACCAGCTATTCGACGCCTTCGGTCACTGGGGCTATCGGACTGATTCAGGAACTCAATCAGACTTTGGGCGGGCCGCCTCTCTGGGCTTCCTCGCTGAAGGCCGTGATGCTACACACGGCGGACGACGCAGTTGACCTCCCGAACTTTACGGGCCTTGGGACGGTCAATTTTGTCGGGCCGGATTATTTCTACGGATGGGGGGTGGCCAACGCCGAATCTGCGGCGACGGTGATTCGCGACAATCACGCCAGCCAGTCCGGGAGGACGTATCTGCGGCAGCATGTCCTTTTCGACGGCAACACCATTGACATTCCCGTGCAGTGGGACGGCTCGTCCGGTGAGATGCGCTTCACCATCGCGTGGACGGATCCCGCGTTTCAGAGCATTGCGGTCGCGTCGTCGGAGGAGGGAGTTCCGGTCATCGACGATACGACTCCGGTGGACGATCCCACTCCCCGCCTCATCAATGATCTCGATCTTCGCATTCTCGCGCCCGGTGGTGGCACTTTGCAGCCTTGGCGGCTCGACCCTGCCAATCCCGCAACCCCGGCCACCACTGGCGACAACACGCGGGACAACGTCGAGCAGGTAGTCGTCGCTGCCCCCGTTACCGGGGCCTACACTGTCCGCATCTCCCACAAGGGCAGCTTGCGCATGGCGCAGGCAATTCAGCCGGGACATCCGCAGTATGATCCGAACGCCACCCGGTATGAACTCATCGGCGGACAGCATCAGCGGCTTTCGGTCGCCCTGAGTGGCAATGCCGAACTGCCGGGCGATCGCTTCGCCATCACCAGCATCGAGAGAATCGGCAACGACTCGCTGCTCGAGTGGCAGAGCGTGCCCGGAATCCGCTATCAGGTCGAGACATCCGCCGACCTTCAGACTTGGAGTGATGTGGGTGGCCCGGTTGACGCGACTTTGACCCTGACGCCGTTTCTCACCACCGAGGCAGGCGGCACGGATCGCAAGTTCTATCGAGTCAGGGAGGTTGGACTGTGAGGCAGAGCCTCACAGTCTTAGCCGCCTTGCTGCTGGCCGCTGACGCGGCCAGCAGCGCGGTGGTCTATGTTGACCTTCCCGAGCCGGAGGGATTTCTCGGAATAGGCCCGGGCAACCCCTTCACGAAGACTTTTGACTTTGACGGGAATGGGACGACCGATCTGGAATTTCAGGCAGGAGTTGATATCTTTGGATTCTATGTCACGAATCCATCGACTACTCGGGTTGTTGGTGTTTCCGGTTTTGGTGTAGTGCCTCTGGTATTTAATGAGACTATTGGATCGATTCTGGGCGAGGCCGAGAATCCACGGGCGGCTGCTTTTTCCTCTCCGCAATCTTGGTTTTCCATCACGGGATTCTTCCGCCTCAGTTCCGGTTTCAGCGGCGACGGTGATATTATTGGAGGCCCTTGGCACCCCTTCGATGACGCTTATGGTGAAGACGCTTATTTAGGATTTGAGTTTCAGGGCGATGACGGAACACATTACGGATGGCTCCGAATTCAAGAGTTCGCGGGGGTTGGGGGTTTTTTTCGTGAGTATGCCTACAACGACACCCCTGGAGAGAGTATTCTGGCGGGGCAGATACCGGAACCATCGACGACGGTGCTTTTGATAGGAGGATTCGCTTTCGTAGTCGGTCGTAGGAAGCGAAACAACCAAGGCATAACAAGACGCAGCAGAGCAACAGATGGGGCGGCTTTGGTCTCGAAGTGATAGGGTCGGTTGAATGTAATTTGAGCATCGACGCGCCCCCTCGCCCCATCTGTGCCTGTGCTTGGACGTTGAACGAAAAGCGGAGCTTAAAACCTCGTTCGGGCCGTGAGGTGAAAGACAGGCTTGCATTGGCCGGAACAAGGTGTTCAGGTAAGCACCATCGAACCGACAGTCAATAGTATCTTGCTGAATTGGCGTGACGACT
>CAZVMS010000271.1:0-22429 GCA_964628795.1 uncultured Haloferula sp. | reverse complement strand
TGAACGAACTTCGCTGCCATGCGGGAGCTTGAAAGGATCTGCTTATAAGATCGAGATCTAAGTCCGACAGACTGCTAGAATGGAAGTCCTGGTGGTCACCCAGCCGCAGCCCCCGGAATCGCTCCTCGATTCTCCCGACCCCACAGATCATGATCTCCCCATGAAATCCCTGATCTGCGTAATCTCCACTAGCATCCTCTGCACCTTTCTCAGCGCCTGCACGCTACCCCAACAGCCCGACTCCACGCCTCCATCCGTCAACATTGCCGCCAGATCCCCCGACTCCGCAGAGAACCGAGCCCTTCCAAAGCCCGCGTCCCGCAAGCCCAAAACCGCCGCTATCAAGGAAATCGACATCAACCGCCTCTTCACCCTAAAGACCGAAAGCAAAGCCCTCATCTACGACGTCCGCTTGCCCCTCTACTACAAGCTCGGCCACATCGATGAAGCGATCCTCTTTTACCCAAAACCCTTCGCCGAAGCCTTCGACCGCGAAGAGCCCCGAATGAAAAAAGCCCTTAGCGAAGGAAAAATAATCGTTCTCTACTGTGGCGCGGCCGATTGCCACGACTCCCACATCGTCGCCCAAATGATTGCCGAACGCGGCATCCCCATCTCTGTCTACTCCGGCGGCTGGGCCGAGTGGAAGGAAGTCGGTATCGAGTGATCGAGGCGACCGTTCACTCTACCCGAAAAAAGCGTGTCAGCCTGCTTCCCTGCCCATTACTCTCAACCCGCCTAGTCCTTCACTGAAACCCTCCGGAATTCCCCTCGATAGACTCATCCGTCTAAAGACGTATCCTCTCTGTCACCTTTTCCCAAGGAGACCTTCGAGTCCATTCTATTCAAAAAACACCACCAATCACCAGTCTACCATGAGCCAAATCAATCGTCGCACCTTCCTCCAGCGTACTGCCATCGGCACCGGCGGAGTCGTCCTCGGATTCCCCGCCATTGTCCGCGGCCAGAATCTTAACAGCAAAATCAACATCGCCTGCATCGGGGTCGGAGGAAAAGGAAGCAGCGATGTCGATGAAGCCGCCAACGCCGGCGGCACCATCGTCGGCCTCTGTGATGTCGACTCCCGCGCCTTCGCCCGCAAACTCGAAAAGTATCCTGACGCCAAGACCTTCGCCGATTTCCGCGAAATGCTCGACAAAATGGACTCGTCAATTGATGCCGTCACCATTTCCACACCCGATCACCTTCACGGCATGGCCGCAATGGATGCGATGCAGCGCGGCAAGCACATCTATTGTCAGAAACCGCTCACCCAAACCGTCTTCGAAGCCCGCGAGCTGCGCCGCGTCGCCGCGGAAAAGAAGCTCGCCACCCAGATGGGCAACCAAGGAAGCGCCGCCGACGGCCTGCGCCGCGCCGTGGAAGTCATCCAGGCCGGCGTGATCGGTGACCCGGTCGAGCTCCACGTCTGGTCCAACCGCCCGGTCTGGCCACAAGGTATGCCCACCCCCGAAGGCAGCAGCCCCGTTCCCGAGGAGCTCGACTGGAATCTCTGGCTCGGCCCCGCAGCCGAGCGCCCGTATGTCGATGGCACCTACCATCCCTTCAAGTGGCGTGGCTGGACCGATTTCGGCACCGGTGCTCTGGGCGACATGGCATGCCACACCGTCAACATGCCCTTCCGCGCACTCAAGCTCGGCTACCCGTCGGTGGTCGAATGCGAAATGGCGTCACGCATCTATTCCCCAAGCTACCCGCTGACCTCACGCATCCGCTTCGAGTTCCCCGAACGCGAAGGCCTGCCACCGCTCAAATTCTGGTGGTATGACGGCTCACCGAAATCCGAATTCACCCCGCTCCGCCCGTCCTCCACGATCGTCGGCGACATCATCAAGATGCGCGGCAAGCTGCCTGAAAGCGGCTGTCTGGTCATCGGCACCAAAGGGGTGCTATTCTCGCCGGACGACTACGGTGCCCAGTTCCTGCTCAAGCTCGAAGGCGAAGAGGACTTCTCGCGCGGCGACAAGCACGAGGCCGTCAAGACCGTGCCGGAATCCATCCCTCGCTCACCCGGCCACAACAAGGAATGGATCAACATGATCCAAGGCGGCCCAGCGGCTTATTCGAACTTCGAGATCGCCGGCTACCTCACCGAAATCATCTTGCTCGGCTGCATCGCCCTGCGCGTCGGCGAAGGCGTGCGGATGGAATGGGACGGCCCGAACATGAAGTCCCCGAACTGCCCGGAAGCCGCCCAATTCGTCAAACGCGAGGCCCGCACCGGCTGGTAATCCACATTCCCGAATCCATCACCCAAAAAGGCCGTGTCTGTCCATCAGCCACGGCCTTTTTTGCGCCGCTTTTCTCGCTCACTGCCCCCTTGAAATCTGTCCCTTCACGGCCTCCGCCACCTTCATCCCATCCAGCGCAGCACTCACAATCCCCCCTGCATACCCCGCCCCTTCCCCACACGGGTAAAGTCCCTTCATCTCCGGATGCTGCATCGTCTCATCCCTCGGCACCCTGACCGGCGAACTCGTCCGCGTTTCAAAACCTAACAGCAAGGCATCCGCCCCGGCATAGCCACGAATCTTGCGATCAAACAATCGCAGCCCCTCCTTCATCCGCCGCACTACCTCACGCGGCATGATCTCATGCAGCGGCGATGACTTCCCGCCGGGGAAATAACTCATCTCCGGCAAGTCCTGTGAAACCTTTGCCCGCAAAAAGTCCGCCACCCGCTGACCCGGTGCCACCTGACCACCACCGCCCGCCTGCTTCGCCTTCATCTCCAGATCCTTCTGATAGGCAATCCCCGCCAGTACGCCGTGCTCCTTCGCAAAACGCTCGGTGTCCTCCGGCTCCACCGTCACCACCAAGCCCGAGTTCGCAAACGGCGAATCACGGCGCGATAAGCTCATCCCGTTCACCACCACCTCATCGTTCTCCGTCGCCGCCGGCACGATCCAGCCGCCCGGACACATGCAGAACGAATGCACCCCGCGACCATCGATCTTCGTCGCCACCCCATACTTCGCCGCCGGCAACAAGCGCGGACGCTCCTCGCCTTCGGTCAGGTGATACTGCTGCGCATCAATGAACGGCTGCGGATGCTCGATCCGCACCCCCACGGCAAAAGCCTTCTGTTCCATCAGAATGCCTTCCTTGTGAAGCAGCTGATAGATGTCCCGCGCGCTGTGCCCCGTCGCCAAAATCACCGCATCGCCGACAAACTCATGACCATCAACCGTGACCACACCTTTGAGGCGACCAGTGGCATGGCCGTCCCGGTCATGATCACATATGAGTCCACTCACCTTTGCCTGGAAGTGCACCTCGCCACCCGCATTCAACATCGATTCTCGCATCGCCTTCACCACGTTCGGCAAAAGATTCGATCCGATGTGCGGATGCGCATCCACCATGATCCTAGGAGGTGCCCCATGCGCCACCAGCGTCTCATACACCTTCCTAACAGGCCCACGCTTCGTCGCCCGGGTGTAGAGTTTCCCATCCGAGAACGTTCCCGCCCCGCCTTCACCGAAACAGTAATTCGAATCTTCGATCACCGTCCCCTGCCGCAAAATCGGAGCCAGATCAAAGCGACGCGCACTCGCATCCTTGCCTCGTTCCAGCACGATCGGCTTCATCCCCAATTGAAGACAGCTTAGCGCCGCAAACATCCCCGCTGGCCCGCAGCCCACGATCACCACCGTCTTCGCGTTCTTCGTCAATGGCGGTGCCTCCCAAGTCGGCTCCACCGCCGCAGGCAACGGCTCATCCACCCCGACCTCCAACCGCAACTGTACCTTCACCTTCCTCTGCCGCGCATCGATCGAGTGCTTTAACAATCGCACCTCGCACACCTTCGCCACGCCCAGCTTTCTCGCTGCCGCCTTTTCCCACTCACCCGCATCTTCCGATGCCTCAAGCGGCAATACGATATCGACCGTTTCCACTCCCTCAGCATGCGCAAAGCCCACCGAACAGGCAAAGCCGATTCCCCACTTTCCGATGGAGGCAGGACCAGCGGATTGACTGAAGATTTGGACAATCCGCCGAGCTTGGCTTTTGCGAAAGCAATCCCATTTTGCAACTGCCTCCTTGGCGACGGCGGGGACCTCTGCCCAGCAGAGCTAACTCCCTCACCATCCGTGATTTCCCCGAAATCCACGGCCTCGGCCAAACCCTTGAGCACCGCTCAAATCGAATTTTTAAGAAATTTAAGTTACTTAACATCAACACTCTTGCCGAAAAATCGCCCGAACCTTCTCTAACTTTTTAAAATTTCAGTCGTAGCTTTCCTGGCACGGATGCCGAAAAAAAAATTCACACCGCTAGACTACGTTGCCCCCCTCCCCCTTCTTGCGCCGTAAGTGCCTTATTTTCCGGCCTATGACATACTTCCGCCCATTTGTCAACTTACCTTCAGGAAACTAATTGCACCACATATGGTATGTTAATAGATTTGTGAATACCATATGAGCAAAACGATCTTGTCCCAAACCCCCAATTTCTGCACTCTTCAAAACGCTGTGCGACACCAGCAAATCAACTTTAGAGATCCGAAACACTTCCCCTATAACCCCCGATTTTACGACACCTCGCCATGGCATCCACTACCACCATCACCCTCGGCACCCGCACTTTCGTCCTCGATAAGGAAAAAGCCGAACAGGCCTTCAACGCGAAAAAAGTCATCAACGGCAAGGACACCATGTTCTTCAACATCCTGCCGCTCAAATACCACTGGGCCTACGACCTCTACAAAACGATGAAAAACAACCATTGGGAACCCGAGGACATCCCAATGCAGAAAGACGTCGAACAATGGCGCAACGGTGACGAGATTTCCGACGTCGAACGCTGGATCATCAAAATGGGCATCGGCTACTTCTCCGCCGCCGAAGGCATCGTCGGCGACAACATCCTCCACGTCGTCCGCGAAGTCGTCACTGCCCCCGAACTCAAGCTCGTCCTCGGCCGCCATGCCCACGAGGAAAACATCCACGCCGACTCGCTCGTCTACATGCTCAGCTCCATCGGCCTGAACCCGCACGAGTGCGAAGCGATGTTCGAGGACGTCCCGACCATCACCGCCAAGAACCACTTCGTCACCTCGAACAGCAAGGCTATGCGCCGCGACATCGACCTGACCGTCACCTCCAACAAGCAAGACCTCGCCAAAAACATCTTCCTCTTCGGCCAAGTCATGGAAGGCACCCAGTTCTACGGCCTCTTCGGCATGATCCTCAGCCTCTACCGCCAGAACAAGTTCCCCGGCATCGGCCAGATGTTCCGCTACACCCTACGCGATGAAAGCAACCACATCGAAGTCTTCCGCAACCTCCTCATGGATCTCATCGACGAGAATCCCGACATCTGGACCCCGGAATTCCAGGAAGACCTCCGCAACACCATGCGCGAAGGCATTCGTCTGGAAAAAGAATTCATCCGCGACTGCCTCCCCATCGCCGGCATCGGCCTGAACTCCGAGGACTTCGAGACCTACATCGACTACATCGCCGACCGCCGCCTCACCTCCTGCGGCCTCGCCCCGCTCAATGCCGAAGGCACCTGTTCGAACCCCTTCCCATGGCTCGCCGAAATGATGGACATCAAAAAGGAGCAGAACTTCTTCGAAGGCCGCGTCACCGAGTACCAGAAAGCCTCCGCGCTGGGTGATGTGGATGACGACGACCTCTAAACTGCCGAGCCGCCTACTCTGGCAATTGGTCTCTTGGAGTCAGGAGTCAGAGACTAGGGGTCAGAAAGGCAAAAGGCACTGTGCCACCTCACCTGCGACCAAACTACCCACCGACTTCTAACACCGACCCTTTAAAGCCTCAACGGGGCGCCCCCTACCAGCCTAGGTTCAAAGCCCCAACGGGGCGCCCCATACCAGCCTAGGGCAACGCCCTAGGGAGCCACCAAAGAACAAACCGGAGGCCTGAAGGGCCGCCCCAAAAAGCCCGCACCACCCTCTCACCCCCATCTGTCCCCCCGCCTCAGCAAATCGCTTCACGCTCCCGCCCAAAAACACCCGCCCGCTTCATCAAAAAAAACACCCCGCCTGTAACCAACATGTACACCAATCTGAACCTCGACGAAGACCTCAACCTCAAGCAAGTCATCACCGACCGCTTCTCCCTCCCCGTCAACGAAGCCGCCTACGCCTGGCGTGATGTCCTCCACGCCGATCGCCGCAAACCGATCACCGACATCACCGTCACCCGCGGCAATGAAGAAAACCACTTCTCCCTCGATCACGTCGCCGATGCCATCGGCGAATCCCTCACCGACCTCCTCATCGCCCGCAAGCACAAGGACGACACCATCTTCACCGAAGAAAACCGTAAGTTCGTCTCCGACGTCGCCCACAGCGTCGCCAACTCCCTCACCAAGACCCTCGCCGAAGGCGACCGTCTCCGCCTCTCCGAAGGCGACCTTTATCTTTTGATCGAAAAAGCACTCCTCGAAAACGACGCCTACGACGTCGCCAAGTCCCTCGCCTTCCGCCGTTCCATCGAAAAAGGTGGCAGCATTTCCGCCAGCGCCGCCCCGCACGCCCTGCCCGTCCGCTTGATCCGTCGCAACGGTAACGTCGTGCCATGGAGCGAAACCAAGATCGAAATCGCCGTTCGCAAAGCATTCCTCACCATCCACGAAATCCCCGAACCCGCCACCGACATCGCCGCTGCCGTCACCGAGCGCGTCCGCCAGGGTGACAATTCCTTCGTCCACATCGAGGACGTCCAGGACATGGTCCAGGAAGAACTCATGAAGCAAGGCCACTTCAAGGCCGCTGCTCACTACATCCGCTACCGCGATGAACGCTCACGCATGCGCATCGAAAACGAGGAAGCGCCCGATGAAACCAACCAGGACCTCTTCATCACCGTCATCAGCGACGACGGCGAAACCAAACTCTGGGACGGCACCGAACTCAAGAAGCGCATCGCCTTCGCTTCCATCGGCCTCGACCTCTGCCTCACCGATGCCGAAATCGAACGCGAACTCCGCCGCTCCGTCGGCGCTGAAATCAAGGAGAAAGACCTCAAAAACACCATCATCCTCAACTCCAAGTCGCTCATCGAAAAAGACGCCGACTTCGCCAAGTTCGCCGCCCGCATCCTGCTTTCCTACATCTACGAAGAAGTCCTCGACTGGTCGATTCTGAAGGACGGCGTCGAAAAGCTCAAAGCCGCCCACAAGGCCGCCTTTAAGAGCTACCTCAAGCACGGCGTCGCCATCAAACGCCTCAACCCCGAACTGCTCAAGCTCTACAACCTCGACACCCTCGCCGAAGCTTTCGACCCCACCGCCGACCTCGACTTCGATTTCCTCGGCATCCAGACCCTCTACGACCGCTACCTCATCGTCGACAAGACCGGCGACAAGCACCGCCGCATCGAGACCCCGCAATTCTTCTGGATGCGCGTCGCCATGGGCCTCTTCAAAGGTGAGGAAACCAAGCGCGAAGACTGGGCCATCCGTCTTTACAACCTCTACAAAGGCCGCCGCTTCTGCTCCTCCACCCCGACGCTCTTCAACAGCGGCACTCTCCACAGCCAGCTCTCCTCCTGCTACCTCTACAAGGTCGACGACTCCATCGAGTCCATCATGTATCGCGGGATCGCGGAAAATGCCTTCCTTTCCAAATGGGCCGGCGGCCTCGGTGGCTCATGGACCGCCGTCCGTGGCACCGGCGGCTACATCCAAGGCACCAATGGCGAATCCCAAGGCATCATCCCCTTCCTCAAACTGCACAACGACCAGCTCGTCGCGGTCAACCAAGGCGGCAAGCGCCGCGGCTCCGGCTGCGCCTACCTCGAATCCTGGCACAACGACATCGAGGACTTCCTCGAGCTGCGCAAAAACACCGGCGACGAACGCCGCCGCTGTCACGACATGAACACCGCCAACTGGATCCCCGACCTGTTCATGAAGCGCATGGAAGAACGCGCCCACTGGACGCTCTTCCGCGCCAACGAAACCCCCGACCTCCACGACCTCTACGGCAAGGCCTTCGAACAGCGCTACACCGAATACGAAACCATGGCCGCCGAAGGCAAAATCTGGTCCCGCGAAATGCCCGCCATCGAGCTCTGGAAAGGCATGCTCAAGATGATCTTCGAAACCGGACACCCATGGATCACCTTCAAGGACCCCTGCAACGTCCGCTCCCCGCAGGACCACTGCGGCGTCATCCACTCCAGCAACCTCTGCACCGAGATCACCCTCAATACCTCCGAGGAAGAAACCGCCGTCTGCAACCTCGGCTCCGTCGTCCTCGACACCCACGTCACCGCTGATGGTGCCCTCGACCACGAGATGCTCAAGGAGACCATCACCGTCGCCATCCGCGCGCTCGACAACGTCATCGACATCAACTTCTACCCGACCCAGGCCGCCAAGACCGCCAACTCACGCCACCGCCCGATCGGCCTCGGCGTCATGGGCCTGCAGAACGCCCTCTACAAGCGCGGCCTCAGCTTCGCCTCCGATGCCGCCGTTGAGTTCAACGACGAATTCATGGAAGCCATCGCCTACTATGCCTATAGTGCTTCCAGCGACCTCGCCGCCGAAGTCGGCACCTACTCCACCTACAAGGGCTCCAAATGGGACCGCGGCCTGCTCCCGCAGGACACCGTCGACCTGCTCGAAGACGAGCGCGGCAAGAAGATCGACGTCCCCCGCGGCGGCAAAATGGACTGGTCCGTCGTCCGCGAAAAGATCGCCAAGTTCGGCATGCGGAACTCCAACGTCCTCGCCATCGCCCCCACCGCCACCATCTCGAACATCATGGGCACCACCCCCTGCATCGAGCCGAACTACAAGAACCTCTACGTGAAGAGCAACCTCAGCGGCGACTTCATCGTCCTCAACCGCGAACTCGTCCGCGACCTCAAGAAGGCCGGCCTGTGGAACCAGGAAATGGTCGACGAATTGAAATACTTCAAGGGCGAGCTCGAGGACATCGACACCATCCCGCAGGAGCTCAAGCAGAAGCACAAGACCGTTTTCAGTGTCGGCTTCGAGTACATCATCGACGCCGCCGCGCGCCGCCAGAAGTGGATCGACCAGAGCCAGAGCGTGAACCTCTTCCTCGCCCAGCCCGACATGAAGAATCTGAGTCACATGTATCGCCGCGCCTGGGAGAAGGGCCTCAAGACCACCTACTACCTCCGCACCCTCCAAGCCAGCGACATCGAGTCCTCCACCGGCAAGAAGATCGACAAAGACATCCGCGGCGTCATGGGCGGCGGCGGTGCAACAGCTCCGAAGGTTTACACCGAGGCGGAGAAGAACGCCTGCTCCATTGATGCGATGATCAATGGCGGCGAGTGCGAGGCTTGTCAGTAGAAAGGGGAGCGTGAGCGTCCCGCCCGCATCTAAGGAGGGTGGACAATCCTGTCCGTCTTTCTTAACACTACTCACTCGGCACTTTCTATTTATTACTCGTGCTGATGCCCAACCGCTCCCACTGGACCATCCGCAAGTTCTCCTCCTTCGAGGAGCAGCGGTGCCAGCAGGTCCGTGACTGGCAGGCAGTATCCGGCTCTGAACGCCGGAAAGCCGTCTGGAAAATTCAGCGTCGGCGTTCCGCCGTCCGAGATCAATCTATTGACCCCCTACCCGGGCTTGAGTTCACCCCATGCTGGGAAAACCTCCAGCACTCTGAATCGGAGATCATTCGAGAAGATCCATTTGCTGATCCCCCGCCATTTGAGGCTCTAGTGGGTGACTTGAAGGGTGCTTACTCGCGTCGAATCAATATTCAGCACAGATTGGTTTACGAGGTTCTGCAAGATGAGGCGATTGTGAAAGTCTTGAGACTATGGACGCACGATGAATAAGATGCCCCATCGGGTAGGCGGGAGGTTTTAACTCCTGCCCCCCACACCACCGGGCCATACGCCTTGTGCCGACCTCGTTCTGTCCTCGCTCCAGATGGCTCGCCGCGCACAGGCTCCGCATGGTGTCGAGCACGGGATTGTGCCTGCCAAAGAGCATGAGGCTGACGTAAGCCTCTTCGAGCAGCAGACGCTCCGGGCCGCCGGGGCGCTTTTCGGGCGGGGGCGGCATCTCCGCGCGGATCTTGCCAAGCCGACTGCGGAAAACGTCCAGCAGCTTCCAGTTGTGGAGCTTTTTCCGTCGATCTTTTCCTTGGCGCGACCCACACCCGCAGGAAATCAGAAATGATCTAACAGTATCAGTAAAGTTTTCGTTACATTCGCCGACTCAGCCAAAGAGCTCCGGTTGTGAGATTTCACCGATCATGAATCGCTAAACAAGCTCTTCTTTCCGTCGAAACAGGAGTCGAAGACTGTTGGCGACTACAAGAATCGTTGAGCCTTCATGACCGAGCACACCGAGCGGAAGCGGAATCCATGAACCGAGCGCCGCCACCCCGAGCAAGACCACCACTCCCAATGAGATCGTGAGATTCTGCCGAATGATTTTGCGGCAACGTTTGCTGATATCCAGTGCCTCAAGGATCCGTTCCAGGCGGTCATGAGTCAGCACGATGTCAGCCTGCTCGAGTACCGCATCACTCCCCCGGAGACCCATGCCAATGGAAACATCTGCAGCCGCAAGGCTGGGCGCATCATTGACCCCATCGCCCGCCATCGCGACCCGTTCGCCCTTTTTCCGCCACTCGCGAATGGCCGCCACCTTGTCCTCGGGATGAAGCCCGGATCTCCAGTCCTTGAGACCCAGTTCTTCCGCAACAAGTTTTGCCGACTCCTCCCGGTCTCCCGTCAGCATCGTCACTTCAATCCCCTGACGCTGAAGCTCCTTCACCGTCGGCACGGCTTCAAGCCGGGGCGCGTCCCGCAAAAGTAAGCGTCCCGAAAGAGCTCCCGCCGTCACCATCACTTCCGTGATGCCCGGCTCAGGGTCAGGTAGCGCGCAAATCCACGCGTTCCCCTCAAACATGGTCCGTCTTCCAAGAAGCACATCATCCGACCCCACCTTCCCTCTCAAACCCTTGCCGGCAATGGATTCAAAATCGTGAGCCTCTTCACTCTTCCCACCACGCTTCAAATTCTCGGCATAGATCGCGCGCGAAAGCGGATGCGTCGACCCGCTCGAAAGTGCCGCCGCAAAAGCCAGGAGCTCCTCGGACTTGTTAGATTCGCTCGCTTTAACATCGATCAATTGAAGCTCCCCTTTCGTCAGCGTGCCGGTTTTATCAACAGCAATTCGATGGATCGTCGCAAGATTCTCCACCGCAACGCCCCCTCGAAAAAGAATGCCACGACGTGCCCCAGCCGCGATTCCTGCAAGGATCGCGCTTGGTATGGAAATCACCAAAGCACACGGGGAACACACCACCAGCAAGGTCATCGCCCGGTAAAAGGCCGACCTGTCTTCACCTTCCGTATGAAATGCCGGGATCTTGAACACAAAATGCCAGACCAAGAACATGAGCAGAGCGAAGCCCAGAATACTGATCGTGTAGCCCGTTCCAAAACGGTCGGTAAAGCGCTGGGATGGAGCCTTGCTCGCTTGCGCTTCCCGAATGAGATGAATGATCTTCGCATGGGCGCTTTCCGTCGGCGGACGTAGCACTCGAGCATCGAGTTTCCCCCAAGTATTGAGCGTGCCACCGAAAACGGTATCGCCCATCGTTTTGTTAACGGGCAAAGATTCACCCGTGAGCGAAGACTCATCGGCCGCGCTGTCGCCCGCCGTGATGATAGCATCCGCAGGAAACTGTTCCCCCGGTAAAATGCGGATCATGTCATCCGTTTTCAGATGGTCCACAGGAACCTCCTTCAGCGTACCATCCGGCAAGAGCTCAAGAGCAAGCTTGGGAGCATCACTGAAAAGACTGCGAATCTCCCGCTCGGTGCGCGCCATCGCCATGGCCTCCAGCGCACCACTCAAGGAAAAGAGAAACAGCAAGGCCGCCCCTTCCCACCAAGCACCGATGACGGCCGAACCGATGGCAACGGCCAGCATCAGGAAATGGATATCAAGCCGGAAGCGCTTGAGCTTCCCAAAGGTGTCAATCGCCGCATCCCAACCTCCGGCCAGATAAGCGGTTAGATACAATCCGACAGCAAAGTGCTCTGTGCCCGGATAACGTTGCGCCATCACTCCTCCCAAGGTCGCCACTCCACAAACGATCGCAGAACCCAGCAGCATCGGCCAGGGCGGCTCATCATTCCCGCTCTTCTCTTCTTCCATAGGCGACTTCGTACGCCCTCGCAGCGCTTTAAGCAAGCGCAGCCCGAACTAAGAAAGATACTTTTATCCATATCTTCCAATGCTCTTGAGAAACAATCTCAAGACTCATCGCTAAGGGCCCGATTCAGTTAAGTGCCTTCATTGGTGTTGAATCATTGTTCTTTGAATTGGCAATGGAGCGCAAATCTTCACAACGGGTTCAATCCGCAGCAAGCGGATTCCAGACGCGATTGAAGCCGCAGTCACGGAAGTCCTTTTCGTTGACGGTGGCGAACTCGGTGACGCCTTGTTGGATGAGGATCAGTGCGGCGCGCCAATCGTAGGCGCGGCGGCGGGCGAAATCGGCGCGGCGGAGTTTCGGCCAAAAGGCATCGTGGAAGCTACGGCTGTCAGGAGGGAAGCCGATGACTTGCCACCTCGGGTGCTGGCGAAAGGCCTGGCAGACCTCGGTGGCGGCGCTGGGTGAGAGGGGCTTGACCAGCACGGCGGGATTCCGCAGCAGCACGTAGAGCTCCAACAGGATGAATTCACAGATCGCGACATCCTGGCTATCCTGGAGGGAATCCAGAAACGCTGCCGCTCTCGAGTGATGGGGGTTGCGGGACTCGACGGCGGGCAAAAGGATATTGGTATCCAGCGAGATCATCGGTCGCCGAGACTGCGATTGCTTTCGTCATCTGCTGCGGCTTTGCGAAGGTTTTCCAAGGGAACCTTGATGCCGCCGGCATCGACGCGTGGAAGCTGCCAGGCTCCGCGTGTCGGCTCGCCGCTCGGAAAGCGGTCGAGAAAAAGCTCCAGCCCACGGCGGGTGACCTCGGCAAGGGAGAGTTCCCGCTGTGCCGCGAAAGCTTTTGCCCGTTGATAAAGCTCATCCGGGAGCTGAATCTGGGTGCGTGTCATGCTGTCAATCTTACATCACTCTGGGATGATGTCAATTCGTCGGTTCAAGATCGCTCGGCCATGGGGACGTAGCTGCGCATGGTTTCACCGGTATAAATCTGGCGGGGGCGGGCGATCTTGGTGATCTTCGAATCCTCGTGCCACTGGGCGATCCAGCCGGGCATACGGCCGATCGAGAACATCACGGTGAACATTTCCTTCGGGATACCGAGCGCCCGCAGGATGACACCGCTATAGAAATCAACGTTCGGGTAAAGCTTGCGGGAGACGAAGTAATCGTCGGCGAGGGCGACGGCTTCGAGTTCCTCGGCCATCTTCAGCATCGGGTCGTCGATGTTAAGTTTGGCGAGAACTTCCTCGCAGATTTTCCGGATGATCTTGGCGCGCGGGTCGAAGTTCTTGTAAACGCGGTGACCGAAGCCCATCAGGCGGATGCCGTTCTTCTTGGTCTTGATCTGTTCGACGAAGTCTTTCACCGAGAGATTTTCAGCCATCAGTTGCTCAAGCATGTTGACGACGGCGACGTTGGCACCGCCGTGGAGCGGTCCCCAAAGAGCGCAAACACCGGCGGCGACGGAGGCGAAAAGGTTGGCCTCGCTACTGCCGACCATGCGGACGGTGGAGGTAGAGCAGTTTTGTTCGTGGTCGGCGTGGAGCAGGAGGATGGTGTCAAGAGCCTTGATGATCACCGGATCCGGATCGAACTCCTTGTAGGGTTCACTGAACATCATGTGGAGGAAGTTCGCGCTGTACTTCTTTTCCGGGTGGGGGTAGACGATGCTCAGGCCACGGGAGTGGCGGTAGGAGAAGGCGGCAATGGTGCGGACTTTGGCCATGATGCGGGCCGTCACTTTGTGGAAATCATTCTCATTATTGATCTCATGCAAGTTGGGGTGAAAGCAGCTGAGGGCGTTAAGCACTGCGGAGAGGACGGCCATCGGCGGCGAGCCGGTAGGGAAAAGGTCAAAGTGGTGACGGATCGCTTCGTGGAGGGATTGATTGTTGGTGAGCCGTTGGCTGAAGGTCTGAAGCTGGCTTTCAGTCGGGAGTTCACCGAAGATCAGGAGATAGGACGTCTCGATGAAGGAGCTTTGCTCAGCGAGTTCCTCGATTGGGTAGCCTCGATAGCGGAGGATGCCCTTTTCGCCATCAATGAAAGTGATGTCGCTGCTGCAGGAACCGGTGTTTCCGTAGCCGGGGTCGAGGGTGATGTAGCCGGTTTCGGCTCGGAGGTTTGAGATATCGATGCCGCGTTCGCCTTCGGAGCCGACGATGATCGGGAGTTCGATGGTTTGGTCGCCGATTTTGAGGGTTGCTGTTTCTGACATGGCTTAGGATTCTTTTCGTTAGATGGGGATCGGGATTTCCGACCGACCGATTGCCTCCTAGGCTGACCTAACTCTGAGAGGATGACAGCCTAAAGTTGTCAAAGAAGCTTGAGGGTTTCAAGGCGTGGGATTTCGTTATTTTGACCCTAATGGAACTGGTGCCTTCGCTAGCGCCAGGCCGATTGCAGCGATTGACCGGTGAAGTCGCTTAGGAACGCTTGGCACCCGGCCCATTGGGTTTTAATTTGAATCCATGACAACGGCGAACTCGATCCCGACCGACTACGAAAAACTCGGCTCGTTCTACCTCGGCAAGGAATTCGACCCCGAGACCAAACAGGTCCAGGAGCAGCTCGTGATGTACGACTCGAAGAACCTCGTCACCCACGGCGTCGTCCTCGGCATGACCGGTTCCGGAAAAACGGGTCTCTGCATCGCCCTGCTTGAGGAGGCCGCCATGGACAATATCCCGGCGATCATCATCGATCCCAAGGGGGACATCTCCAACCTTCTCCTCCAATTCCCCAGGCTCGCCGCCGAAGACTTCCGCCCGTGGATCAATGAGGACGACGCCACCCAAAAAGGTCTCTCGCCGGATGACTTCGCCGCCAAAACCGCCGACATGTGGAAAAAGGGTCTCGCCGACTGGGGTCAGGGCCCAGAGCGCATCAGGACCCTCAAGGAAAAGGTCGAGATCAACATCTTCACTCCCGGATCCAAGGCCGGCATCCCCGTTTCCATCCTCTCATCGCTTGAAGCTCCGCCTTTCGAAGTCGTCGATGATGGCGAGCTGTTAGGCGAACGCATCGAGTCCACCGTTTCCTCGCTGCTTTCCCTCGTCGGCGTCGATGCGGACCCGATCCAATCGCCCGAAGCCATCCTGCTCTCAAACATCTTCGCCGCCGAATGGCGCAGCGAGCGCGACATCTCCCTCGAAATCCTGATCCGCCACATCCAGAAGCCCCCATTCGACAAAGTCGGCATCATCGACCTCGAATCCTTCTGCAACTCGAAGACCCGCCAGTCGCTCGCGCTCAAGTTCAACAACCTGCTTGCCTCCCCCGGCTTCTCGACCTGGCTCGAAGGCCCGCCGCTGGACATCAAGCAAATGCTTCACGCGCCCGGCGGCAAACCGCGCATCTCGATCTTTTCCATCTCCCATCTCAGCGACAGCGAACGCATGTTCTTCGTCAGCCTGCTGCTCAACCAGATGCTCGGATGGATGCGTGCCCAAGGCGGCACCACCTCGCTGCGCGCGCTGCTCTACATGGATGAAATCTACGGCTTCCTCCCGCCGACGGCGAACCCACCGAGCAAGAAGCCGATGATGACCATGCTCAAGCAAGCCCGCGCCTTCGGCCTCGGCTGCCTGCTCGCCACCCAGAACCCCGTCGACCTCGACTACAAGGCGCTTTCCAACATCGGCACCTGGTTCCTCGGCCGGCTCCAGACCGAGCGCGACAAACTCCGCGTCCTCGACGGTCTCGAAGGGGCCGCCGGATCTCAGAACGCCAAGTTCGATCGCGCCTCGATGGAAAGACTCCTCTCCGGCCTCGGCAATCGGATCTTTCTGATGAACAACGTCCACGAAGACGGGCCCGTCCTCTTCCACGTCCGCTGGGTCATGTCCTATCTAACAGGACCACTCACCCGGGGAAAAATCAAGCAGCTCATGGACCCAAAGCGCAGTGGCTGGAGCGTCCCGCTCCAGTCCGTTTCAGGAGCGTCTCGCTCCCCTAACGCCAACCCCATGGCCATGGGCACACCTACGTCATCCACCGTAGTTCCGAGCTCCCGCCCCGTCGTAGGCAACGGCGTGATCGAGAAATTCCTCCCCGTCGCCGGCCCGACCGATGGCGTCACCTACCGTCCGCACCTGCTCCGCGTCGGCACCGTCACCTTTTCCTCCAGCAAGGCCGACGTCGAAGCCTCGCGCAAGGTCCGCAAAGTCAACCCGATCCTCACCGATGGCATCGACTGGGAAGAACAGATCCCACCACCGCTCAATCCCGAGAACCTTGGCAACGAGCCAAGCCCCGGCGCGGGTTTCGCCGAACTCCCCGGCTTCGCCATGAATGCCGACAACTACAAGCAAGTCGACAAGGACTTCTCCGACTGGCTCTACCGCAACGAACGCGCCGAGATCTTCGCCAGCCCCGACCTCAAGGAGTATTCAAAAATCGGCGAATCCGAAGCCGAATTCCGCGTCCGACTCTCGCACGCCGCCCGCGAAGCCCGCGACGAAGCCGTCGAAAAACTCCGCGACAAAACTCAATCGAAGCACAAGACCCTTGAAGGCCGGCTCCGCAACGCCGAAGCCCGTCTTTCCAAAGAGAAAGCCGAATCCAGCGGTGCCAAGATTCAAGCCGCCACCACCGTCCTCGGCGGGTTGCTCGGTGGCCTGTTAGGGCGCAAGAGTAGACGCTCCTCCAGCGCCGCCATCAGCCGCTCGACCCAAGCTTACAAGCAGCACCAGGACGTCTCGATTGCCGAAGACAAGATCGAGGACATTGAAAAACAGATCGCCGAACTCGAAGCCTCCCTCGCCACCGAGATCGCCGAAATCGACCAGGCCTTCGCTCCCTCCGCCCTCAAGCTCGACACCGAGACCCTCAAGCCCACCCTTACTAACGTCCAAGTCGACACCATCGGCCTCCTCTGGCTCCCCTACGACGAACGCGGCGATCGGGCATGGTGATTGGGGATAGGAGCTCGCCTCAAAGCGTTCGTAGTTCCTCCTTCAGGAGGCCGAGGCACCCCAATAAACCGCCTGAAGGCGGAACTACGAACCCTTTCGAACAACTCTCCACTTCATAGAAGAAATCAGGGTAACACTTTTGGCCTTTCCTCCTGCCCCAAGTGACGAATAAAGGGCGAAAACCATGAGCCACATCAGCTCTCAAATCACCACCAATTTGACTAGTCGTATATTAGACTATACAATTAGCCATGCCTCCAGAACCCGCTGCCTCTCCAAGCCCTCACGAGCAGATCCCCCGACTTCTTGCCGAGGCCGCCCGCCAGCGCCTCGCGGGCTTCCCGGTTCTGACCATCACGGGGCCACGTCAGTCGGGAAAAACGACGCTTTCCCGACTGCTGGCCCCCGATCTTCCCTACCTTTCCCTTGAGGATCCAGACACTCGAGCTTTCGCCACAGAAGACCCCCGCGCCTTCCTTCGCCAGGTCGCTGATGGTGCCATCCTCGATGAGATCCAGCGTGCTCCCGAACTGTTCTCTTACCTTCAAGGCGTGGTGGATGCCGATCGCCGCATGGGCCGCTTCATTCTCACAGGCTCCAGCCAATTTGAGTTGATCGAGTCGATCACCCAGAGCCTCGCTGGTCGCGCCTCGATGCTCACTCTTCTTCCTTTTTCACTTGGAGAATTGCAGGCGGTCAACCGAGCCCCCATGTCCGTCGATGATCTGCTCTTCCAAGGTCTCTTCCCCCCCATTTATGATCGGCCCGTCGAACCCAAAGTCTGGCTGCAGGATTACATCGGCACCTATCTCGAACGCGACGTTCGTCAAATCCTCAACATCCAGGATCTCGCCACTTTTCAACGCTTTGTTCAGCTCTGCGCTGGGCGAGTCGGTCAATTGATCAACATTAGCTCCCTCGCCGCAGACACCGGCATCACCCGGGTCACCGCTGAATCATGGCTCTCCGTCCTTGAAGCCAGCCACCTCGTGTTCCTTGTCCGACCGTGGTTCACCAACACCTCCAAACGCCTGATCAAGACGCCCAAGCTCTACTTCACCGATCCCGGTATCGCGGCCTGGCTGGTCGGCGCGAGAAAGCCCGAGCATCTCACCGCCCATCCCCAGCGTGGAGCTCTGTTCGAAAACTGGGTGATCACCGAGTTGCTAAAAGCCCAGACCCATCACGGAGCCAAACCCTCCCTCCACTTCCTGCGCGACAAGGAAGGACACGCAATCGACGCCATCATCGAAACCGCGCCTAACAGCTTTCACGCGATCGAGATCAAGTCCGGCGAAACCATCGCATCCGACTTTTTCAAAGGTCTCGACTACTGGCGCGAAAAGCTCCCCACGCGATCCATCGTCCCCTGGCTCATCCACGGCGGCAGCACCCGCCAGGACCGGGAAAAGGCCACCGTCCTCCCGTGGAATGACCTTTCCCCGCTTTTATCCGTCCTGAGGGAAGCGGCTTTGTAAGCCCCCCGCCTGTTCGAGGAGCCGCTCATTCAAGAAAGACTTCGAAGACTTTGAGGGCTGCCCGAATTCCCTCTCGTCGGAAAAATTCCCACTTTCGTCCTTTTTCGAAGATCGAGGAACAAGTTGGCTTGCCAGCGTCGATTTGGGCTGTGCCGGACGGTTGTTTGGTGCCCGCCTTATTCAATCAAATCCAGCCACCATGCCCTTCGCCTCGAGATCCTTGCCCATCGTCGCCGCGCTCATCGCCTGCGTGACCCCCGCCGCCCACGCGTCTGTGGACCCCCAAGTCGAGGCGGCGGTCAACGCGGTTTACCCGACGCTCGTCCGAATCCACGTGGTTTCCGAGCGAGGCGGTGCCGGACGCATGCAAAAGGGGCGATCGAGTGGCTCGGGCGCGATCATTTCTCCGGAAGGCTACATCTTGACCAACCACCACGTCGCTGGCCGGGCGACCCGCCTGACGGTCCGCTTGTCCGACCGCCAGGAAGTGCGGGCCAAGCTGGTCGGCACCGATGCGCTTTCCGACCTCGCGGTGCTGAAGATCGACCGCAATGACCTCCGCAATCCGGACGCCCCACTGCCGGTCGCGAAGTTTGGCGACAGCTCGACCGTCGAGGTCGGCGACGTGGTGCTCGCCATGGGCAGTCCGGCCGGGATTTCCCAGTCGGTGACTCAGGGGATCGTATCGAATACCGAGATGATTTCCCCGCGCGGCAGCATGCGATTGGATGGTGAGGCCGTGGGCGAAATCGTCCGCTGGATTGGCCACGATGCGATCATTTTTGGCGGCAACTCGGGTGGACCCTTGGTCAACTTGAAGGGCGAAATCATCGGGATCAACGAGGTCGGTATCGGCAGCCTTGGCGGAGCGATCCCGGCGAATCTGGCCAAGAAGGTATCGGATGAACTGATCGCGACTGGCAGGGTGCGCCGCAGCTGGACCGGGCTTGAACCCCAGCCGCTCCTCAAGAGCATGGATGTGGACGCAGGTGTTCTGGTCGGCGGGGTGATCGCCGATTCCCCAGCTGCGACCGCCGGTCTGCAAGCCGGTGACATCATCACCCAGGTCAATGGCACTAACATTGAAGCATCCCGCGCCCCCGAGGATTTGCCGGTTTTCAACCGCTTGATCCTTGAAGCGCCGATCGGATCCGAGATTCAGCTTGAAGGCCTGCGCGACGGCAAGGAGATGAAGTGGACCGTGACTACCATCGAGCGCGAGCCGGCCGAGCCACGCGAAAAGGAACTGCTTTCATGGGGAATGACCGCCCGCGATCTCACCGACCTTGCGGCGAAAGAGATGATGCGAGACGACAGTGAGGCCGTCATGGTTCAGAGTCTGCGTTCCGGTGGTGGGGCTGCGGCCGCCAAGCCCGCGATTCGGGGCGGCGACCTGATTCTCGCCGTTGATAGCAAGCCGACCCCTGACCTGGCATCGCTCATCGCGGTCACCGAGACAATCACCGAAGGCAAGACCGAGCCGGTGCCGGTGCTCGTTTCCTACGAACACGACGGCCAAAACTATCTGACAGTCGTCGAAGTCGGTCCGGAGCCTGATGTCGACCGTCCGGGCATCGCCAAGAAGGCGTGGATCGGAGTCGATACCCAGGTGATTTCATCCGACCTCGCCGAGGCACTGCAAATCCCCGGAACGAAGGGCATTCGCGTGACTCGCGTGCATCCGGACAGCAAGGCAGAGGCGGCTGGATTGCAAGTCGGCGACTTGATCCTGAAGCTCGATGGCGACGTGATTCAAGCCTCGCGCCCCGAGGATGCCGACACGTTTTCCTCGCTCATCCGCCAGTATAAGATCGGTTCCGAGGTAGCGCTCGCGGTGCGCCGTGGATCCGAGGAACTTGAGGTGAAAGTGACCTTGGAAAGCGGTCACAAGTCCACTTCTGACCTGGCTTCCTACGAGTGTGACTCACTGGAATTCACGGCCCGGGACATCGGGCAGGAAGACCGCGTGGCCCGCCGCTTGCCGGAGAATTTCCACGGCGTGCTGATCACCTCGATTGTTTCCGCCGGTTGGGCGTCGCTTGGCGGCCTCACGAGCGGTGACATGATCCTCTCAATGAATGGCGAGCCGGTTGAATCGATCGAGACCCTCAAGGAAATGGTCGCTGAGATCGAAAAAGACAAGAGCACCCTCATCACCATCTTTGTCCGGAACGGCATTTCCACCCGCTACGTCGAGCTGGAGCCCACCTGGTAATTCCCAAACACCATTCACTAAAACACACGACCATCCATGAACATGAAATTACTGACCGCCGCCTTTGTGATGATCGCCCCGTTTGCGACGGCGGCATCCGGCTCACTCAAGGAGAAAGCCGCTGAGGTTTTCTCTGCTCGCAAAGACTCGGTGCTATATCTCAGCGTCGTGGTTGAAATCGAGATGACCGCCGGCGATTCACCATCGAGAACAAGCGAGCAAAAACTCGAGATCATGGGGACTGTGATTGGCCGCGATGGCTTGATCGTTGCTCCGCTTTCCACGCTGGACCCCGCCGCCAACATGGACGGCCGGACGGTCAACGGCCCTCAAGGGCCCATCGCCCTGTCGGCAAAAAGCACAACCAAGGAAGTGAAGGTCGTCATGCCAGATGGCTCGGAAGTCGATGCCAAGGTCGTCTTCAAGGACCCCGATCTGGATCTCGCCTTCATTCGCCCGAAAGACGCGGAGGGAGTTCAATTCATCCACGTGGACATCGCCGATTCCGCTGAACTCACGACTTTGGATGATGTGATTATCCTCAGCCGCCTGGAGAAGGAACTGAACCGCCAAGCAGCGGTCAACACCGCTGAAGTGGTCGCCATGATCACCAAGCCACGCACCTTTGCCAAAGTGAGTTCCTCCGTGGTCGGAAAGCCTGTCTTCAATGCCGAAGGCAAGTTTGTCGGTCTGGGAATCAACCGCTTTAGCTCCAAGAGCTCCGAGTCCGGCCAAGGCCCCCGGCCGATGAGCGTCGTGCTCCCTGCTGCCGATCTTGCCGAAGCCGCAGCCAACGCAAAGTAAGTTCAGCTTGAATCACCTTCATGGCCGCTCTCCTTGTCAGGGGATCGGCCATTTTTGTGCAGAAGGTCAGTTATCTGGCGGTTCGCTCCCGGGAGGTAACGCCAGTTGCTGATCAGTAATTAATACAAAAGCCGGGATGTTCACGATCAGCCAGTCTGATTTGCTTCTCATCAAATTCGGATGCAACCGCTTCGGCCGCCTGAACCAATTTCGCAGCGCTTTCAAGTAGCATTTCTTTTGTCATTTTTTGAAATCCTCGATTTTTCAGACGATCAAACCTGGGCGCTTCACGCCATCGAATGAAATTGGAATTGTGAATGAAAAGGTCGAGCCGGTTCCCCATTCGCTGTCGACCCGTAAGGTTCCGCCGTGTGCATCGCTTATGATTTTTGCGATGGTGAGTCCGAGCCCTATACTGCGTTCGCCGCCAGTTTTCCGTGTTTCGGCTCGTCCAAATGCGGAAAAGACTTGTGAGCATTGTTCTTCCGGAATGCCGCCAGCTTCGTCCTTAATAGAAAACGTCAGGTTTTTGTGATCCCGTTTCATTGAAATCCAAACCCGTCCCTCGGCTGGAGAATATTCGATGGCATTGCGGATCAGATTAATCAGTACCTGGCCGATTTTTGCGCCGTCCACATCGAGTATGACATCCCCATTGCGCAGGTCCGTTTCCAGAATCACACCTTTGGCCCGTGCCACTAGATTGACCCTATTCGAAAAGCCATTCGGGCAGGGTGATTTTCGAATTTTTAGTTGAAGCGGGCGGTCTGCAGAGGGTGCCGAGGGCTTGCGGGAGGTGCGCAGCGCCTTTCACTGGGAAAAATGGCCCAGCACCCTGACTAGA
>CAZVMS010000270.1:0-22015 GCA_964628795.1 uncultured Haloferula sp. | reverse complement strand
GAGCAGACTGCCGGGCGTGATGCTACGCCGCCGATTTTGTGCCAGTCGAAAAGCGGGCCGTGCTCGACATGGTGGTAGGCCCAGAATTGACCGAGTGCGGTCTTGCCGAGGCCAGGTTGAAGACAGCGCACGGGAGTTTCGTCGACTTTGACGTAGGTGGCGCTGCGGAAGCTTGCGGCGATCAGGTCGTAGAGCGGAAGTAAACGATCGGCGAGGTGGTCGTGCCAGGAACACATGAGGTTGCGCGTGAGCTCGATGCCGTGGGCGGCTTTGAGCTTCCATTGCTCGCGGTAGAAGGTGCTGTGGCAGCAGAATCTCTGGGTTAGAAGATAGGCTCCCAGAGATGGTGTTAGAACGCTGCCGGGCAGCAGGCAGGGTTCGAGCGGTGGGGTGACGGGCACTGCGTCGGGGTCATAGGAGTTTTTATCTACGGTATTTTATCGTAGTTCATACCGCGGGCGCTGGAGACCGTCGCGCAGGTCGATGCCGTCGGTGAGCATGGCGGCAGGTCTCAGGCGAGGTGGCGCAAAAGTTCGGCGAGAATGAAAGAGGGGCGCTCCGTCTGCTTGGCTGAGAGCCGGTTACCCTGCTTTCGTTTGGCAAGCCACGCCGCGAAGGTGGGATCCTTGATGCCGCACTGCTGGGCGAAAACCGGCGCGCTGAGGCTGCTGGACTCGAAGGTGCCGAGGACCTCTTGCTTGTATTCGGCTGTGTAACGGGTGCGACCGGTGCGGCCACTCTTGATGATGGGACCGGCGGGCGTGTCGATGGGAGTTTCCATAGACCGCGAGCCTACCGCAATCCGGCCGCGCTTGGATAGAGGGGTTGTGTTGACCGTTTACACTACGGGCCAGATGCCCGAGTCTGATTGGAAGCGCCCTGTACGGAGCCTTACGCAGGGTGATGTGGGACCGGGGAGCTAACTACTCCCCGGGACCCGATTCTGCTTCCCGTTTCTATTTCCAGGACTACTGCTGATTCGCTGCCAGCAGCTCTACGAGAGCGATCCGCTTCTGGACATGTGCATCCCAGTCCGCAATGGCGTCGTTGCCGGAGATTTCGTGCGACTTGAACCAGATCACCGTGTCCGGGCCTATGGCAACGACCAACTCGTTCGGTTCTTTGATGGAGGTATCGCGCAAGGCAACCAAGCCTGTGTAGGCACTGGACGACAAGGAAGTCGGCACAATCTGTTCGAATGTCTTATCCTGGATCGTCTCAAAGTCATTCCGATGCAAGGCTTGGACAAGTGCTTCAGCAGTCACTCCCCCCGCGATACCTGCGGAACCCAAGCTTCGCCCTGTGCTCTTTGCCGAGCTATCATGAGACTTGCAGCCAGATAAAAGCCCAAGACCCAAGGCAACAATTAAGATGGTGGTTATTGATTTCATTGGATGTATGACATCGCAAGATAAGGTTTCTTAGAGTTTTTTTGCAACGGTGTTTTTTAGTATTGCATCTCGGGGTTCTAAGTTCGTCTAGCAGGGAGGCACTAAATCGGTGAACGCGCCTCGAATCTTTGAATTTACAGAACTTCCGCTCTCCCTTAGTCGCCGTAAGTTAGGGTTTGGGAGGGAGGTGTCAAATCGATTCCCCGCACGCGGATAGACGAACTTAGAAACCATCCGCCGCGTTCCGGTTTCCCATTTTAGGTTCTGAAATCGGGCGTCCCTGAACGCGACGAGGGCGTCGCTTTTGTCGAGGAGGGACGCCCTCGCGATGAAAGGGGCGTCCTCCGACGCGCTTGGGGCGTCCTCCGACGCGCTTGGGGCGTCTGCAGACGCGCTGCAGGACGCCTGCATGCGAGCTGGGGCGTCGTTGAATTGGGTTTCGGGCGTCCTCGTTGCGGCTTGAATCAGAAATGAAACACCTTTCCCTTGCTCACCGCTTCGCGGGCTTCATTTTAAACGCCTGGTATCCAACCCCTCCAGCGCTACTACGGATTCAAGGAAATGAATGTCGTCGCCCACAGCATGGGTAGACTCGTTTCGCGCTACGCCGTGCTCAACAACTCCAAGGACGGCAATCGCTGCATCAAACACTTCGTCACCATCTCACCACGTCTCGATCCTCTCGAATTCGGAGGTGATCCGGATGGTTGAGGACTTCCTCGCCGACTAGATTTCCAGCGTGACCATCCGATGGTCAGCCGCCTCAAAATTCCCGCATCTCGCCAAGTCGGATCTTCACGAGTTTTCCAAGGACCGAGAAGAGTAAGGCACCGGACACCCCGAACATCATCACGCCGACCGCGGCCTCCACACCACCGAGCAAGCGCCAGTCCTCGCTCATCACGATATCCCCGTAGCCGAGCGACGCATAGTTCACGCAGGAGTGATAAAAGGCCGTTTTGAACGAGCTGAACTCCCCGCACCAAATGAAGGCAGCAGCCCAGACGCCGATCTGGAAAAGGTGCCCAAACAGCAGTAGCAGCAGAATGATCCCCGTCGCCCACATATCGGTAAAGAAGCCCCTTATCTTTGGGCGGTGAGTCAACTCCCAGACAAGAAACCTCACACTCAGACCAACGACCGCGAGTTCGAGAAAAAGGTTGAGCAGTGTAAGAACCGCGATCGACAGGATTGGAATCATTGGAAAGCCATGATCTCAGATTTTCCGGGAATTGGGAAGCGACACCGTTGAGGGATTGGATCGAACTCACCCGCTGAGTCGACGGATAAATATGCGCCCCTCCCTGAGAAGCCCTTGTAGCAAAGCCGCCATCAACGACATCTCCGGGCCGCAACCAAGCTCCATTGACAGCGCCCCCGCCCTGCGCCTTTCTCCGGCATGGATGCGATTCAACGATTTGAGGGCGGCTTTCTGCTCACCAATGCGTACCTCCTTTCCACCTCCGGTGGCGGACATGTGCTGGTCGATGCTCCGACGGATACGCTTCAGTGGCTGGAGCAAAACGGCATCAAGCCCCTCGCCCTGCTGCTCACCCACCAGCATTTCGATCACGTGATGGATGCCGCCGCCGTCGCAGCCATGGGCGTGCCGATTTACTCGTGGTCGGCTTACTCGACCGAGCTCACCGGCGAGGACATCGTGAAGAAATGGGGCATGCCAATGACGGTTGTGCCCTACACGGTGGACCATGAGCTCGCCGGGAAGGAGACCCTGGAAATCGACGGCTTGAAACTCGACCTCGCCCACGTGCCGGGTCACTCGGCTGACAGCGTGACTTTCCACGATCGCGAACGCGGCATTTTGGTTTCCGGCGACACCCTTTTCAATGGCTCCACCGGTCGCGGAGACCTGCCTGGAGGAGACCTGCAGCTCCTTTGCCAAGGGATTGTCGAGAAAATCTACAATCTGCCAGGCACGACAAAAGTCTACCCCGGCCATGGCCCGGACACGACGGTTGGCGCAGAAAGGATCGGAAATGGCGTGGTTCGAGCATGAATTGAGGCAAATCGGCCTCGGAGCGACGCTGGGTCTCGGACTTTGCGACTCGAATGTCGACTTGTCCACTCACGGCGCCTTCGAAGCTCCACTCCTGCTCGGAAATCCGGACATTTCCGCTGGAAATGAAACGCTTCCTCTGGGAGCTTGTTAAAGATTCGCAGCAGATCACCGTTTTACCCTGAAACATGCCAGAAGACCCCCACCGATCCTCAATCCCGCTGCCCGACTCCCTACGGCGTCAACTCGAGGAATTCCGTCGCCAACTCTGGCGGACGAAAATCGCCGAGGCGATCTTTGCCGGGATCTTTGGCTTGTTGTTTTCCTACCTGTTGGTCTTCGGCCTTGATCGCATTTGGCAAACTCCGGGACTCGTTCGCCTCGCCATCCTTCTCGGCGGCACCTCCTTGGCCGCCATCTTCGCACCGATCTGGCTCCACCGTTGGGTCTGGGGCCATCGGCACGACAACCAGCTCGCCCGCCTCATCGCCCGCAAGCATCCGGGTCTTGGCGACCGATTGCTCGGCGTCGTCGAACTCCAGGAGCAACTCGAGAACGAGGACTCCCTCTCGCCACGACTCCGCGCCGCCGCCATGGAGTCCGTCGCGGCAGAAACCGAGCGCCGCAAGCTCAACGATTCGTTGCCCGCCTCACGCCACAAGCGTTGGTCGCTTGCCGTCATCGCGCTCTTCCTTTGCGCAGGCGCGGCTTTGACGATCGCCCCAAAAGCCGGACTCAATTCTCTAAAACGCTGGCTCTTTCCTCTTTCCGCCACTCCCCGCTACACCTTCACGCTGCTGGAAGACGTTCCATTTCAAATCCCGGTCCCCCAAGGTGAAGCCTTTTCGATCGAACTCCGGCTCTCCCCGGATTCCGAGTGGCAGCCCGAATCAGGTGAGGCTCAGTACGGCCGACAGGACCCCGTCTGGGCAAAACTCGACAGCGGTCTGTATCGCTTCGAATTCCCCGGTCAGCAGGATCCCGGAAATGTCAGCGTCCAAATTGGCGATGCCCGCCACCAAATCACCGTCATTCCCTCGCTGCGCCCCTCGATTGGCAGCACCGTCGCCGAGATCGACTACCCGGACTACCTTGAGTTGGAAAACCGCATCATCGATGTGCCAGCCGGCGTGGTCACGGTGGTGGAAGGATCCAAGGTGGAAGTCACCATCGAAGCCTCGCGCTCTTTGACCTCGGCCGAATTCGGCCCCCTCAGTGCTGCTGCCTCGGCTCTTCCCAAGCCAGTTCCCGAAAGCGAGGAAGCGATCGAGGTTCCAAGCTTCGACCCCGAGCCCGTGTCCATGAAAGTCAGTGGAACCCGTGCGAGCACCGGCTTCCTCCACATCAATGCCGGAAACATCAATGTGCCGATGGTTTGGCGCGACGATCTCGGACTCACCGGAAGCGAGGGATTCACCGTCAGGATCGATGCGCTCACCGATGAAGCTCCAACCAGCTATTTGCAGGGTGTCCAAACGCAGAAAGTGATGCTGCCGGAGGAGACCGTCGATTTGGAAGTCATCGCGGAAGACGACTTCGGCCTCAAGGAATACGGATTCGTCTGGGAAGGCCAGTTCACTCGCCCGACCGACGAGGTGCCGGCCATGGGCGAGTTGAGATTGGAAAAGGGCAACCCTTCGATGAGTCGCGCGTCGACACCCGCCGCCTTCTCACCGCTGACCTACGAGATCACCCCTCAGAAGCTCACCCTCCGCGCCTATGCCGAGGACTACCTGCCGGGACGCGGTCGCGTCTATTCTCAGCCGATCGTCATTCATGTGCTCAGTCGCGACGAACACGCCCAGATGCTGAAGAACCAGTTCGACCGCGCGATCAGCGAGCTTGAAGACATGGCGCGCCGCGAGGGCAATCTGTTGGAAGAAAACCAACGTATCGAGAAACTCGAAGGTGACGAGCTTCAGACCGATGAAGCGCGGAAGCGTTTGGCCGAGCAGGAAGAAGCCGAGCGCCAGCAAGCCGAGCGGATGAAGGACCTCGCCGAGAAAATGGAGGAACTCCTCAAGAACAGCAGCCGCAACGGCACCATCGACAAGGAGACCCTCAAGAAGATGGCCGAGACCGCCCAGGCCATGCGCGAACTCGGTGAGCAGGACATGCCCAAGGTGGAAGACAAACTCGGTGAAGCCCAGGACCAGAAGAACACCGAAGAGAAGTCCGAGCAGGACGTCGAGAAAGCGGTCGAGCAGCAGAAAAAGAACGTCGAGAAGATGAAGGAGACCATCGAGAAGGCGAACGATGCCAACCAGCGCTTCGAGGCCAGCACCTTCGTCAACCGACTGAAGAAGGCCGCCGGAGAAGAGGACGCCATCGCGGGGATCGCGCTTGCCGGCAGCAAGAACTTCGGTCTGCACCCGCGCGAACTCGATCCCGCCGATCTCAACGTGCTTACCGAGGGCGTCCGTCAGCAATCCGACACCGCCTCCGACGTCCACTGGATTCAGGAAGACCTCGGCCACTTTTTCACTCGCACCGACAAGCAGGAGTTCCGTGAGATCCTCGACGAAATGATCGGTGCAAACGTCGATCTCGCCCTCGAAGACATCCGCCTGAGCCTGCTTCAGAACCACAGCTACATCGCTGCGGATCAGGCCAAGATGTGGGCCGCCAAACTGAACGAATGGGCCAAGAAACTCGAAGGTGCCCAGGACGATCAAGACGGCGGCGGCGGTGAAGGCGGCGAGGGTGGTGAAGGCGAAGACGAAGACTTTGAATTCATGCTCCGCGTGATGCGCCTGATTCAGCAGGAACAGGATGTCCGCGCCCGCACTCGCGCCCTCGAAACCCTGAGACGAACCTTTGAAGACGAGAACTCATGAAAGCACTCATCCCCATCTTCTTCTTGCCCGTCATCGCCCTCGCTGACGAGGCCGAGCTCGCGGAAAAAATCAGCAAGTTCCAAACCGGGGCGCGCGACCTTTCCGAGAAGCAGGACGAACTCGCCGCCGACGTCCAGCAACTCACCATCGAGCAGACCGTCCCGAAAGTGATCGAGCTCTTCCGCGCCGTGGAGGACGCCATGGACGAAGCCTCCGAACGTCTCTACGACCATGAAACCGGCGGCGAAACGATTGCCGCAGAAACCGACGTGATCGAGAAGATCTTCGAGGCCGCCAAGGAGAAGCAGAAGCAATCCGGATCAGGCCAGTCCGGCCAACAACCCGGAAGCGCGATGCTCGACATGATGGAGCGCATGATGGGCCGCGAACCAGGCGGAAAGAAACCCGGTGACAAACCGGGCGACAAAGCCGGCGAAGGTTCCACCGGCGATTCCAGCAGCGAGAACACCAACCAAGGCGGCGTCGCCGAAGGCAAGGTCGAGGAACGTCGCGTGCCCAAAGGCTCCGGCACCGCAGGCAAGGCCGTGCCCCGTGAATTCCAGGACGCCCTCCGGGCCTACAACCGAGGAGCAGAAAAACTCACTCGCTGAGACAAGCAAACGTCATCATGAAACTCCTCCGCATCTTCACCGCCTCACTCATCGCTTTTCCGGCCCTCGCGCAGGACCTGCCACGACGCCCGGACGACCCAATTCCGGCTCAGCTTGAGACGATGTATGAACGCGGCCTCGCCTACCTGGCCAAGAACCAGAACGAGCAAGGCGGATGGAATGATCAGATGGGCGGTGAACCCGGAGTCGTCGGCCTCTGCGTGATCGCCTTTCTCGCCCATGGTGAAGACCCCAATCATGGTCCCTACGCCAAGCACATCAAAAAGGGCATCGACTACATCCTCTCACGCCAAAGGGAAAGCAACGGCTACATCGGCAACTCGATGTATAACCACGGCTTCGCCACCCTTGCCCTCGCCGAGGCCTACGGCGCGGTCGATGACCCGAAAATCGCACCCGCACTGAAGAAAGCCGTCGACCTCATCCTTTCCGCCCAAAGCCGCAACAGTGCCGGCGGCTGGCGCTACACTCCCGACAGCCGCGATGCTGACACCACCGTCTCCGGATGCCAACTCGTCGCTCTTTTCGGTGCCCGAAATGCCGGCATCGCCGTGCCGGACGAGGCCATCAAAAAAGGCCTTGGCTACATGTCCCGCTGCCGTGGCAGCGATGGCGCCTACGGCTACACCTCGGCAGGCGGTGGTAAGCCGACCCTAACAGCCATCGGCGTCACCTGCCTCGCGCTTGCCAAGGAGAAGGATGGCAAGGGCTTCCAGAACAGCCTCACCTATCTCAAAGACAACCTGAACTACCGCGAGCGTCACTACCCTTACTACTTCGAGTACTACATGTCGCAGGCCCTCTTCCATGCCGACGAAAATGCGTTCAACGAATGGAACGCCAAAAACCTGCGCTACCTTGCCACGATTCAACGCTCCGATGGCTCCTGGCCGGGAAACAAAGGTGAGTCCTTCAACACCGCTTCATCCCTCCTTTCCTTGGCGCTCAACTACCGCTTCCTTCCCATCTACGAAAAATGATCCGCCTCTCCCTAATCCTGGCTGCCGCGCTTCCGCTGTTGGCCGATGATCAGCCCAGACCGGACCTGCTAAGGCTGACAAACGGTGAACTCGAAGGGCACTTCGGAGGCCTCGATGCCAAGGGCGTGCTCCGATGGGAGCGCGAAGACGGCATCGCACCCATGGAATTCAAAACCGACAAGGTCCGTCAGATCGTCCTTCACGGCGGTCATGCGGTCGATGCCGGAAAGGACGCGGCCCACCTTGAACTCGTCAATGGCGACCGACTGCCAGCGCACGTCGTTTCGCTCGAAGATGACGCCTTCACCGTCGACACCCCGATGGCAGGTCGGCTGATGATCCCCCGCGA
This sequence comes from uncultured Haloferula sp., assembly GCA_964628795.1. GTDB lineage: Bacteria > Verrucomicrobiota > Verrucomicrobiia > Verrucomicrobiales > Akkermansiaceae > Haloferula. The sequence goes on along the minus strand of CAZVMS010000270.1, from coordinate 13,809 downwards.
TGCGGTGGTGCAAGTCGCCCCCAATCCTTTTGGTGGACGCCTGATCTATGCAGGTCCGTTCTCCGAGGATGGCTGGGAAGTCTACAGCCCCGACGACGACTTCCCTGACTTCAAGGAAGAGAAAAAAGACGAGTCGAAGGAAGAAGAAAACGAAGAGGAAGCTCCGCAAGATGACCAAGAGCCGAGTTGGAAGCACCGTGGCTCAAAATGGTATTTCAGCAGTGGCCGCGACGCCCTGCGCAGTGCCATCGGCATGCCCGACCAGGCGATCCTCCGCTTCGAACTCGAATGGCGGAACCGCCCACCGATCGCCATCGCCTTTCATGCCGACTTCAAGGGCCCGCTCTACCCACCCGCCAAGAAAGGTGAAGAACTCAGTGAGAAGGAACAGAAGGACCTCCAGGAACAGCGAGACACCCGACGTCGCACCTCACAACACCTAGCCGACTACTTCGGCAATGCCTACGTCCTGACTCTGCGCAGCAGCTACGCCCAGCTCCAGCAGTGCGGTTTCGACAAAGAAGGGGAGCCCTTCATCAACCAGATCCGCTCGTCATCGACCAACATCCGTTTTGACGACGCCGGCACCGCCGTCTTCGAACTCCGCTGCGACCGCAAAAAGGGAAGTGTTTCACTTTTCGTCAATGGCGAGTTCTCCATGCAGTGGGACCTCAAGCCGGGTATCGAAGTCATCGATGGCGACGAAGACATGACGGAGGCCTATGGTGGACATGGCAATGGTATCGGCTTTCAAATGCTCGGCTCCGATACCCCCGTCCGAGTCTCAGACATCATCGTCGCCGAGTGGAACGGCATGCCCGATTCGGCACGCAGTTTGAAGAGCGCGGAATACGACGTCGTTCTCCTCAACAATGGAACCGACCGCTTCTCAGGAAAAGTCAGCTCGATCAAGGACGGCAAGCTGATCCTTGAGAGCCGCTACGCACCTTTGGTCATCCCGCTGGCTGAGATCGCTGAAATCCACCTTGCCAAAAGTGGGCAACGTGAGCTTGAGGACAGTATTGACAAAAAGACTCGAGTCCATTTCCAACCGATCGGTCGCATCAGTGGAATTGCAGGCGTCACCACTGACAAGAACATGAATCTCCATTCGCCCTTGCTCCAGAAAATGGACATCGATCTCACCTCCGCAGTAATCCTTGAGTTCCAGTCCGGATCGAGCTTCCTCAACTACTGGGACGAAGAACTATGAGAGCCCTGCCCTACATCCTATCGCTCGTCATTGCGGGACCGACGACGGTTCGCGCTGACACACTGGAGCTCCAAGGCGGAGGCAAACTCAATGGCACCATCAAGTCGATCACGCCTGAAGGAGTTATCACCGCTGATTTGGAGATCTCTGAGACTCCCGTCAGCATTCACGCGAACAAGGTCACCGAGGTCAACTTCGGCAACTCTTCAGCTAAGTTTGATCACGATACCATGCTGACACTCATCAACGGTGACCGCATCCCTTGTGATCTTCTCTCCATCTCCGATAGCGATCTCACCGTCGCCACCGACTATGCGGGTGAGCTCAAGATCCCGCGCAAGATCCTCACCGCGGCGCAACTCGGCATCCGTCCACGCAAGACAATCTACAGTGGTCCGAAAAACCTCATCAACTGGAACGTTGAAGACAACTGGCACTTCGAAGACGGAAGCATGATTTCCGACGGACGGGGTTCGATCGCTCGGAACTTCCCCCTTCTCCCCGATTCGTTCTCGCTGTCCTTCCGACTCAAGTGGGCCGACAGACCGATGTTCAAGATCTACTTCTCCTCGGAGACCCCGGCCACAACCGGAGGAAAGCATGACCGCTACTTCCTCCAAGTCACCACCGCCGGCATGGAGATCAAACGTCAGAGTTCCGGGCGAAATCCCTATCACTCTTTGATCACTGTCAACCGATCCCACGACTCCTTCGCCGATCACGAAGCTCGTTTCGACATCCGAATCGACAACCGCCAACGCCGAATCCTGCTCTACATCGACGGACAACTCGAAGGTCAGGCAGCCGATCCCCTGCCAGTCATCCCCGAGGGAAAAATCGTCATTCTCCAGAGCGACTCCTCCGATGCCGAAGCGCATCGCGTTTCCGACATCATCCTGCGCGAATGGGATGCCTCCGGCGAAAGACACCGCAGTGAAGACCGTGGTGATCTCGTTGAGGATGCACTCATCAACAACAAGGGCGAACGCTATGGAGGCCGCCTGCTTGGCTCGAAAGGCAGCAAGAAGGAGCTAACAATCCTGTTCAAGAACCCCCACGCCAAAGACGCCTTCGAGATCCCCGCAACCGACATCTCCACCCTGTTCTTCGCGAAAGGTGAAGCGGAAGAAGAGTCGCCCACATCGCTGTCCCTAGGACTCGCCGGAACAGGTTCACTCGTTGCCCAGTCCTGCACCTTCGGCCCCGACCAAGTCAGCCTCACCCATCCCCTGCTCGGCCCGATGAAGCTCGACCGGGACGTCGTCAAACAACTGCGACGCCGGGAGATTTCCGACCTTGTCGACGAAGATGAACCCTCCAACACCGAACCTGCCACCGAAGAATGAAAACCCTGCTCTTCTTCACCCTCGCCGCCTGCGGCTTCGCTCTGGCAGCACCGCCAATGACGGCGCGCTTCAGTAATGGCGACTCGATCACAGGAAACCTGACGGCCATCGACGATCAGTCCATCACTTGGGAATCCGAGTTTTTCACCCAGCCACAGCGCCTCAAACTGGATCGCCTCATCGATATCTCCCTGCCGACGAGTGACACCGTTGATCTCCCCGATGGCGATCACATCGCGGTGCTCACGCTGACCAATGACGACGTCGTCCGGGGTGCGCTGGTAAGCCTCGACTCGAAGAATATCAAACTCAGCACCAGCTACGCCGGCGACCTCGTTTTCAGGCGCGACATGGTCGCCGCCCTTACTGTTGAAGAGAAACCCGAAATCTTCTTCGCCGGTCCCAGCACGATCGACGAATGGCATCTGGACGAAGAAGGAGACTGGACCCTTGAAGGCGGCGAACTCGTCAGCGACAGCGCAGCCAGTATCTCACGGGACATGGGTGTGAGAGATCGATTCAGAGTCGCCTTCGACGTCGAGTGGCGTGGCACTACCCGCTTCCGTATCTTTACCTGCGCCGACAGCACCGAACTCGATCAAATCAGCAACAGCTTCGAACTCGTGTGCCAAAGCAACTACGCTTACATGCGCAAACGCACCAAACGCAATGGTCGCGTCGAGAGCATGAACATCGGCAACCCCACCGGAATGCGCGAATTTCAGGAGCGGGAAAAGGTTCGCGTCGAGATTCTTCACGATCTGGTTTCCGGCCGCATTCGCCTCATCCTCGGAGGTCGAGTCGCCGCCGACTGGAGAGATGACAATCCCGGCGTTGGCAAGCTTGGTGGAGCCCTTCATTTCCTCTCGGACTCCGGTAAGGAGATCCGCATTTCACGCATTCGAGTCAGTTCATGGGACGGCAATATCGAGGGCAAATGGAAGGAAGGAAGAATGGACCCCTTCGGCAATGATGAGCCCGAGACCGAAGATGCCGAAGATCAATACCCCATCGGAGTCGTCCTCCGGAATGGTGACAACATCAAAGGAGAAACCGTGGGAATCGAAGAGGGTTCCGTGAAGCTCAAGACGGATTTGGGCGAATTCGAACTTCCTGTCTCACGGCTCCGCAGGTTCGCTCTGCGCACGCCGGAAGACGCCGCCAATCCAGAACTCACCTGGAAGCCGATTCTTCGCAATGGAGATATCCGCGCCCACTTCATGGAGGGCGACCACATCACCTTCCAACTCATTGGTTTCGGCGACGGCACCATTCGCGGCAAATCACAGACCTTTGGCGAAGCCGAATTCAAGCTCTCCTCTTTCAACCGCCTCGAGTTCAATCTCTACGTGACGGACGACGATGACGATTGGTAGCGAAATCATTCCTCATGCTTCCGCAACGCGGGAACCATGCTGAGCCACGTGCTTCCCACCACCGCAACGAGCGCCATGTAGCAGATGGGAACCTTTTTCCGTGAACAGGGATTCGCCTCCTAAAAGTCCGCCAACCGCAAGCCTCTCCATCTTTTCAAAGCGGGTCAGCGAAAGCCTCGCCAATCGATCCTTCAGAATCAGAAAACATCCCAGACGGTTTGCCAGAAAGCTTCCGGAGACGAACACAAGATAGGCCATGATCCGGCAAGAACCAAGCAAGGCAGTTGCACTTTGATTCGAAGAAGGACAGCAACAACGAAATCGACACTCCTACTCCGCCCCTTTTAACACCGGCGGTCGCATCGCCCCAGGCGCCTGATCCTCCAGCGAGGCCTTCAGCAATTTGTGATACTCATCGCGCGGAACCTCCTCCGCACCGAACTGCCTCAGATGGGGCGTGATCCACTGAGTATCCAGCAATTTGAAACCGCTCGCCCGCAGTCCCTCGACCAAATGCACCAGCGCGATCTTCGAGGCATCCGTTTTCTTGGAAAACATACTCTCCCCGAAAAACCCTCGACCCATCGCCACGCCGTAGAGCCCACCCTGCAAGCCCTCCTGATCCCAGCACTCCACCGAATGCGCATAGCCCCAATCGTGCAGCAGACAATAGCTCTCAAGGATCACCTCATCGATCCACGTCTCCTCCCGGTTCGCACAGTATTCCATCACCTGCCGAAACGCCGTGTCCCAGCGGATCTCAAAAGGCTTCTTCCGCAGTGCCTTCTTCAAGCCGCGCGGAACATGAAAGCGTTCATCCAAAGGAATCACCCCCCGCATGATCGGCGAGAACCACTCAATCTTCCCATCGTCCGCCATCGGAAAAACACCCTGAGCATAGGCCCCAAGCAAAACCTGCGGAGGAAGAACCTTCTGTTGTGGAGACTCGGACACGACTTCGCCTGACAAGATAGCGCCCTAACGTTTCGCCCCCAAGCCCGAAGTCATTCCACCAATCTCACGAAACCGAAAAATTCCGATTTCAAATTATCGATCTCGCCTTACATCTCCGGAATGAAAGGCTTCATCATCGACCTCGCCACCCTCCCCGAAATGGGTCAGGCGTTCTCCGGGGAGATCCCCGAGTCCGTTTTCGACCTCCCATCGAACGACGCCAAGGCCGTCGGCCCGCTGAGTTACGAATTATTTGTCCAACGTTTCGAATCCGAGCTTCTTCTGACCGGCTCCCTTTCCGCTCCTTTCGAGTTTACCTGCGTCCGAACGCTCCATCCTTTCATTCAAACAATTTTTGTCGAAAACGCAGCAATCTCGCTCGAAATTGATAAATCAAGCCAGATTGATGCCACAGAGGCCTTACGGGAAGAAGTTTTGATCCAGTTTCCCGCCAATCCCCGATGCGACGATGCAGACCAGCCGCACGAGTGTGAAATTGATCCCCGTTATTTGGCAGTAGACAAACCCTCCGAGGATGACGTAAAGACGCGCCCCCGCGACGAAGGTGATGACCGTTGGTCAGCCCTCGACGCACTGAACACCGATCAAGAACGCTAAACACTTTTCCCCATGGCCGTACCAAAGCGTCGTCAATCCAAGAGCCGTCAAAAAATGCGCCGTGGCGCTAACCGTTGGCGTGCCCCAATCTTCAAGACTTGCCCCGAGTGTGAGAGCCGCGTGCCCTCCCACATCGCCTGCCCTTCCTGCGGTTACTACCGCTCGCGCAAGGTGCTGGAAGTGGAAGCCTTCTGAGGCTCGCCACTCCTGTCTTTTCCAAATCGCCGTGTCGGACTTCCGGCTCGGTGATTTCTTGTAGCCACGTCTCACGTCTCCATTCGTATGAAAGTTGCACTCGATGTCATGGGCGGCGACCGCGCCCCCGGCGTCAATATTGCCGGCGCCAAAGACGCCCTCACCCGCTATCCCTCCATCGAAAAACTCTTTCTCGTCGGAGATCAGAGCGCCATCGAATCGCAAGCGCCCACCCACGGCCTCGACCTCAAGGATCTGCGCATCGAAGTCGTCCACGCCGCTGAGGTGATCAGCATGTGCGAACCGGGCGCGACGACGATTCGTCGGAAAAAGCAGTCGTCCATTTCCCTGGCCCTCGATCTCGTGAAGGCCGGCCAGGCCGACGCGTTCGTCTCCGCTGGCAATACCGGTGCCTGCGTCGCCGGAGCCCAGATCAAGCTCCGCCTCATCCCCGGCATCGAGCGCCCCGGCATCGCCTCGGCACTGCCGAACGAGTTCGGTGCCTGCCACCTCCTCGATGCCGGCGCCAACCCCGAAGCCAAACCATCGCACCTCCTCGGCTACGCCATCATGGGCAGCGCCTTCGCCACCGGCGTGATGGGCGTGAAGCGCCCCAAGGTCGGCATCATGTCGAATGGCGAAGAGGACGAAAAAGGCACCGCCTTCACCAAAGAAACCTTCAAGCTGATCAAGGAGTTCACCGAGACCAGCAAGGCCCCCTTCGAATTCGTCGGCAACGTCGAGGGCCACGACCTCTTCGAAACCGAACTTGACGTCTGCCTCTGCGACGGATTTACGGGAAATGTCGTACTTAAAAGCTGCGAAGCCACCGCCAAGGCGATGTCGAAGTGGCTCAAGGCCTCACTGACCGCCTCCCCCGTCCGCAAGATGGGAGCGCTCATCGCCAGGGGTGCCTTCGCTGAGCTCAAGGAGCGCGCCAGCGCCGAGTCCTACGGCGGCAGCCCGCTCCTCGGCGTCAATGGCGTGGTCATCATCGCCCACGGCGGCTCCAGTGCCCTCGCCATCCGCAACGCCATCCGCGTCGGCGTCGAAAGCGTCAATCACAAGGTCAACAAGCACATCGCCGAGACCTTGGAGGCCATCAAGGACTGATCACCTTCTTCCCACCACCCAGCTTCTGCTGGATATCGTCCAGCATCAGGTAGATGCAGGGCACGAGGAACAGGGTGATGAAGGTCGCAAACAGGATCCCGAAGCCGAGCGAAACCGCCATCGGCACCAGGAAGAGCGCCTGAATATCGGTCTCTAACAGCATCGGCATCAGCCCGGCGAAGGTCGTCAGCGAGGTCAGCATGATCGCCCGGAAGCGTTTCCCGCCCGCCTCCACTGCCGCCTGGCGTATCGAATATTCTCCGCAGTGGCGGTTCACATAATCGACCAACACCAGCGAGTCGTTCACCACCACACCTGCCAGCGCGACCAGACCGCACATCGACATGATCGAAAGATTCATGCCAAGAATGATGTGGCCGCCAATCGCGCCGATGATCCCGAATGGAATCACCGACATGATGATCAAGGGCTGCCAGTAGGACCTCAGAGGAATCGCGATCAGCACATACATGATCACCAGCGCCCCGAGAAACCCGATGCCAATCTCACGAACGCTGTCGGCCTGATCCTTCTGCTCCCCTTCAAAGGCATAGCGCACCCCAGGATACTTCGAAGGAATCTTCGAGAGCACTTCCTCCGTCAGCGTTTGGGCGATCTCAGTTCCGTTTGCATCGCCAATGGTATCCGCCGTGATCTTGATCGAGCGCTGGCGATCCGTGCGATTGATCACGGAAGCTCCACGCCCGAAATCATACTCCACCACCTGACGAAACGGAATCTCCGCACCGCTTGCCGTCCGGATCTTCATTTCTTCAAGAGATTCGAGCGTTCGACGATCATCTTCAGGGAAACGGATCATCACCTTCACTTCATCCCGACCACGCTGGAGCCGCTGGGCCTCATCGCCATAAAAGGCATTGCGAACTTGGCGAGCGACGTCCTCAAGCCGCAGCCCGAGCGAACGACCCGCTGGCGTCAAGCGGATCAATCGTAGCTCATCCTTCCCATCACGATCCGAGTCGGAAATCTCAACAACTCCCTCATACTCATCAAGCTTCTCCTTCACCCACTCGGTGGCCTCGCGCAGCCTTCCCAGGTCCTGACCTGTTAGATTGAGATCAATGGCATTTCCGCCGCCCGCCGTTTCCGAACTCATCGTCAGCTCCACAAGTCCCGGGACTTCTCCCAGCTCTTCGCGCCAGATGTCGATGAAGGCGCTGGCGCTCGAGGCCTCGGGCCGACCCGCCGCTGGAGTCAACTCGACGGTCACTTCGCCGATGTGGGTCGCCTTCGGTGGCCCTGACGGTGCCATGCTGGTGATGAAGGGCTGGATTCCGGCACTGGTCAGGAAATGTTTAAGCACCGGTTCACCGGCATCATTCCTCAACCTCTGACCCGCCCTGACCGCCGCCGCCTCCAGCCGTTCCGCCACCTCGACGGATGAATCGAATGGAACACCCTGTGACAACTGGAACTTCGCCGAAATGATGTCTCCTTCCACTTCCGGAAAGAACTTGAACTTCACATGGCCTCCGGCAACGAAACCGAGCATCACGAAAAACAGAGCGACGAATGCAGCAGCCGTGACGTAGCGCCAGCGCAAGCACATCGCCAATGCAGGCTTGTAGACCTTTGCGACAAATCGCTCCAGACCATCGGCAATCGATCGCTGCAGACGGAAAATCGGATTCTTCGGCTTCTCCTTCCGGTGAGGAGCCAGAAGGGACAAGTGGGCCGGAAGCACGAACTTCGACTGAAGCAACGAGAAGGCAAGGGTCGGAATCACCACCAGGGGGATGTTCGGCCAGATCTTCCCACTCACCCCGCTGAGTCCCAACATCGGCGTGAAGGCAACCATGGTGGTCAGCACGCCGAACACCACCACCGTGCCCACCTCATGGGTTCCCACCCAGGCCGCCGTCCGCGGATGCTCGCCCGCCTGAATGCGCGAGTAGACATTTTCCCCGGTAACAATCGCATCATCCACCACGATCCCAAGCACGAGGATGAAGGAGAACAAGGAGATCATGTTGATCGAAATCCCCAGCTCCGGCATCAGCCACATGCCACCCGCGAAGGAGACCGGGATGCCCAGCGCCACCAGAAATGCCAGCGAGGGCCGAAGGAAAAGCGCCAGTACTAGCAACACCAGCAGCAAGCCCCACATCGCGTTGCGCATCAGCAGGTCAAGGCGCCCCTGAAGGTAGCTGCTCTGGTCATTCCAGATCGAAAGCTTCACCCCTTCTGGCAAACGCTTGTCAGCCATCGCGATGTAAGCATTCACTACCCGGACGAGACGAAGCGTGTCCTCCTCGCCCACCCGATAGACATTCACCAGCACCGCCGACTTGCCATCGAAGCGTGTGGAAAGGTCCACATCCTCGAACCCATCGATGACCGTGGCGACATCCTCCAACAATATCTCAGATCCGTCTGCGCGAGTGGCAACCGGCACCGAACGAAACTCATCCGCAGTGAATCGCTTACCCAGCGCCCGCAAAATCAACTCTCCCCCTTCGGAGCGAATCGATCCACCTGGAAGATCTACCGAGGTCTGCCGCACCGCCTGTGCCAACTGCGCGTGACTGAGACCAAGTTCACGCAAGCGATCTTCCGACACCTCGATCGAGAGTTCATACTCGCGCGTCCCCGCCACATCGACCTGCGAAATAGTCGCAGGGCCTCCCAGCGCTTTCGCCAGAAAATCGAAAATCCCATCCGCCGGAGGTTCCTCAAAAGTTAGCAAGTCGTCACGGATTTGATCGGCGATTCGGTTCAGCGTCTTCTCATCAACCTTCGCGTCGGTCGTCACCGCCAGGCCCAGCACCGGTGCCTTGACGATGATCTCTTCCAGCAAGGGCTTCTCCGCTTCTTCGGGGAAGTTGTCGATGGAATCGACACGACTTTTCACGTCGTCGAGCACCTCGCGCACGTCATAGCCCGTCTCGACTTCGACCGTGACCGTGCCGATATTCTGGGCCGCCGTAGAACGGATCTTCTTGATACCTGTTAGGTCGGCAATTGCCTCTTCCACCGGGACATTCACGCCCCGTTCCACTTCTTCCGGGGTGGCATTCGGGTAAGGCACCTTCACCAGCACCGCATCGATCGCCAGCTCAGGGAAAATTTCCTTTCTCAGGGTGAACCAGCTCGAAAATCCGGCCAGCAACACCGCAAGCATCAGGAAATTTCCCGCCACGTGGTTCTTACTGAACCATTTGATCAGCGCTTCCATGATCCTATTCTTCTAAATCTCCATCAACATTCACCTTCATCCCGGTCATCGGTGCATCGAGCCGCGTGAGCACTAGTCGATCCTCCGCTGCAAATTCACCACGAGTGATCAGAGCATCGCGCATCGAACGCAGAATCTCGACCTTGCGTTTCTGCAGCTCACCGGAGTGCTCGACCCAAATTTCATTCTCACCACGGACCGCGGAGCGCGGGATTTCAATCACCCCATCAAGCTTCGTTCCCGGCACTCTCGCCTCCACGAAAAGCCCTACAGGAGGCAAGGTCATGCCACTTTCGGCAGGCAACAACCTCGCGATCCCGTATCCGGAAAGAGTCGCTCGCTCGACCTCGCCCGCAACTCGATCAAGCTTGGCAGGCCATGATTTCAACTCACCGCCAATCATGGCCGTCAGCATGAACTCGGGCGTGGCCGTGCCTGAAAGATATCCGAAGTCCCGCAATGAAAACGGCAGCCTGACCTCCAATTCCTGATCCGAATAGATCTCCGCCAGACGGCTACCCGGCATCACCACCGCACCTTCCTCCACCTCTTCCATCCGCACCCGGCCATCAAATGGAGCGAGCACCTTGGTCCGCTCCAAATCACGCTCGCACCGCTCCACTTCGGCGATTGCAGAATCAATCCGCGCCTCGGCACTTTCAATCTGAGGCTTGCGCAGCACCAGGCCCGAGGCATCCCCACGACCCAGCTTGTCCCAGTCGCGCTTCGCCTGCACGGCTTTCGCCTTCTCGACTTCCAAAGCCAGCCGCGCATCCGCCAGCGCCGCTTTCGACATCGCGACCTTGGCCCGATAATCTGCCGGGTCGATTTCAACAAGCACCTCCCCCTTGCTGACCCGACCGCCCTCCATCAACTGCGGCGAAATGCGGATCACCCGACCTCCAACTTCAGAAGCCAGCACCACTTCGCGGCGGCTCTCGACAACCCCCTGAGTGCTGATCTGAACGTTGTGACTGTGAGGCGCCAATTCCATCACTTTCACTGTCGGGATGATCGCCATGGGCTCCTCCTGCTTCGCCTTCACCTTGTTCACGATGAAGAGAATCATCACACCGATGCCGACGATCAGCAGCGCAAGCACCAGCACAAACGACATCACCGCGTGGATCGCGCCCTTGCGTTCGCGTTCTTCGTTTTCCAGTTCTTCAGCAGACATCTTCAGAGTTATTAGAGTTTGTAGTCACCACCCAAGGCGAGGTGCAGGTTCACCCGGTTGTCCAAACGCAGACGCCTCAACGTCAGGCGTTGGGTCGCGAGTTCGATCCGACGGTTCTCGGAGGCGAGCAGCGTCAGCACATCTCCCGTTCCCAGAGCAAAATCACGAGTCGCCGATTCCGCCCCGTCGTTGGCCAGCTTGAGCGCCTCACCGATCGAGCTTTCCCGCGCCGCGAGATAGCGGTCCGATGCGAGCGCCGTTTCCACTTCGCCAAATCCTCCCAGCACCGTTTGCTGCAAATTCGCCAGGGCCTCCTTTTCCTCGGCACTCCGAACCTCGACCTGCGAAGTCAGCTGCCCACCGCTCAAGATCGGCTGAGCCATCCGACCAGCAATCGACCAGACGCCAAAGTTGCTATCGAAAATGTTCGCCAACTGGCTGCTCGTCGTTCCCCCGCTCGCCGTCAATGGAAAGCTCGGATAAAAGGCAAGACCTGCTTCCTTCAGACGTTTGCCGGTCGATGCCAGCCGGCGCTCAGCCGAAAGAATATCCGGCCGGCGCAAAAGAAGCTCCGACGGCAATCCTGCCGGCGGCGTGCTCGGCACCTTCGGCAACTTCGCCGAGCCGGCAATTGCAGCCGACGGATAGCGACCTAACAGAATCTCCAACTGCCGCTGCGCCTGGTCCTTCTCCGACTGCCTTTGCGCGAGGTTTGCCTTCGCCGTCGCCACGTCCGTCTCCGCAAGTCGGAGCTGCGAGGCACTCGCAGACCCATCACTCACCGCCAGCTCAAAGCGACCACGAATCAACTCATCGGTATCCTTGCGGACCTTCAGTGACTCTTCGGCAAGTGCGATCTGTTCGTTGGCCTCGGCCAGTAAAAGCCACGCTCTAACCACCTGCGCCGCCAGCGACGCACGAGCTCCGTGATAAACCCAGCCCTCCGCTTCCAGATCAGCCAGCGAAGCTTGTTCTCCCGCGCGGATCTTCCCCCACAAATCAGGCTCCCACGAAATGTTCAGCGTCGCTCCATAGGTCTCAGCAATCGCCGATCCGCCAAAACCCGGAAAGCCAATGAAGTTCCGTTTGTCACGCGATCCATTGAGCACGGCATTCACCTGCGGTCGAGCCGCTGCTCCGGCCCCCTTGGCCACTGCCGCCGCCCGCTCCACACGCGCCGCCGCGGCCCGCAGGTTGCGGTTCGAGTCGTAGGCCTCTCCCACCAGCTTCACCAGATTCCGATCACCAAAGCGATCGATCCAATCGACATCGATCCCAGCCTGCGCTTGGCGCGAGGCAGTCCATCTCTCCGGCGCATCCCCCGCCTCAGTCATGCGACTTGCCGGAGGCAACACGGAACAGGCCGCTAGTATCAAGGGCAGCGCCCCTACGAAATTTGACAGCTTCATCGGCACCTTCAGAATAGGAACTCCTCCTGCGGCCCTTTCGTGCGGGGTTGCTCGACATGCAACTCCTGATCCATCTCCTGCCTTAGTCCGGCAGCGCTGAATCGGATGAATCGGGACAGCGTTTTCTCCATCGGTGGCCCTCCGGAGTCCCCTTGGGTCAATCGATTGAAAGTCTCCGCATGTGCCATGCTGTGAATCATCGCACCCACGGTGAAGTGGACCCGCCACAGCAACTCCTCCGGATCAAGGCCGGGAAGTGCCTTCTCGAAAGCCTTTCGAAAACGCATCAGCATCAACTGAAAGCCCTGCTCCACCGAGCGCGGCATCACACCACCCCGATCCCCCAAACAGCGCCCCATCAATTTGTAGAACATCTTCTCAGAAAGTTCGCTCTTCCTCACCTGGGTCGCGAAGGGTCGGACGAAGGCATCCAAAATTTCCTCTAGTGGCAGACCCTTACCTCCGGATTTCTTCTCCAGCGCATCAAGCCGCGCCAACCGCTCGTCGTTGACCGGATTGATGTAACGCTCCATGACCAGCTCCACCAAGTGCTCCCGACTGTTGAAATGGTAATTCACCGCCGCCACGTTGGCTCCGGCTTTCTCCGTGATGTCACGAACGGAAACCGCATCAAACCCCTCCTCGGAAAACAGCAACTCGGCGGCCTCCAAAAGACGCTGGCGGGTGGCAACTCCACTCTCGATCTTTGACTTCGTCATGCTCATCCGGGCGGAAATTGGCTCAGGCTCAAACAATGTCAAACGCCTGATTTAATAGCACGTTTCGAAATCAATTTATATCACTAAATATAAGCGACTCATGAGCTTGTGAAAATTTTCACAAGCTCCTTCTTGCTGATGAGGAAAGCCGTGACACAGTGGGGAGAATGACGATCCAAGTGAAACCATCCGTTCGGCGAGTCCTCATCATTGGAGGCGGCTTTGCCGGTCTCGAGTGCGCTCGAAAGCTAGCTGGCGATTCCCGCTTTGCGGTGACCCTGATTGACCGCACCAACCACCACCTCTTCCAGCCGCTCCTCTATCAGGTTGCGACCGCCTCATTGGCCGCTCCGGCAGAAGTGTTCGGCATGATGGCTGCTGAAAATGCGGTGAAGTCGTGAAAAAGCCCGCGATTATATGGAGGGAGGACACGACACGCGGTTTTGACACAGTGGCTCCGGGCGGCGGCGTGGCATCAGGACACGCGTCGCCA
>CAZVMS010000269.1:0-11151 GCA_964628795.1 uncultured Haloferula sp. | reverse complement strand
GGTCTTTGGCAATCCAGTCCCGCAGATCGGGCGGGAGCAACAATGGGGTGTCGTGATCAATATGAACGAACTTCGCTGCCATGCGGGAGCTTGAAAGGATCTGCTTATAAGATCGAGATCTAAGTCCGACAGACTGCTAGTCCAATCGACTCTGCATGTTCGAGATCCAGCTCTAATTGACAAGCTTGGAATTGAAAGATCCACCACACGAGAACTTACCAGACTTCTCTGGAGTCTTCCTTGATCCACTGGAGGCCGCGAATCGACGGGGCGACCAAATCGATCACTCTTCCAGGTAGAAAAGCAGGTCGCTCAGGGTGTCCAGTTGCTCTTCGAGTTTCTCCCAGTCCCTTGCTTTGATCGCCGGGGAAATTTGATCCAAGGCGGTACGGATGGAAATCTCGTCGGATTCGGCGACGCCCTGCTCTAACAGCTTTTCTGCACGGCCACGCAGGCTCTTCGCGGTGGCCATGAGCCGGGCTGGGGCTTCCGGGGCGGCGGCTTCTGCTGCGTCAATGTCAATGATGTCACCGGCGTTTTCGGAGTCAAACGTCGCGCCACTCTCACGCTCGTGTTCTTCGAAGAGCGCCGCCAGGTTGTCGCGTGCGGTATCGAGATTGATCCGGTGCTGGCCAGCGGTGTCGATCGTCACGGATTTCGCTAGGCCAGTGCGCTTCTCGGTGGCGGTGGCGGTGAGTAGCCCGCTGAGGTCGATGCGGAACTGCACGATGATCTCGTTACCGGCACGAACTTTTGAGATACCATCCACCATCATTTCGCCGATCAGCAGGTTCTCCTCGGGAATCACGCTCTCGCCCTGGTAGACCTCGATTTTCACCTGTGTCTGGTTGTCGTGAGTGGTGTTGAATAGATCTGCCTTGGTGACTGGCAAGGCGGTGCCGCGGCGGATCACGGGGACGCAGGCCAGTTCCGCACCAAACATACCGTCATCGACGACGGCGGTGACGCTGTAGGTGTGAGCTGAGATATCGACGAGAATGGCGGGTGCGGGTTGGCCAGCCAGCGCTGCGCCCTGGATGGCGGCACCCATCGCCACGACCAGATCGGGATCGATCTCGTGACGCGGCTCGATGCGGAGTTTGTTTTCCAGAAGCAATTGGACAAAGGGGGTGCGGGTGGCTCCACCGACGAGCATCACTTTATCCAACTCATCGGCGGTGACTCCGCCGTCGGACAGGGCGCTCTGGACGGAATCGAGCGTCTTAAGCAGCCACGGTTCGATCAGCGTCTCGTAGTCGCTTCGGGCAATCTCGGTTTCGAGGTGCCCAGATTCGCTCAGATACTCTTCGCGCACGCTGGCGAAGGGTGTGTCGGAAAGCTCGATCTTGGCGGCCTCCATCACGCTCTTCAGACGGCGAAGGGCGGCGGGAGGCAGCGGGTCACTTCCATTCCCACTCGCTGCAAAACGCTCAGCACCGAGTTTGGCCAGCGCTTCGTCGAAGTCATCGCCGCCGAGGTGGACATCGCCATGGCTCGAGCGGACTTCCACGATGCCTTCTTCCACGCGGACCAGCGAGACATCGAAGGTTCCTCCACCGAGGTCATAGACGAGCAGGTTCTGGCTACCCGCCTCGGCTTGGCCGGCCCCGTAGGCGAGCGCGGCGGCGGTTGGTTCATTGATGATCCGCATTACTTCGAGCCCCGCGAGTTTTCCGGCATCCTTGGTGGCGAGCCGCTGGCGTTCGTTGAAAAAGGCGGGGA
This sequence comes from uncultured Haloferula sp., assembly GCA_964628795.1. Lineage (GTDB taxonomy): Bacteria > Verrucomicrobiota > Verrucomicrobiia > Verrucomicrobiales > Akkermansiaceae > Haloferula. Next base: position 9,429 of record CAZVMS010000269.1, on the reverse strand, counting down.
CGGTGATCACCGCGCGCTCAACCGGGTGGCCGAGGTGCGTCTCGGCGGCGCGTTTGAGCTCGCCGAGAATCAGTGCGCTGATTTCCTCCGGGTGATAGGATTTGCCGCCGAGCTCGACGGTTTCCCCGGTGCCCATTAGGCGTTTCACGGAAAGCACGGTGTTTTCCGGCGCGGAGATGGCCTGATTTTTCGCTGCCGTGCCGATCACCAATTTGCCGGCTGGATCGATGCCGACCGCACTCGGCATGGTGGTGCGTCCGCCGACGGGGATGATGGTGAGTTCTCCATCTACGACCACCGCGACGGTCGAGTTGGTGGTTCCAAGGTCGATGCCGATGACGGTGTCTTTATTCATGATTTCTGAAAATTGGTGGGTTTGCGTGAGACGCTCACTTGCGCTGGGCGCAGCAGTTCGCCACCGGCCAGCCGCCAGCCAGCGAGCAGTTCGGCGAGCACGGTGTGGTCAGGTTTTTCTGCATCGGTGGCGGACTCCACCGCTGTCATGGCAGCGGGATCGAAGGGCCGCCCGAGGGTCTCGATCCGCTCCAGTCCGGCGCGGGTGATGAGCGTGTCGAGATGACCTTGAAGGATGCCGATCGCGTCGGCCTGCATGGCCCAGGCATCGGCCCAAGCGTCGGCGGATTTCCGCGCGCCTGGCCACCAACCCGACGGTGCGGCAGGTGGGCGGGAAAATCCATCGGCAATGCGTTTGATCCGGTCAGCCGTTTCCACCAGCGCCAGTGCCCACTCGCGCGAAAGTCCATCGCCGTCAGCCGAGGCACCTGCCGTGGGCAGCGCCCGCACGGCTTGATGGGTGGCATTGACGGTTCCGGACATGGCATCGAGCACATCGCCGAAGTGCTTGAGGATTTCGAGCGTCCGCCGGTTGCCTCGCCGTGCTTCGGTCGAGCCTGCCAGCAGCTCGCCGTGCAGCTCGTCGAGGGTGATCGCAGGCGGAGTTTCAGCATCGAGATCAGGGTCGATGTCGATGTCTGGGGAGGGATTTGATTCGGGAAAAGTCACGGCTTAGGGGTCAGTCAACGTTTCTTGGCAGGGGCGGCGGCGGCGGTGGTGCAAGCACTCAGCAAGCTGCGGAATGCCTTCGCCCCCGGCGGGCGCATCCGGCCCGGTAGCCGCGCGAAATCTTCCAGTCCTTTCATCGGGCCGACGGGTGGTTCGCCCAGGTCCAGCAAGCGCCACTTCCAGCGGTCGCGTGAGGTGCGCAGCTTCTCGTAGGCTTCCTGAATGATCTGGAATTCCTCTGGGCACTGCTCCGGTGGGTAGGTCCGTAGCAGTTCCTGATAGGCCGCGCGCACTTCGGCATCACCAGCGGCCAGCGGGAGGTTGAGAACGAGGTAAGGGTCCATGAGATCAGAATAGGTCGAGTTGGTTGGGGTCGGGCCGAGCGGGCGGCTTCTTTGCTGACGGCGGCTTTTTCGCCTTTTTGCCCTGTGGGCGGGCTTGGGGTCCAGCGACGAGTTCTTCAATCTCTCGGATTGCCTCCTTCGGTGCTCCGATCTTTTCGAGTTCGGCGAGCGCCGCCGCCATGGCTACCGGGTCGCCGGACCCGCAAGCTTCGGCATATCTCCCGACCACGTCGAGCAGACTAGACATCGGGTTTCCGGCTCCGAAATCTCCGTCTGCGAAATCTTCGGCGGAACCGAACGGAGCATCGTAATCATCCATCGCGGCTTCGACTCGTGCCTGCATGGCCTCGGCACGGCTCACCACCTCGTCCATCCCGGCCGCCTTGGCGCCCTTCACCACGTTACGGATTTCGCGCAAGAACCTGTCCTCGTCGAGACTCCACCATTCGTTGCTGAGTTCCGCCATGAGCAACCGAGCGAGAGTAAGTCGTGGGTCCACCTTTTTCCATTTCCCGGTGCGGATTGCAGGGCCGAGTCGGGTGGACAAGATCCTCATGGCTCTTTTGAAGAGATTGAAACCAGCCTCGGTCAGGCTTTTTGCCAACCCGCTTGAGTTTGCCACGAAATCCAGCAGTCCGCTCGGGTCTCCGGCGGCCTGATTCCGCATCAGCTCGCCGAGCGCCTCGGCTAGCAAGTGTTCAGCCCGGGCTTCCGCTTTTTTGTTCCAGCCACGAATCATCGTCGAGAAATTCGCCAGCTCAATCAGCCGGGCGAAGCATTCCCAGGTCACATCCGCCACTTCCAGAGATTCCTCGAACTCACGCTTCCATTCCTTGCGTGGCTTGCATGAGTAAATGAGAGCCATCAGGTCCTCCAAAAACAGTCGTTCGACCGCTGTGGGTGCCAAGCGGATCGCGTCCTGCCGCGCAGCCTCTGCCGACTCTGGATCAGGATCGAGCAAGCCCTGCCGCACCCGTGCGATCCACCGAGTCAGCATCGGGAAATCCCGACTCGAACGATCTTCTAACAGCGGCTCCATTTCCGGCCATCGGTTAGCCACCGATTGACCCTTTTTCAGCCCGCCGCGGACCTGCTCGACCAGCGCGATCATCATCGAGTTCTTGATCTCCCGGTCGAGCGGATCAAGCGCCAGCGCGGCCTTGAGTGCGGTCAGGCTTTTGGTCAGGGTGCCGCGATCCAGTGCCGCGTCGCCAGCCAGCCTCAGGATCTTCTTACTTTTTGGGAATCGTTTCGTGAGTTCGCGAAGCAGCTCGTTGTGGCGCTTCGAATCGCCCTGCCGCTCGATCACCGCCAGCAGCAGCAACCAGGCTTCCTCGTTTTTGGGATCGCACTCGACCGACTTTTCAAGGGACTGACGGATGATTTTCTCATCGTTTGCCGGAGAGCTTGGCATTCCGAAACGGTGATCCCTTTCCCCGGTGCGGCGGGACAAGACCTCGCCAAGCCACTGCCACGCCAGCGAATCTCGCTCGGCAGACGCGCCTTCGCATCGGGTCCATAGCATCAGCAAATCGTTCAAGCCCCCCTCGAGTTCAGCCGACGTTAGGTCGTCCACGTTCGTGATGCAGGTTAATCGTATCAGCGCCAGAAGCCCGTGGGTGGTGGGTGGTCTTCTGGAAGCCATTTCCGCGCCGAGACTCATGGCCAGTTGGTCGGCAAAATCGTGGTCCGCATCGCTCATCGTCGCACTGTAGGGCGAGATCGCAGCGGTCAGCACCCCCGCCAGGCCGGGCCTGTAATCGGGGAAAGCGTCCTTCAGTCCGGCACGCAATTCCTTGTAGGACTGAAGCCGCTTCCCCGCCTGCCATGAAGTGGAGGCGCTGATGATCGGATCGGCCCACCCAGACTTTTGTCCCATCGCCGCCAGCAGAAAGGGCACTCGGGCCGTGATCGGTGCTGCTGGACCGGACGGCATCAGCTCCGGAGCGAACGTCCGTGCGGCCCGCGCTGGTCCGCCCGAAGGTGGCAAGCCCGCAAAGCACTGCTTCGCGGTTTTCCGATCCCCTTCAAAGAAACAGCGGATCCCACGTAGGAACATCCGCCAGTGACGGAAAATCGAGCGTGCCGGCACCCCGCGCAGTGCTTCCTTCGCCTCGTCCCAACGCCCATCGCCAGTGGCATCGCAAGCCGCGCGCACTGCCTTCAGCTCCGCCGCAAGCCGCATCGCGGCCTCTCCGCCATCCTCCGAAGGTTCCCAGCGATCCGCCACCAGACGGTCCACCGCTACTTGGTCGCCCACTGAAATTTCGCGACCTGCGGCGAGTTCCGCATCTGCCCGCAGCGCCAGCATCCACCATGCCGCTCCGCCTGACTCCGTCTTCTGTTGCCCACCATCCGAGGTCGGTGCTTCGAGTTCTTTCCGGAGCTGCGCCACCAGTTCTGGCGGCGCGATTGTTTGCAGATAATCGACCACTGTTCCGGCATCCTTAAGCAGGCCCTTGCTGACCAACTGACGCACCAGCCCCGCGTTCGCCTCGACCAGCAGCGGCAGGTAGCGCTTGCGATCTCTTTTGCACAGGACTTTGGCCGCGTCCCGCGCCTTGCGCCAGCGAGCGTCGCGCATTTCATCGAGGACTTTCGCCGCCTCAGGGTCTTGCGCGAATTGTTCCAGTGGGTTGCTCATTCCGCCGCCCAAAAAACCTGATCATCCGCGCTGATCAAAGACAATTCCAGCAATCGAGACCCTATTCTGAGCTTCCAGCGGGTTGAGATGCATGGTAGTGGAAGCGGGGCTCGACGGTGTTCGTCGGGATAGCCTAGGTTCCCGAACCCATTCGGCCAGACTTCAAACACCCATGAAAAACCCGCTTCGAACTATTTTCTCGGTGCTTACTTTGACGATGATGACGACCTCAATGGGAATCGCTGAGAACAACCCACCAGCGGGAGCCTACGCCTCCGATCAGGCGTTTTTGGAAAAGTATACCGATGTCATTTTGCTTAAAAAAGGCGACTCCGCAGTGTCCGTGGTGCCGGCTTATCAAGGTCGCGTGATGACCAGCACTTTCGACCGCAAGTCGGGTCCGAGCTTTGGCTGGATCAACCGTCCGGTGATCGAGAAGGGCTTCCTCTCGGATGAGGAGAAAAAGGGCAAACTTGAGGAACACATTTACATTTTCGGCGGGGAGGAGCGCTTCTGGCTCGGTCCAGAAGGCGGGCAGTTCGCGTTGTTCTTCAAGCCCGGCGACAAGTTCGAGTTCGCCGATTGGGCGACGCCGCCGATCATCGATACGGAGCCTTTCAAGCTTGTCTCGCGGACGGATGACTCGGCGAAGTTCCATGGCGAGGCTGAGCTGACGAATTTCAGCGGCACGAAGTTCTCCATCGGGATCGACCGCACGGTGAGCCTGCTGGATGCCGCCGTCGCGGAGGCCCATCTGGGTATGGAACTTGGAGTTGATGTGCGCATGGTGGGCTACGAGACGGACAATCAGATCACCAACTGTGGCGACGAGGCATGGACCGCGGAGAAAGGGCTTCTCTCGATCTGGATGCTCGGGATGTACAATCCATCGTCGAGCACCACGGTGGTCATCCCTTTCAAAGCGGGCGAGGAATCCGAGCTCGGTGCGAAGGTGAACGATACTTACTTCGGCAAGGTCCCGGCAGATTACTTGAAAGTCGAGAATGACATTCTTTTTCTCAAAGGAGACGGAACGCGTCGTGGGAAGATCGGCGTGAACGCAAAACGATCGAAGGGCCTCGCCGGGAGTTATGATGCCGACGGACGCGTACTGACCATCGTGACCTACAACGTGCAGGAAGCGCCGAATGGATATGTGAACTCGATGTGGGAAATGCAGAAGAAGCCGTATGCCGGTGACGTGATCAATGCTTACAATGACGGCTCACCTGAGCCAGGTGCGCCGCCGCTCGGGCCGTTCTACGAGCTCGAAACTTCGTCGCCCGCTGCGGCGCTCAAGCCAGGGGAAACGATGAAGCACGTGCAGCGGACTTATCATTTCCACGGTCCTGAAGCTCAGCTTGAGCCACTTTCAAAGAGCCTGCTGGGCGTTGGTCTGGAAACCATCAAAAGACAGTTCTGATGCGTGCGATTGCATTCCAGATCACTCTGCTTTTCCTCACAGCTTGTGCAACAATGGCTGCGCCAAAGGGCGAGGCACTAAAGCCCTTCACGCCCGCCAAGGACGTGAAGGGCAGTTGGGCGATGAAGGTGGATCCCGCGCTGCCGAACGTACTGATTCTCGGTGACTCGATCTCGATCGGATACACCCGGGATGTTCGATCACTGATGGCAGGGAAAGCCAATGTCTTCCGCCCGATGAACCCGTCCGGCAAACAGCCGGAAAACTGCGGCGATACTCCCATGGGCATCAAGGGCCTCGACAAGTGGTTGGGGGACACGCGCTGGGATGTGATTCACTTCAACTGGGGACTCTGGGATCTTTGTTATCGGAACCCAAAATCCAAAACTCAGGGGAATCGCGACAAGAAGAACGGAACCCTTTCGACGACACCCGAGCAGTATGAGAAGAATCTGGAGACGCTCGTGACGCGGATGAAGGCAACTGGCGCAAAGTTGATCTGGGCGAGCACGACCCTGGTTCCGGATGGCGAAGCCGGGCGCTTTGTCGGTGATGACATCAAATACAATGAGATCGCCAGCCGAGTGATGAAACGCCACGGCATTCCCACCAATGATCTCCACGCGTTGACGATGAGCTTTGAAGGGAAGTTTTTCACTGGTCCCGGCAACGTGCATTTTACCGATGAAGGAAGCCAGCGCCTAGCAAGGCAGGTGGCTGATAAGATTTTAGATCTGTTAGAAACGAAGGTGACGTCGAGCGACCGCGAGATTCTAAAACCCCTCCTGGTGACTTATTCTGAAGCAAAGGGCATCGGAGAAGAGAAAGATCTGATGCGCCGTGATCCGAGTGATATCATCAAGGTGGGAGGCCTTTACCATGGCTGGTGTTCATCCGCGGTGGAGTCAGCTGCTGGTTTGGCGGACAGGGTGTCCGCAAGCCCAAGCATTCCGGATGAATACGCTCGTTAATGCTCACCACCCGAGGATCCGGGACACGGCGGTGCGCAGGAGTGTTTCGAGCACGGCGGCATCGGCGTGCGAAAGAGGGATACGAACTTTTCGCAGCGACCTGTCAGCGGCTTCCTGTCGCGAGACTGAGATCAGGTAAGGCGCGCGCTCGGGGTCTTTGCGGCGGATCAATTCGCAGGCGCTGTTGGCGGCTTCGGATTTGTGGAAGAGCTTTGCTTCGGGCATCCGGTTTTGGAGGGTGGCAAGCACCGCCCCGATATCGGCGAGTCCCCATTTCATGGTGATCTTGTTTTCCCAATCAAACTGACGCTCGCCGGACTGGGCGGCGGCATCGACAAAGACCGCAGCTTTCGCGGGGTTCATGCCAAGGCGAAGCACCCCGCCGCTGCCGCGCGAGTTGGGCTTATAGATGGCGTGTTCAGGGAGACGTTCAAGGGCGGGGGTGGATTCTGGGAGTGTCGTGTTCATGACTCGTTGAAATATTTCGCTGTTAATATGAACACCTTAGACCAAGAGCTGACAAGAAAAATGTTCGACAGCGCTGGCACGCTGGCACCCTCGCAATTCGAGTTTGCGTGGTTAAAGCAACCGCATTCTCCATCACCCGAATGGGGGGTGGGTTTTCACCCGTTCGTGGGATGGACGAAAGGCCGCTCTGACTCCATCATTCCGGGTCTGGAACGGCATTTCATCAACCGCCGCTCCGCATGCAGGTCGCGTCGCGACCGTGCAAAATCCAATCAACCCCAAGTCAAAGTAAACCCGTGAAACTCCGCAGATACAGTCTCATCGCCACTCTCGCCGTGCTTACCCCGGCCGCATTGCCCGCCGCCACCCTGATTGCCGGCTGGGACACGTTCAATTTGGCAACCAATCCGACGGCAACCCACTTGGCTGCCGAGACCACGGCGTCCCTTGTGACGAGTGCGAGCACGGGTAGCTGGGATGATTGGAACAACAGCACCTTGGGGGCAAGTAGTGATGGTACTTTCGGGGATTTGAGCATCACTGTTGCCTCGGCCGCGACGGACGTTGGCACCGGCAGCAACCAAGGTACGAACCTGAGCCTCAACCGCGGCGCCAAACCGGGCACCATCACCATTTCCCTGACGAACGATTCCGCCGTTGATCGCGAGTTGGCCGGCTTCTATTTCGACGCGGTCGGTCGGTTCTCACAATCGGCCAAAGACTGGACCCTTACCTACAGTGGTGCGATCTCCGGAACGGTTGCCAGCGGAACGCTCGTCGAGAAAGCCATGATGCAAGCAACTGCGGTCGAGCGCGACTGGGCGGTCGATCTCACCGGCTTGACGGACAGTGTGTGGGAAGCGGGTACGAATGCCATCTTCACGCTCACCTTTACTGGTGGAGCCACGTCCACGGGCACCGGCGGTGGCCAAGAAACCCTGATCGATAACATCGGCATTACCGTCGTCCCCGAACCCACGGCAATGTTCCTCGGCACGCTCGGCATGTTGGGCTTGCTGCGCCGCCGCCGCTGAGGCGTCGCCGCCGCATCCCCATCCTCCATTTGCAAAGAGACTGAAAAACCCACTCCAAAGAAGAAAATGAGAACTAGCATCTTCAAGCTTCTCCTGCTAACCGCCACCGTTTTCACGGCTGCGTTGGCCCAAGCCCAAAACATATTGTTCAGAGACGATTTCAGTCGCCCTGCCAACACCAATCTCAACGCCAGCACCGACGGACAGAGCGGTGCTTTGGCTCCCCTCACCTGGGTCGAGCAGACCTACGTGAGCGGAACCGCCGCCATTAACGCCGGTGGCAATCTCGTGCTCGACGCGCTTTCTGACGGGAACAGTGGCGCGGTCGTGTGGCCGGACCACAACTTCACCGGTCTTACGTCCTTCACCGTCACGATGCAAATCACCAGCAGCGGCTCAGGTGGCGACTTTCGCCACACGGGCTTCGGGATCGGCTGGTCGCAGGCCGATATCGCGGCAATACCGGGAGCCAGCGCCACCAATGTTCGCCCGAATGCCGATGTGTTCATCGGCTACGACACCATCGGCGCCACTACCGGTCTCACGATCTGGGAGGAGGGAACCTCAAAGGGAACTTTCGCGGTTGTCGGTTATCCGGCTGAACTCAAAGCGACGTTCACCTTCGCCGACACGACCGATGGGACCACGCTCGACTACGAAGTATTCCTTAATGGCTCATCGGTTTATACCGGCTCGACCACATGGACGGGCACAGACCAGAACTACATCGGATTTTCGAGTTGTTACACTACGAACACGGTCATTGACTATGTCGAGGTGCAAGTGCCCGGGCCGCCGGTCCTTCTCGCCACTGATCCCACCGACAATGCCACCAGTATCGTGCCATCCCAGAATCTGGTGGCCACTTTCGGCGAGCCGGTCTTCCTCAACACCACCGGCAGTGTCACCATCAAGAATCTAACCACCTCCAATGACACGGTGATTTCCCTCCCCGGTCCCGATCCCGATGGCACTCTGTCGGTGGACGGGAACGTGCTGACCATCACTCCCACGAACGATCTCGGCGCTCCGGGCGACGAAATCGCCATCGAGATCAGCGCGGACGCCATCAAGGATGCCGATGACGCATTCTATCCCGGCCTTCTCGCCACGGACGATCCCAACTGGAGCTTCACCATCGACAACATCCCGCCGTCTCCTGTTTACTTTCACCCAATCTCCGGAACGAGCACCGCCCCGCTCGATGGCGCGCTGTTCATCGCCTTCGATGAGGCCCCCCAGATCGGTACCGGCAATATCGGCATTTACCGGGTGTCCGACGACTCGTTGGTGGAGAACATCGACGTGACATCCGTGAGCCAGAACGGCAACAGGATCGCCATCGTTCCCACGGTTTCGCTGGCATACAACACCTCCTACTATGTTTTCATCGACGACACAGCCTTCACTGACCTTTTGGGCAACGGCTACGCCATCGGCGATTCCTCGGTCTGGACCTTCTCGACGATTGCCAACGACCCCACCGTTCTCTTCGGCGATTCCTATAACCGGGCGGACGACA
>CAZVMS010000268.1:0-28440 GCA_964628795.1 uncultured Haloferula sp. | reverse complement strand
TGAGACCTGAGACCTGAGACCTGAGACCTGAGACCTGAGACCTGAGACCTGAGACCTGAGACCTGAGACCTGAGACCTGAGACCTGAGACCTGAGACCTGAGTGTGCTTCCGTTTCCGGGCACGAAAAAACCCGCACCGGGGGTTGAGTCCGGGGCGGGCCAGGAAAATAGGCAGTGTCGGAATGAAATCAATCTTCCTGAGCCTGCTTCGCGAGCCACTCGGAGGAGGCTTCGTGAACGCGGTCAGTTCCTTTGTATTCCTTGCCAAGCTTCTCGACGAGGCCGCGTGTCACGAGGTTCTGAAGCTTCTCATAGGCCCGGAGGCGAAGCATTTCTTCGCCACCGCTAACGGCGTTGCGAACTTTCAGATTCTCGAAGACGCGTTCGAACAAGTCGTTGAAACCGAAGACCTTGTCCTCTGCAAGGACGACACAGAGTTCATCGGTAACATGATCGGGAAGTCGGCGTGAAAACCGAGTGCGTTTCGTGGTGGTTGCCATAACGCCGCCACTGTAGCAGCAAAATATCACAAAAGCGACTCCAAAAAAGGGTTCAATTAAAAAAGGGACAAAAAGTAAGCGTATGTTAACTTTCAAGTAAAAAGAATGATTTTCACTCATTTCTTCTCGTAGGCTTAGCGGATGAAGGGAATTGACGAGGGGCGAGGGCGGGGCAAGCTACAGACCAATGATCGTCAGGCTGCGGGGCAAAGTATGGGAGAGTTTTCCGAACCGTCTGATTTTGGACGTCGGGGGAGTGGGGTATGAGGTGCTGGTTCCGGTTTCGAGTGTGGATCAACTGAACCCGGTGCTCGGCAAAGAAATCGAGCTGCGGACCTATTTTCACGTCCGGGAGAATACCCAGGTGCTCTATGGATTTGCGACCGAGGAGGAGCGGGATGTGTTTTTGCTGCTGATTGAGAGAGTGAGTGGGATTGGCCCGGTGATTGCGATGGCGGTGCTAAGTGGGATGCCGGTTGGTCGTTTCAAAGCCTGCGTGGCGGGCGGAGAATCGGCGGAGCTTTCGAGGATCAAGGGGCTGGGCAAGAAGACGGCGGAGCGGATCATTCTTGAGCTGAAGGACAAGGTCGGCGTGGCTGATACTTGGGCGGATGTGGCGAGTGGGGCGATGGCGCCAGCGACGGCGGACGCCGAGCTGGCTTTGGTGGCTCTGGGCTACAAGCAGGTGGATGCGCGCAAGGCGGTGCGTAAAATGCTGGAGGAGGCACCTGGTGCGAGCACCGAGGAATTGATCCGCGGCGCGCTACGATCGATGTCATGAGCCTAAGTCTGGAGCAGATTCAAGGGGCACTGCCTGAGGGCGGCTTGTACGAGGGCGGCTGGCGGTATTCGCCGGAGCCTCTGGTTTTGTCGAAGGGAGAAGCGAGGGCTTTGAAAGGTCTGGGGCATCCATTGGCGCGGTTCCAACAGGCTTGTGATGAGATCTATCGGCGGAGTGCGTCGGGTGGTTTGCCCGGGTGGATTGCGGAGCTCATGGATACGGGAAAGCCGACATGGATGGTTGAGGTCCAGCGTCAGGCGAGCTTGCGCGAGGCATTTCCGCGGATCATTCGGCCGGATCTGCTGCTGGGTGAGAAGGGCTTTTCTCTGACTGAGCTCGATTCGGTGCCGGGTGGTCTGGGAATCACGGCGTGGCTGTCTGAGGTCTATGCGGATGATGGCTACGATGTGATCGGTGGCCCAAAAGGGATGGTCGATGGCTTCTCTTCCATACTCGATGAAGGCGGAGCGGTGCTGATTTCAGAGGAAGCGGCGGATTACCGTCAGGAGATGGAGTACCTAGTTGCGCAGGCGGGCGGAGGGCGAGAGGTGGTTTCGGCCGAGGAGTATCAGCCAGATGATCGGGCGATTTACCGGTTTTTTGAGTGGTTCGATTGGGAGGCGGTGCCGATGGCGCGTCGCTTGGCCGAGCTTTCTGGTTCGGGTGATGGGGCGATGAACCCGCCGTGCAAGCCACATCTTGAGGACAAATTGTGGCTGGCTCTTTTTTGGACGCCGGTGCTGCGTCCGTTGTGGAAGGATATGCTGCGTGGCAGTCATTTGAGACGCATTCGTGATTTGGTGCCGTTTGGCTGGGTGGTGGATCCGTCGCCTTTGCCGCCGCAGGCGGCGCTGCCGCGTCTTGATGTGCATTCCTGGGAGGAAGTCGCGGGGTTCAGTCAGAAGGATCGTGAACTGGTGCTGAAGATCAGCGGGTTCCACGAAACGGCTTGGGGATCCAAGGGGGTCTTCGTGGGGCAGGATTTGCCGAAGAATGAGTGGCGCGAGCGGCTCGCGTCGGCGCAGGAAGACTTCGAGCAGCAGCCGTGGTTGATGCAGGAGTTTAGGGATAGCCGGGTGATCGAGCATCCGGTCTTCCGTGATGATGGATCGGTAGAGGTGATGAAGGGAAGGGCTCGGTTATGCCCCTACTATTTTACGGACGCGAGAGGCCGGACGGAGCTCGGCGGTTGTTTGGCGACGATTGTCCCAGCGGACAAAAAGAAGATCCACGGGATGAAGGACGGGGTGTTAGTGCCGGTGGTCGCGGGCTGAGGCCCGGGCACGAAAAAGCGACCGAGAGTGTCCTCAGGGCCGCTTTTGAAGAGAGTTTGGGTCAGGAAGATTAGATCAGGCCAGCCTTCCTGAGGGTGGCGAAAGCTCCGTTCTTGTTGATGGTCTTGAGTGCGCGGCAGGAAAGCGTCAGGCGCACCCAACGGTTCTCTTCCGGGATCCAGATACGCTTGGTCTGAAGGTTCGGGGTCACCTTGCGCTTAACCACTTTGGTGACGTGACGACCGATACCGCCCTTTTTCTTGGCGAGGCCTGAACGGTTGATAATACCGCCTGAGCGGACTTGGCTACCTCTGATGCTGCAAACTCTGGCCATGATAAAAAGGGGTTCGTCTTGAACGGGGGGCGAAGAATGCACGGGGCGTTTGGACCGTCAAGGGAAATCGCGGTAGGTTTCTTCGTCCACGGGCGATTGGCTTGAGGCTCTAAATCCCTTGCGATGGCTCGGAAAAAGTTCGTGCGAAACAAATGGGCACCAAAATGGTCGATTAGCCTCGCCATGAAAGTCAGTCCAAGCGCTCGCCGTCACGTCGCATAACTGCCGCCTCACTTCGCATCCGCACCGCCGAAACCCCTGCCGACTGGCAGATCGCCCACAGCATGCTTGATGAAGGGCACCTGCTCGGGGCCGGACGCGAAGCGGGTGACCGGCTCTGCCAGTTCATACTCGAAGAAGACGAGGTCGTCGCCGTGCTCATCTGGTGTGCCGCCGCCTGGCACCTCCAAGACCGCGACACCATGATTGGATGGGATCCAGTCACCCGCTCACAGCGCCTCAAACTCGTCGTGCAACTGCGCCGCTTCCTTGTGCCCGAAAAATCCCGCAGACCCAACCTCGCCTCACAAAGCCTCGGCCTCGCCCTGCGCGAACTGCCCGACCGCTGGCACACCGAACACGGCTACCGCCCGCTCATGGCCGAAAGTTTCAGCGACCCGGAAAGCCACCACGGCACCGTTTACAAAGTCACCAACTGGACCTGCGCGGGTGACACCAAAGGCTTCTCCCAAGACCACACCGATTACTACCTGCCCAACGACTGCCCGAAAAAACTCTGGCTCAAGCCATGCCAGATGCCAGGCAAACGGTTGAAAAATGTAGATAAACCATTAGCATTTAAAGACTTGCACCGCTTCCGAGGCGTCAACTTCGGGGCGGATTTGGGGCGGAAGCCTCGCCAGGCCGCGCCCCGCAGAACACCTTCCCCCGAAATTCTTGCTCCGAGCAAAAAGGATGTCCGGCAACAAGCGTGCGCTGCCCGATGTTGATTTAGCCAAGGTTCTCCGCTTAGGTTTTTTCGCACCACATTGACAACCAATGCACTCAAAGGGGAAAGGCTTCTTGGACGTCATTCAGGTTTGGGCGTTTGAGTTGCCGGACACCACCATCGTGGCGGTGGACACCGAAATGAGGACACTTCCCGCACATTGCGAAAATCGGCCAATGCACGCCCTTTCACTGCGACAAAAAAAGGGCCCGGAATTTCTTCCGGGCCCTCAATAAAAATTGGAGCGGGTGAACAGATTCGAACTGTCGACATCGACCTTGGCAAGGTCGCGCTCTACCCCTGAGCTACACCCGCGTCGCGAAACGCGTGGGCGGTTTCTACACCTGACGCCATTTCGGACAAGCCCAAATTTGCAAAAAATCTCCGAGCCGATCAAATTGGAGCAAAATCCTGCTCCCACTGAATTTTTCAGGACCAAGATGGATAGGATGGTTACGATTTCGGGGAGCATTTTCCTCAGCATTCTGCCAAAATAGGAGCTCGCGCATCATGGTAAGCATCAAGGTGATTGGACTTCGTTGCCTTTATCCTACCTATCCTATCCATCTTGGTCCGATTTCTTCCCCAGCTTGATCGCGCCGAAAATCTCAACAAATCGTCATCTCCCCGGAAAACCCCCAATTTCCATTTCCCAATCCCCTCAATCCCCTCTCAAATCCCGCCAGATGTCCGACAAACTCGCCGAAATCATCGCCACCAAGCACCAGGAAGTCGAAGCCCTGCTCCCACGCGCCGGCCACATCCGTGCCGCCGCACTCCAGCGCAACGATTTCCGGGGTTTCCGTGCCGCCCTCGACCGCGGACCAGAGCAGCTCGGCGTCATCGCAGAAATCAAGAAAGCCTCCCCCTCGGCCGGCATCATCGACCCGAATTTCGACCCCATCCGCCAAGCCAAACGCTACCTCGACGGCGGCGCATCCTGCCTCTCGATCCTCACCGACGAGAAGTATTTCAAAGGCTCGCTCAGCTACCTCACCAAGATCGCCGAATTCTCCGAAGCCCCGCTCCTGCGGAAAGACTTCACCATTCACCCCGTCCAGATTCACGAAGCCGTCGTCTGCGGAGCCGATGCCATCCTCCTCATCGTCGCCGCCCTCGACGACGAACTCCTCAAGCGCCTCTACCAGGAAGCCAAGGACTTCCAGCTCGACGTCCTCGTCGAAGTCCACGACCTCCCCGAAATGGAGCGAGCTCTCGACCTCGGTGCCGACCTCATCGGCATCAACAACCGCAACCTCAAAACCTTCACCACCGATCTCGGCACCACCGAAAAGCTTGCCGATGAAGTTTCCGACGACGTTCTGTTAGTCTCCGAGTCCGGCCTCAAATCCCTCGAAGACGCCCAACGCGTCCTCGACGCCGGAGCCAACGCCGTCCTCATCGGCGAGACCTTCATGCGCGCCCACAACCCCGCCGAAGAAATCCAAGCCTACTTGCAACTCACCGCCTCATAGGAGTGGCGCTTTCCCAAGCGCCATAGGTGGGCAAGGCGACTTTCCAGTCGCCAGTCACCCCATCTCCTCCAAAAGCTCCGCCACCTTCCCCTTCACCATCCCGCTCATCCCATCCGTCTTGCCCTCAAGCGCCTCCATACAAGTCTCCAACTCCGCCTTCGCCGATTCCTTCTCCTGATCACTCAGCTTCTCGCGCTCACTCCAGCGCGAGATGATTTCAAGGACCTCCGAAAACGAAGGAAGCCCCGCTTTATACCGGAAAACTTCAGCCATAAAAATTATCTACTCGCCTCAACCAAATTCGTCAAGGCGTCGCGATAAGCCACCAACTCCCCCCCCGGCCGGATCTCCAGCGCCCGATCCACCGCCTCCAGCGCCGCCTCGTAGCGCTGCTGATCCACCTTCAATCGCGCCAACTCCACCCAGGCATCCGCCGCGGTTTCCGAAACCGCCGTCGCCCGCTCGAAAAGCAACTCCGCTTTCCCCGCATCCCCACGGCCCGATTCATGTCTCGCCAGCGCCATCAGCACCAGGCCGTCCGTCGGATCTTCCTCTAACAACTTCCCAAGCTCCGCCGCCCCTTCTTCGACCGCACTCTTCGATTCGATCTTCAATCGCGCCGACGCCAGCCGCAATCCCCGCGGCCCATCCCCTTCCTCCGGCTTCGCCTTCTCCACCAGCACCCCCGCCAGCTCCCAGTCCTTAAGCATCATCGCCGAGGCCACCACCGAAAGCACCCGATCCATCCCCGGCTTCTGCTCCAGTGCGAAAGCCTCATCCACCGCCTCCCGCGCATCCATCGGACGCTGCCCGCGCAAATGCAGATCCGCCAGAAGCAGTAAGCCTTCACCATCCAGTCGACCCAATCGGCGCGGCAGCTCAAGCGCTTTCACCGCCTCTTCCTGTCGACCCAGCTCGATCAAAATCGACGCCTGCAAACTCGCATACGAAGCCTCCTCCGGTCGCTGACGGATCACTTCATCAAGCATCGCCACCGCCTCGTCCCGCGCATTGAGATTCTGCAAACACTGCGCCACCCCTGCCTTCCACTCCGCCGTCTCCGGCTGGCTCAGCTGCGCCATCCGATACGCCTGCAAAGCACTCGCCCACTCCCCACGCTGCAAACGACAATAACCTAACAGCCCGTAAGTCGCCCCATCCGCATCACCCAGCTGCATCGCCTCAATCAGATGCTCCAGCGCCTCCTTCAGCTCGCCTTTCCTCACCTGCGCCATCGCCAGATTCCGATGCGCCCGACGAAACGAAGGATACATCTTCAGCGCCTCCTCATACGCCTTGATCGACTCCTCAAGCTCCCCTTCTTCAAACTGAAGATTGCCCAGATTGAATTTCAAAGCCGCCGACTTCGCCGTCAGCGCACTCCCCTTCACCTTAGAAAGCGCCGACTTCCGTTCGCCCTTCTCCATCAGCCCCTGCACCTCCACCAGCAGCCCCCGCTCCTCCGTCGAAACACTCGGCTCAATCCGCGCCTCAATCCGATAACTCCCATTAAAACTCTTCTGAAACGATGCGTCCCTCCAATAAGAAGACGTCAAAGGAAGCGGCTCAGCGGCTTCTGAAGAGGAATATCCAATAACCAGCAAGGAACATCCAAGTATCAAGTATTTGGAAAGTGGCCAATCGAGCAATTTAGACGGCCTGACCTTCATCATTGAAAATTGATCATTCCTTGCTGGATTAAGGATATTCATATTCTTTCTTCACCGTTGGTCGTTTTTCCTCGCCGTCTCTGCACTCGAAAACAAAATCGCAATCAACTCGTCTGTCTCCTTCAACAATGGCTCGATCTTTTCAAGTGGGGTTATCCAGCCCGCCTTTCGGACAACTTTCAGCCAGACAAGGGATTCCCGCATCTCTTTCAGAGCAATTTTGATCTTATGAATAAAGTCCTTTCGGGACTCGGCACTTTGAGCTTCGCCGTAATTTGGAGCTGGAGAGGTGCCACTCCTGAGCAGTTGCCCAGAAACGTGACGCCCAGCACGCGTGTCCGGAAGCGCCTCAGAAATATTAATGATCCTCACCGAATAATCGATCAGTCGATCCTCCAAGTCGTAGTCTTTATTGTCTCTCATTGAAATTTGATCATTCCTTGCTGGATATTGGATATTCCAATCTTCCCTATCACTTCCTAATCGTAATCGGCCACCGCATCACCGCCTTCACCCGCTGACCGCCGCGGGTTGGAGGCGTAAACCTTGCCGACGACGCCACGCGCCGCGCCGCCGAGACCAACTCAGGATGAGTCGATGACACCACGCTCCGGATACTCACCGAACCACTGGTGCTCAGTTCCACTTCAAAAGTCACCGTCCCACTCGTCACCCCTTTCCTCGCCAGCGAACTCGGAAACGCCGCCGAGCCATGACGGATCAAGCGCGGTTTGCCATCGAGCTCGTTCACCCCGTAGTAAGACTTCGCCACCGGTGCTGGCGGTGCCTTCACTGTGGTCGGCTTCGTCGTCGGCTTCGCAACCGCCTTCGGCGGAGCGTTCCGTACCACCGGCTGCGGCAGCGGTGCCGGTTCCACATCGGTGAAAAACGGATCAACCGGCATCGATAGATCCATCGGAATCTCCGCCTTCGGCACCGGCACCCGCGTCGGATCAGGAATCTCGCTCACCGCTGTTAGAGAAGGAGGAGGAGGAGGCGCATCCGGCGGCGGCTCCTCAGGCGGCGGTGGCGGCGGCTCGGGCAATGCCGCGATCTCGATCTCACGAATCTCAATCTCACTCACTTTCCCCTCCGGAATCAGCAGACGCGTCAAACCGAGCACCGCAAGCAACATGCCCGAGACCACGATCCCCACAACTGCACTCGGAAGCTTCATAACGCAGTGGCATGACCGTCCCGGTCATGAACGCAAGACTCCTTCGAACCCACCCGAGTCCGAAGCTCCAAAAACAGTATATCACTCGACCATTTCATCACTTTTCCGTCGCCAAACTCACACTCACCGCACCCGCCAACTTCGCCGCATCAATCACCTTCACCGTCGCCTCCGTCGCCGCCGCCGCATCCGCCCGCACCACCACCGGCGTCTCCGCATCTTCCTCCAAAAGCGCCGACACCACCGCCCTCACCCCATCCATTCCGATCTCCCGGCCGCCATACCAGACCCGCCCTTCGCTCGTCACTGCGATCAGAATCGCCTGCTTCTGCAAGTCCTCCGAACTCGCCGCTCGCGGCTTCGAAATCTCCACACCCGTCTCCTTCACAAAGACCGTTGTCACGATAAAGAAGATCAGAAGCAGGAACACCACATCGATCAACGGCGAGATGTCCACCGTCGTCACCGACTGATCCGTCGTGCTGTGCCGGAAACGCCTCACGCCATCCCTCCCTTCAGCTCTTCATGCAACTGCCGCTGCAATTCCAGATGCGTCGATTCAGTCTGCCGCTTTAGCAGCGCGAAAAGAAACGCCGCCGGCACCGCAATTACCAAGCCCGCCTGCGTCGTCACCAGCGCCTTCGAAATTCCACCGGAAATCACATCAATCGGCTCCGACCCCGCACCCGTTGCCATCCCGCCAAAAGTCACCAGCATCCCGGCCACCGTCCCTAACAACCCCAACAAAGGAGCCGCCCCGATCAACACCCCAAGGAAAGGCAATCGCCGCTCCACCCACGCCATCTCTTCCAGCTCAAAGGTCGCAAACCTCCGCTCAACCTCACGATTGTTTAGACCACCGCCATCCACCGACTTCTTCCACTCCCCCGCCTCCACCCGCCCGCGAATCCTCCGACCATGACGCCACACGCCATAAACCAGCGAGTAAATCATCGCCGCCAGCACCAGCAGCGCCCACAAAGTGAGACCACCTTCGCGCAGAGTAAGCAAAATCGCGTTCTTCATTTCGAGCGCAGCGAGTTCACAAATGATAGCCCCAGCCGCTCGGTCGTCTGCACGATCCCCTGACTGCGACGCGAAAGAAAGGCATGCAAGATCAGCGCCGGAATCGCTACCACCAGGCCAAACAAAGTCGTCACCAGCGCCTCCGAAATCCCGCCCGCCAGCGGCTTCGGATCACCCGAGCCAAACAAGGTGATCAGATTGAAGGTCCGGATCATCCCCGAAACCGTTCCGAGCAAACCCAGCAAAGGAGCCGTCGCCGCCGTCACCGCAATCACCGGCAACAAGGAGCCAACCTTCTGCTGCACGCCCATCAATTGCTCGTAAAGCGTTTCTTCTACGACATCCGCCGTACTTCCCGCCGTTTCCACCAACTTCTTCATCACCGCCGCCGCCGGATGCTTCACCTGACATGCCAACTCGATCGCCCTATCTCGGTCACCTCCCTTCAGCGCCGCCAAAATCGCCGTCACCCACGCATCTCCCGGCTCACGGTAACCCGCGAATCGAGCCAGTTTGATCAGCCCAAAAACAAGACTCAGCAGCGCCAGCCCCATGATCGGCCAAACCCACAAGCCACCCTTCCGCACCAGATCCAGCGCACCGCCATCTATCTCCTCCAAAGCCCGCGCCTTTCCCCCCGTCACATCCACGCCAAGTATTGCATCGCCTCCAGCGATCACCGTCCGGATCGCCTCGGCATCACCAGAAATCACCTTCGGTAAAGTACCGCCCTTCTCCCAAACCACCGGCCCCGCCACATTCTCACCAGCGAACCACACTTGCGGCCCCATCGCCACAAACTGCCCTTCCACCACATCACCACTCTCCGTCGCCGCCTTGCCCGATGCCTTCGAACCGCCCATCAACTTCTCCAGCCGATCCAACGAAGCATCCACCACCGCCAGCCGCTCTTCCAGCGCCTTCGACGCATCATCCGCCTCCCGCGCGATCATTTCCTTATCGATCGCAAGCATCGGCTCCCCCGGACCCGACACCGTCTGAATCTTCAGCGCCTGATCCTTCAACAAGCCCGCCAAATACGCCGCATCCTGACGTCTCACCTGACGATCTCGCTCAAGCTCACGCATCGCTAACTCACGATCCTCCCGGCTCATCCGCGCGATTCTAACAAGTCGACGCTTCTCACGCAGCTCCAGCCCCACCTCCTCAAATTCCCTCGCCAGCTCCGGCTTCTCCGCCGCGATCTTCTCACGAGTTTCCTCCAGCGTCGAAAGCGATGCCGCCAAATCCGCATTCGCCTTCTTCAAAGCATCCGAAACCGAAGTCTCCGCTGACGCCGAACACAAAAAGGCGAGCGCCATCATAACTTGGACTGCGGTGGCGAAGCGCAGCGTCGGCACCGCTTTCCGAGCCAACCCCAAAACGCCTCCAACCCTACGACCACGACTACCTTCTCGGCTATCAGCACCCATTTCCCATCCACCGTCCGCCATCCACCATCGCCACCCACTCATCGCGCCACCTCCTTCATTCTAACAGGCAACTCCACCAGCTCAGGCGGCCGCTTTTTATCCAGCTCATCAAGCGCCTTCGCCACCTCACCAATCAGCTCCGGCTTCGAAACCCAAACCCACCCCTCATCACCCGGCTCACCCACCCCCGCATTCCCACTTCGGTCGGTATAGTATGCCCTTGCCAGCCCCAGATAAATCACCTCCACCTCACGACCATCCCGCTCTTCCTTAAAGCGAGTGATCCTCCGATTAAACTGCTCCGCTTTCGTCACCATTCCCAAAATCGCCTGCAAACCATCCCGCGCTTCATCACCCGTCTCCCAAGCCTCCAGCGAAACCCGCTCAAGCTCCGCCTCCTTTGCCAGCGGCTTCGGGAAAAATTTCGCCAGCGCCAGCATCCGCTCCTTATTTCGCACCACCGCCTCACTCGCCACCCGCCGCGCCGCCTTTAACTTCTCCAACTCCTCCTCAGCTTCCCGCTTCTTCTCATCATAGCCACCCGCCGAGCTCCCCGCCTTCTCCAATTCCTCACCCAGCAGCTCCAACTCACGCCGATGCAGCGTCAGCAGCTCCGCCATCTCCCCTTTGCGTGCCGCCCACTCAGACTTCTCCTCAGAAACCTGCGTCTTCACCTCGACGATCTTCGAGATCGTCTCACGCAGCTCCACCACCTGAGCATCAACATCCGTTTGCTGCCCCACCAGTGGTCGGATCAGCAAGCAGAAGATAAGAAACAGCATTCGCATCGCGGGATTCCTAAGGCTTCTATCGATCAACGACAATGGCAAAGCCCTAGACCTTCCCCCCGAGGAGGCATCAAGCCCTGCTTCACACAAACAAAAGATCAGAACATCGCTTCAACGCCCGCAAACCACATCCGCGGCGCATTGTTCCGTGGGCCTTCCGGAATCCGACTCACAATCCCACGCTCATCAAAGAGATTCTGGATCCCCCCAATTAGCTTCACCTGCTCCGTGACCTGACAATAGCCAGAGAGATCGAAAATCAGCAGCGCATCCATTTTCCCGTCCCGACTCGTCGGAGTCCCACCGACCACCGCCGCACGCGAGTCCCCGTTGAAGCCGGATCCCCATGAAGTCGAGCTATAACTCATGTCCAGATTGACACCCCACTTCTCGCCAGCCACCCCAACACCCGCCGCCAGCTTCCAGTCAGGAACGTAGGGAATCTCGTTTCCATCACGTCCCCCCTGATAGACTGCATCGCCGCCACCCGCCAGACCACTCGTCGTGTTCTTGAACTCAGCCTGCGTCCACGTCGCACTTACATAGGCCGGAAGACGGACTCCCCAGCCAGCAACCTGGCCTGCATCGTACTGAATCAGCGCTTCAATGCCGAAAATATCCGCCTCACCGGCATTCTGGCTCGGCGCACCGACACCAAAGCCGGCATCGGTCGAGATCAGCTGATCAAAGTCGTTGTAAAAGCCGACCAACTCCGCGCTGAAGGCATCGCGACGATGACGCCAGCCAATCTCGTAGCCGAGACTTTCCTCCGCCTCAGTGCCTGCTGTTAGATAGGCATTCGGCGCTGGCGATGACATCCCGCGATAAATTCCACCGAAGATCGTATTGCAAGCATCCACTTCATAGTTCGCACCAATCCCGCCCATCACCAGACTCTCGTCACCCGCGAACTGCGTCCGGCCCGCATTGGTATACTCCATATCGAGATATTCGTAACGAATCCCCGGCCGGAGCGTCAGACTCCCCGTCTTGATCTCGTCTTCGATAAACACCGCGGTCGCAAACACCTCGTTGATCCCGCCGAATGTGGTCGGCGTCGCATTCGCGAGAACAAAGCTGCCGTTGCCGAGCGCATTGTAGGTATCGCGCTGCACCAAACGGTCCTCACGGTCATAGTGCAACCTCAGCCCCACCGCCAAATCATGGCTGAACGAGCCCGTATCAAAGCGGATATTCGCCTGACTCTGCCAGCCATACGCCTCGTGATCCCGCATGTTGTCGCTATTCCGCGTGGTGCCAGCCGCCGTGCCATTCAGCACCGCTAACCGCGCCGGGTCGAGTAGCGCTTGATGCAGCGAGGTCCCGTTGACGCGGTCGATCTTATCCCAGCTCCTCTCGAAACTGTTGTAATAGAACGCTGTCTCGAAACGAAGCGCGTCACTCGGCTCCGCGATCCACTTGAAATAGCTGCGGAATGCATCCGAATCGAAGTTATCGAATTTCGTCGCAGCATAACGCCGATCTGGAAACACCCGGACATCCGTCTCGCTCAGCCCCAGATAAGTCTCGTTCGACTCGTTGCTGCTGTAGCCAAGCTTCACCTCAAAGCGCTGCTTCAACACCGAGTCCGGCTCCCAGAACATCTTGAGCATCGGCTCATACACCTCAAAACCACTATCACCCCCGAAGTCCACATCGCGAAACCCATCGGAAGTCTGACCGAACATTTCTAACAGATACCCAAAGCGCCCGACTTCCATCTCAATCGTATCACCGTAGTAACTATGCAGCAGAAAAGTCCCGTAGCTGCCACCCGTGAAGCGCGTGTAAAAAGTCGGATCCTCAGGAATCTCGGTTGAAATGAAATTCATCACTCCACCCGTCGTGTGCGGCCCGTAGCGCACCTGACTCGATCCCTTCAAAACCTCCAACCCCGCCATCCGCCCGATCCGTGGCGAGTAGTAAGCCGCCGGTGCCGCATACGGCGAAGGCGCACTCAAAATCCCATCCTCCATCATCGTCACCTTTTGACTCCGCGTCCCATCCGCACCCCGCAGAGACACATTCGGGAAATTCCCAAAACCATCCTCATCACGCACATACACCCCCGGCACCTTCGCCAGCACCTGCTTCAGGTTCGTGAAATTCCGATCACGATATTCCTCCCCCGACACATAGGTCGCCGATCCCGGCAGCGTCCACACATCCTTCGTGCTCCCAATCACCGTCAACCCTTCCAAAGTATCCAGAGCACCCAAACTCTCCACCCCATCCTGCGCCCCAGCGCTCCCCGCCAAAGCCATCATCCCCGCACAAGTCGCCAACTCAAATCGTCTCGTCAGTCGTTTCATTTCGTTCATCTCTAAAGTCGGTATTGCGACTCATTCGCAACAGTGGCGTTTTAGACAAGCTCGCCCTATCCGTCAACTCCCAAATAGGAGGAGCGAAGGCCCCGTCGCTCAAAGTGTGGACTCACGACGGGGAGGGTATTGGCACTTCGCGACGCACGAGCGGGGCATGGAAGGCCCCCGGGGTTGATGGCTTGGGCCGATGGGTGCGGTTTTTGTGCGGAGGCCGTTCGCCGGACTTGCCCGGTGGCTGCAAGCCGAGCGTTCCTTTGTTAGAACCACCTCAGGAGTTCGCCCCATTCCCCTTCCGCCCCTCGCCGAAGTATTTCTCGCTGCGATAGCGCAGCCACACCCGCAAGACCTGCGGCACCTGCTCGCGCTCGGCGGCATCAAGCGTCTGGTAGAGAGCCATCGCCCGCTCGCGCTCCCTTCGACACGCCGCATTCTCATGCGCGTCCCATTTTGTCCGGGCCAGGCGGATCAAGCGGTTCACCTCCTTGATCTTCCGATTCCCGACAAGCAGGCGCTTTTTGTGCTTTTTCGTAGCCACAATCCCAGATACTCAGAAATACGACCCCCGAACTTAAAATTGAAGTCCTCGAAAGAGATGGCAGCGCCCGGAACGCCGCACGGCTTGCCGAGATTGACCTCGCTCGATGAGGAGATTGCTCAGCGGCGGCGGCGTAGCATGGCGAGGCTTCCAAGGGCTCCGAGTAGGGCAACGGATGGCTCGGGAACGACGTGGAAATGGAAAGTGGCGGATGCATTTTTTGGACCATCCACGTTGTGGGTTCCAGCGAAGCTCACACTCACATCGTAAGTGCCGGGTGCTGTGAAAACCCAATTGTAATGCTCGTGGCTTCCGGGGGAAATATCGATGACATCGGACCCGTCGATGCCATCGACGGTCGACATGGCGAAGAAGGGGGTGAAGCCATCGAGATACATCGAGAATTCGCCAGGGCCGACGACGGAATCGAGGGAGATGGTGATGTCTGTGGCCCAATCCGAGGGAGTAAGTTCCTCGCTGCCAATGCCGGCGAAGGGTGCTCCGAGGGTGGCGGCACCTGCAGGTCCGCTGTTGGATTGAGGGAGGAACCAGAAGGATTCCCCTGCGGCAACGCCGATGGCATCCCAGGCGCTGCCGACAGGGCGGCCGCCGTTGGTGGTCCAGAAGTCGAAGGTACTTTGCGGGACCACCGTGGTGATTTCGCTTGGCTCATACTCCCCTTCGGCGACGAAGAAGCCATCGATCGTCGCGCCTGCGGCGTGAACGTGAGGTTCGATCTCGAAGACACCCGGCGTGGCCCCTTCGGCATAGCCGATGCCGATGACATCGGCGTGTCCGCTGGTGAAGAGAGCGGCGGAGGCGGCGGAAGGAAGGAGGACCAGCAGCCCGGTGGATAGAGTCTTTGAAAGGTGTTTCATGCGCGGCAAAAATGGTACAAGTGCAAACAAAGCGCAATCGATAAATGCAATAAATATACAACAGCAATGAAAAGACGTGAGAGATTGGCGTGGCCTTGATGGGCAAGGTGCTTAGGATTGCGGGCGATGATGGAGGGATTATTGGCGGCGAGTGGTTCTTCGGTGACGCCGTTTTTCGGGTTGCTGGCGATGGTGCTGGTGCTGGCGGTGGTGGTTTCGCTCTTACTGATGCGGGTCCGCCAGAGCGTACTGGTGGGGTATTTCCTGGTCGGTGTGCTGATCGCGAATAGCGGGATGTTGGCTCTGGTGGGGGCGGATAAGGAGGATCCGATCATTGGGATGCTGGGTGAGCTGGGGGTGATCCTGCTGATGTTCACGCTGGGGATTGAGTTTTCGATCGGTGAGCTGCGACATCTGTGGCGGATCGCGCTGATTGGCGGAGGGATGCAGGTAGCGCTTTGTGGGGCGGCGGGGGCACTGGTGGCCTGGCTGGCGGGAATGCCGGGGCCGGAGATTGCGGTGGTGGCGGTGGCGATTGCGCTGAGTTCCACGGCGGTGGCGATGAAGTCGTTTCAGGACATGGGGCAGCCGAACAATCCGGGGGCGAGGGCTTCGCTGGGGATCGCGCTGTTTCAGGATTTGTTAGTGATCCTTTTCATTCTGATTCTGCCGGCGATTTACAGTGCGGGTAGCAGTTTCCCGATCGGGGGAATCATGTGGGCGCTGACGAAGGGGATGCTCTTCCTGGGGGCGGCGCTTTTTTTCGGTAAGTATCTGAACACACCACTGCTGCATGCGGTGGCGCGGACGCGGAGTCGCGAGCTTTTCACGCTGACGGTGATCGCGCTGTGTGCGGCGGTGGCATTGGCGGGTGAGGCGTTGGACCTTTCGCTATCGCTGGGGGCGTTTGCGGCGGGCTTGGTGGTCAGTGAGTCGATTTACTCGCACCGGATCATGGCGGATGTGCTGCCGTTCAAGGATCTGTTTTTGACGATCTTTTTTGTCTCGGTCGGCCTGCTGATCGACCTTGATGAGGTGATGAAAGAGTGGGCCTTCGTGCTGGCGGGGACCGTGCTGATTTTGGTGGTGAAGGGGGGGATTCTGGTGGGCGCGACGCGATTGCTGAAGCTGCCGGTGCGGCCGGCTTTGCTGGCGGGTGCGAGTCTGGCGAGTACGGGTGAGTTTTCTTTGGTACTGCTTGGGAAGGCGAGTGAGTTCCGGCCTTTTGACCCGGCGGTCGAGCAGTTGTTGCTGGCTTGCACGGCGGTCTCGATGGGGCTCGTTCCGAGTTTGATGAAGGGGGCGGGTCCGTTTGGTCACTGGCTGGAGGACAAGGGGCTGGTGAAGGCGCATCAGAAAGCACCTGCGGGTCTGGAGCCGAGCAAGGCGATCAGGGCGCTCGAGGATCACGCCGTGATTTGTGGTTATGGTCCAGTGGGGCGGGCGCTCAATGAAGCGCTGCAACGCTGCGGTGTGGAGACGCTCGTTTTGGAACTGAATGCGGATACGGTGCGGGAGCTGAAGAAGGCCGGCCAGCGTGTCTTGTTTGCGGATGCCACTCATCCTGAGGCGCTTGATTTGGCAGGGATTGATCGGGCGCGGATGGTGGCGTTCACCTTTCCGGCGGTGGAGTTGACAGTGGCCTCGCTGCCGCTGGTGCGGGAGCGAAATCAGGGTATCTGCGTGTTTGCGCGGGCGAAGTTTGCCAATGAAGTCGAACGACTCAAGAAGCTCGATGTGAATGTGATCCACGACGAGCAGGAGAGTGGCGGCGCGATGATTCGCGCGGCGATGGGCGTCTATCAGCGAGCAGAGCTGGAGGACGGGGTGGTGCGGGAAATTGTCGAAGGGAAGTGAGTTTGGCCGTAAAACCTGATGATCGCTTCCCATCCATGATCGCCCTACGATTTTCGGGTTGTGGGGAAAGCTGAAACGGTCCCTTGTGTGGATGTGTTTCCGAAGGAATTTGATACCCGTAACGGCTTGGTGGTGGTGCGTAATGCACGAATCGACGACATCCCTGTATTGATCGCGCTGCATCGCCGTTGTTTCCCGCAGATGGTGGGAGAGGACGGGGCTTGGGAAGAGGGACAGTTGAGGTCCCATCTGGATGTTTTTGAAGAGGGGCAGCTGGTGGCGATGCTCGATGGCAAGATCGCCGGTGCGGCTTCTTCGCTGATCGTGAGCCTCGGTCGGAATCCGCTACGCAAGCACACCTACTACGGGATCACTGACGATGGTTACTTTTACAATCACGACCCGCAGGGCGACACGCTCTACGGGGCGGAGGTCTATGTGGATCCGGATATCCGGCGTGGGGGGCTTGGGGCGATTCTTTATGAGGCGCGGCGCGATCTCTGTCGGCGTTTCAACCTGCGCAGGATTTTGTGCGGCGGCCGCATGGCGAGCTATTCGCAGCACGCGGACAAGCTGACGCCCGAGGAGTATGTGTGGCAGGTGCAGGATGGAAAAATCAACGACCCGGTGCTGGGCTTTCAACTGGCGCAGGGATTCGTGGTGCGCGGCGTGATGCCGAACTACATCCGTGATCCGCTGTCGATGGACTATGCAACACTGATCGAGTGGATCAACTCCGACTATCAGGCGAAGGCCGAGGAAAACAACAAGGTGCGGGTGGCGTGTGTGCAGTATAAGATGCGCAAGACCTCCAGTTTCGAGGAGTTCGCTAGTCAGGTGCGCTACTTCGTGGAGACGGCGGGCGAGGACTACGGTGCGGAGTTCGTGCTGTTCCCTGAATTTCTAACCGTTCAGATGCTCAGCGGCCTGGAGCCAATGGGTTCACGTGAAGGGATTCGCAAGCTGGCGGAGTACACGCCGCAGTTCGTGGAACTGATGGGAACTCTGGCGCGGGAGCAGGGGCTCTATC
The DNA here is from genome assembly GCA_964628795.1 of uncultured Haloferula sp. GTDB lineage: Bacteria > Verrucomicrobiota > Verrucomicrobiia > Verrucomicrobiales > Akkermansiaceae > Haloferula. Next base: position 10,409 of record CAZVMS010000268.1, on the reverse strand, counting down.
TGATCGCAGGTTCGCATCCGGTTGAGCAGCCGGATGGTCGCTTGGAAAACACAGCGATGATTTTCAAACCGGACGGCACTTACGAAAGCCAATCGAAGCTGCACATCACGCCATCGGAAAAAACCTGGTGGGGGATCTCAGGTGGGAATTCCTTGATTGTGCTCCAGACGCCGAAGGCAAAAATCGGTGTGCTGATTTGTTACGATGTCGAGTTTCCGGAAGCGACACGCTACCTTGCGGATCGCGGCATCGAAATCCTCTTCGTGCCGTACTGCACGGACAACCGTCAGGGCTACCTGCGAGTGAGCACCTGCGCGGCGGCGCGTGCGATCGAAAATCAAATCTACGTGGCGACGGCCGGGGTGGTCGGGAACCTGCCCGACGTGCCGGCGATGGACATTCACTACGGTCGTGCGGCGGTGTTCTCACCGAGCGACTTCGAGTTCGCACGGGATGGCATCCAGGCGCAGGCGGATCCGAATGTGGAGACGATGCTGGTGACGGATCTCGATATTTCCGACCTCTATCGCTCACGCCAAAGTGGGGCAGTGACCCCGGTGAGCGATCGCCGCCGAGATCTCTTCGAATTCCATAATAAGCTTGCGAACGAGACCATTTCCGGAGGCATGGAGGAAGGACGTCTCTAATTTTTTATGTCGGTTATTTTTTAATAATTTGGAAATTGTGATTCTCCGGCGCGATTGGTAGTTTAGATGGACGGAATGAATGCTGATCTAAACCAAGAGCTCCGCATGGCGGTTGCCGCCGGTCGTTCGATCGCTCTGGAAGCTGGATCGAGTCCTTACTGGGCGGCTTCGCCGGAGGTTGAGGTGAAGCTGGGCAAGCTCCTGACCGTGACCATCGGGATGTTCGTGACGGCGGTGACTTCGGTTGTCGTAGTCGGTATCACTTTTTTCTGAAGAGCCGGGGGGCTTTCAATCGTCCGAGGGGGACGCAGCTGTTGGGGGAAATCGCTCTGCGGTTGGTGGGGGGGAGCTATTCGGCGGGCAAGACGATGCGGAAGCCTAGGTCAGGACGGCGTTGGAGGCGGTCATTGGTCCAGTCGCGGGAGAGGGCACCATTTTCCGGTTTGAGAAATGAGGCCCCAATGATGACGTGGGACTTCTCGCCGAGGGGGTTGGCGGGATTTGAGGCGGGGAGTCGGGTCCATTCGGAGACGGAGCCTGCCATGCCGTAGAGGCCGTTGGCGGTTTTGTCGTCGCTGCCGATGGCGGTCACAGGACCCCACTTTGAGGGCTTGAGAAATTCTGGCTTGTCGCCCTTTTCGCGAAGGGCGGCGAACCATTCCTCCTGAGTGGGCAGGCGGCCGGTCTTCCAGTCGCAGTAGGCGGCGGCGTCCCACCAGTCGATGTTGGTGATCGGGCAGAAAAGATTGATCGGGCGCCGTTCCCAGATGCCGCCTTGCTGGGCGGCGGTGAGCATGGTGGGCCAGCCCTTGGGGAGGTGGTCGGATTTTTCCGCAGGTTGGTCCTTGGCGTCGTAAATATTGCGGGACTCGGGATCCAAGAGCTCGAGCATTTCGAGGAATTCGAGATACTCGCCAATGGTCACTTCACAGGCGGAAATCCGGAAGGCTTTGAGCTTTTCCTTCCCTCCGTCTGGGGTGGGATAATTGCCCGCGGCGATCATGATCGGTGCGGGTAGGCTCTGATTTGCGTTTTTGGCCGCAGAGTTTTTGCCCTTCATGACGAGGGCGGCGCTGCCACCGAGAACGGCGATACCGACGATGGTTCCAAGGATCGCCGGGACTGGGGACTTTTTCCTGCGGACACGAGCGGTGGTCGGTGCCTTGGTCGAGTGGGAAACTTCGACGAGCTGGCTTTCGATTTGTTCGCAGTAGGAATGAATTTCTTCCCAGTTGATGGCGCGCGCGATGCCCTCACCGCGCATCCAGGCGAGCACGGTTAGGGCACGGCTTGCCCCGGGTCGGCCGGTGGGGATGAGCGGCGGGAGCGCCCGGCCAAGACGGGCAATGTCCTCGACTGCGGCATGAGGATTCGGGGTTCCGCAGCAGGCGATGTTGCTGACACGAAGGACGCCCTGATTGTCAAAGTGGATGGCTGCCGGGCTCAGCGCTTCGGTGGCAATCCCCTTGGCGGCAAGGTGGAGCATGGCTTCGGCAAGCATGCGCAGCAGGTGGGAGAACTCGACTGGGAGAAGGGTCTCACCGGCGGAAAGTCGATCAGCCAGTGTCTTTCCGGGAAGCTTCTCCATGGCGACGAGGCAGTGACCGTCTTCGGAAATCGCTTCATAAACGGAACCAATCAAGGGGTGATCAATGGATGCCTTGGTGCGAGTATCATTGAGAAATGCCTCGTGCTGGGCAAAGTCGGTCAACTCGATGACAATGACCTCACGTCGGACGGAGGTCTGTTCGGCGAGCCAGTGGGTGGTGACAGATCCGCGGTGAATCGGCTCGATCAGGCGGTAGTCGCCGATGATTCTTTCTTCCATGAGTGAGGTGATTAGCGTGGGGGCAGTTCCAGTTCGTTCGGCATGGGAGGAAGCTCCAGCTCGTGTTGAAGTGGAGGAAGAACCCCAAGGTTCGGGTCGAAGTCGCTCTCCAAGAACAAGGGATCGTATCCTTGCTGCGGTTCGACCTGCGAGCGGGCGGCGAGGTGGCGCGGCCATGCCTGGCTGTCTAACAGCTCGTTCTTATAAACCAGTTCGACGATCTGGCCGTAGTAATTGGGGTGACCGAAAAGGTGCTCCTGTCCAGGTTCGGGTGGAGGAAGGATGTAGGTGACGCGCAGGATTTCCTCGCCGCCAAGCCAGTCGATCGCCCCGCTGACCCATTCGTAGTTGGTGATGCAGTTCGGGCCGGCCGGTTGGGGGTCGTTGTTGCGGGTCTTGTCGAAGAACTCGACTTTCACGAAGAAGTCATCGGCCTTGGGTTCGGAACCGGGCGCGGCGCTGACCGGCACGGTGAGCACCACACGCTCGCCCTCCTGGAAGGTGTCGTCCTTGAAAATGCGGACACGCCCGAGCGCGAGCTTGCCGCGCATGTCGACGGGGCGTGCGATGCCATCGCGGAGCTTGCCAGCGGCGAGTGGATAGAGGGCACCGGCCTTGGTGGTGCCGAGTTCAAAGACCCCTTGATAAGCTTCCGCTGCTTTCTCGGCGAGGGTGGTGTCGTAGGCGGCCATGGTTTCATAAACGAGACCGAGTTCGTAGAGCGTGTTCGGTTCCTGAGGGTCGATGGAGCGGGCTTCCTCAAGTTTGATGATCGCGCGTCCCATGTCTTCGGCCACTCGGGCTTCGCGGCATTCAAGCACGAGCTGTTCCACCTTCGCATCGGCGATCGGTGGCGCATCAAGCGGTCGGGCGGGAGGAAGCGGGACTTCGGCTGGCATCGGTGGCGGCGGTGGCAGGGCGACGACGGGGCCAACCTCCCTTGGCGGCTCCGCCTTGGCCGCGACCGTGACGATTTTGGTGACGATCTTTTCCTCCACGCGGACCTCGCGGGCATTTTCCAAGCGCACGGCGAGGGCCACGCCAGCGGTGAGGATTTGGATGAAAGCGATCAGGCCCATCACCCAGCACGCGAGGCGGAAGGTGAGGGTCGAGTCGTGGCCGGTTTTCGTCGGGCTCATAGCTCGAACGCTAGTCGCCGGGCCCCGGTGCTAGCAAGGCGGGACTTCGCGGCGGTGAGAGTCGTTGGGAGGTAGGGCGTTTGGCTGGAGAGGTGATGTTAAGGGCCGGGCTTTCAGGGTAAGATCGTAAAAGCACTTGAATTAATCGGAAGCTGCCCCCCCTTGGACCAGCGACATCCAAGAGTGACCCCTCCGGAAATTTTCCCGAAGAAAACCTTGGACAAGTTGCTTTTATATTCCTTGTTCAAAATAAAATGATTTACAAAATCAGCCCAGCCCCTGGCTGAGCTAAGCTCGACTGCAAAACGGCACTTCTCCTTTCCATGATCATCGCTGCATCCATCGTCCTCGTCATCATGCTACTCGGTAGTGTGGCGACGATCTTCGCTTTTTCCTGGGCGGCCACGCATCAGCAGTTCGAGAACTTGGACAAAGCCGCTGAGTCCATTTTCGACGCAGACGAGCCGATCGGCAGCGCAACGGACGCCTTTCTCACCGCCACCCATGAATCCTGAAAAAGCCCCTGCTTCCGATCCGGGAGCCATCGAGGAAAGCCGCCTCCAGCGTCTCGAGATCGACCTCGCTGCACGTTGGCCTGTGGGCATTTTCATTGGTAGCTCACTCGTCTGGCTGATCCTCGGCTCCCTGCTCGCCATCGCGGCGTCGATCAAGCTCCACGATCCCGCTTTCCTCTCGGAAAACCCCTGGCTCACCTTCGGTCGCGTTCGCCCGGCGCACTTGAACATCGTCGCCTACGGCTGGCTATCCACCGCCGGCATCGGTATCGGGCTCTGGATTCTTTCCCGCCTCTGTCGCGCGCCGATCCGCGACAACCGCTCGCTCACCCTCGCCGCCGTCCTTTGGAACATGGGTAACGCCGTCGGCTCTTGGGGCATCCTGCGTGGGGACTCCACAGCGGTCGAATGGCTGGAGTATCCGACCTACGCAGCCCCCTTCCTTCTCGTGTCGTTTGCCTTCGTGATGCTGGAGTCGGTCGGACTCATCCGTCGACGTCCACCGGGACACATCTACATTTCCCAGTGGTATATCATGGCAGCCTTCTTCTGGTTTCCGTGCCTCTATTTCACCGCTCACGGCTTGCTCGTGCTTGCTCCGGTGCAGGCACCTGCCCAGCCACCGATCAACTGGTGGTTCGCTCACAATGCGCTCGGCCTTTGGTTCACCCCGATCGGTCTGGGAGCCGCTTATTATCTGATCCCGAAAATCATCGGTCGCCCGATTCACTCCTACTATCTTTCCGTGATCGGCTTCTGGTCGCTGGCCTTTTTTTACGCTTGGAATGGCATGCACCACCTCATCGGCGGCCCCTTTCCTGCATGGCTGATCACCGCCTCTGTAGTCGCCAGCATCATGATGTTCATCCCAGTGATCACGGTGGCAATCAATCACCACTTCACCATGGTCGGGCATTTCAAGAAGACGATCTCCTCGCCCGCGCTGCGTTTCGTGGTCTTTGGTGCGATGTGCTACACGCTCGCCTCCTTCCAGGGCTCGACGATGGCGATCCGTTCACTCAACGGCATCACGCACTTCACCCACTACACCATCGCTCACGCCCACCTCGGTGCTTACGGCTTCGCGAGCATGGTATTTTTCGGCTCGATCTATTACATCATGCCGCGACTTCTCGAACGTGAGTGGCCTTCGCGCTTCCTCATTCGCGTCCACTTCTGGAGCTGTGCGATCGGCTTCATCTGCTACTTCGTTTTCCTCAGTTGGGGAGGCATCCTTCAGGGTCTTGAGATGAATCAAAAGGAAACTCCCTTCCTCGAGATTGTCGCCCTCACCATGCCTTACCTCAAGTTGCGCACCGTTTCAGGCAGCCTGATGACCCTCGGCCACCTCGCCTTCTTTGTTTCCTTTTTCTGGATGATTGCCAGCCACCGCGCCAGCATCGGAGAACCCACCCTGTTCACCAAACGCATCCCCGACCCTGATCCCATCCCATGACCAAATTTCGGTTCATCTTCATCGGCTTCATGCTGACCTTCCTCTCCTCATGGGTCGGCCTCGTGCTCATGCCCGTCTGGGGCTTGGGGAATTTCAAGCAAACCGCCGATCCCAAGACAGGCGAAATGATTCCGCCCACCCTGTCTTCTTTGGAAGAGGAAGGTCGCTCAGTGTACATCGCCAACGGCTGCATTTATTGCCACTCCCAGCAAGTCCATCCCGCCCGCGTCCGCACCGACATCGCACGCGGCTGGGGCGAGCGACGCACGGTCGCCCGCGACTACATGAACCAGGAAGTCGTCCAGATGGGCACCATGCGCACCGGCCCCGATCTCTCGAATATCGGTGTGCGCAATCCCTCGGAGACCTGGCATTTGCTCCACCTTTACGACCCCCAGATCACCTCCAAGGGCTCCAACATGCCGCCCTTTCCCTTCCTTTTCGAGACTCGCAAAAAGGACCCGGAAAACCCCGCGCCGAATGCCCTGAATCTTCCTCCGGGTTTCGGCCCCGGCGACGAATTTGAAGTCATCCCCTCCGAGGAAATGGTCGCTCTTGTCGCCTACCTCCAGTCGCTCAAGCTTTCCTCCTACGAAATCCCGGAAGCGCCCGCCGCCCGCATCGAATCCTTCGCCGAATAGTAAGCCATGAGACCAGGAAACGAACCCGGCGAAGACCTCAACACCCGCACCGTCCACGGCGCGCTCATCCGGGAAAAAGCCGAGCCACGAGAAGCCCTGCGCGCCGCCCCTTGGTGGTTGAAGCACTGCATCTACGCGCCGCTGACAATCTGGGGCATCTGGTATCTCATCGTCGCGTCCGGCGGCTTCAGCTGGAACGAATACAACGAAGGATACTTCCGCACCAACGTCCCGGAAACCACGACGGATACTGCGGCGGCACCGGCCCCCGCATCCGATGACCCTGCGGCCCTGATCGCCGAAGGCGAAACCGTCTTCACCGCCGTCTGCGCCGCCTGCCACCAGCCCAACGGCATCGGTCTTCCCGGTGCCTTCCCGCCGCTCGCTGGTTCCGATTGGGTCAGCGGCCCGGAGGAAAAAATCATCCTCACGGTGCTCCACGGACTCGGTGGTGAGATCACCGTCAACGGCGAGAAATGGAACAGTGTCATGCCAGCTCAAGGGATGACCCTCGATGATCGAAAAATTGCTGCTGTGCTTTCCTACGTCCGATCCGCATGGGGAAATTCCGCTCCGCCTGTCGAACCCGCATCCGTCACCACCCTGCGTGAGAAATTCAAAGACCACGCCCCTTGGACCGCCGCCGACCTCGAAGCCGCGCTCGCGAAATGAACCATGAGTTGCTGCAACTGCACCGCCCCCGCTCCTGAAGCATCCCCACCTTCCGAGCCCGCCCTCCCGTGGCTGCGCACCGCCGTCCTGATCCTTGTCGGTGGGCTGGCGATGTATCTTTCCCTCGCCATCAACATCAGCCCGGCCAGTGGCCTCACCCGCAGCATCATCCACGGCATCCTCGCCACCGCCAGCGGCCTCGCCCTCGTCCTCGCCGGCAGCCCCATTTTCCGCAACGCCCTCGTCCCGCGCATCACGCTCGAGCAGCTTTTCCTGATCGGCCTCTGTGGCAGCTACGCCGCGTCGCTCTACTCGTCGATCACCGGCATCGGCCACATTTACTACGAGGTCGTCATCATCCTGCTCGCCATCTACCACCTCGGTCAGCTCATCACCCGCACTCAGATCCGCAGGATGGAGAGCTTGGAAAGTGCAATCCCCGGCCTCCGCAGCACCGCCCGACTCTCCGGAGAAAACACCGAAATCCCCGTCACCAGCGTCCGCACCGACCAGCTCCTCGAAGTCCGGCTCGGCGAGGTCGTCCCGGCCGATGGCATCATCGAAAGCGGATCCGCCTTCGTCGAAAAACTCGTCCACACCGGAGAGCCCTTTCCCTCCGCTGTCGGAAAAGGAGACAAACTCCTCGCCGGGTGCCGTGTCCTCGATGGCACCATCACCCTCCGCACCACCGCCAACGGCAGCAACCGCGAACTCGACCGACTCCTCGCCGTTTGCGAAAGCTCCTCGTCACTTCCCTCCGAATCTCTCGCCGCGAAAACCCTGCGCTTTTTCATCCCCGCAGTCATCGCCATTTCACTACTCACCATCATCGCCTGGATGGCCATGGGCGATACCTCCCGCGCGCTCTTCAACGGCCTCGCCGTCACCATCGTCGCCTGCCCCTGCGGCATCGGCCTCGCCGTCCCACTGACGATCCGACGCAGCCACGCCCGACTCCGCTTGCTCGGCCTCGTCCCCCACACCCCGGATTTCCTCGAACGCCTCGCTACTACGGATGCCATCGCATTCGATAAAACCGGCACGCTGACCAGCCCCCAGCTTTCCATCGGCTCCATCGACACCACCCCGGACAGCCCGCCCGAACTCCACTCCTGGCTTGCCGCCATCCAGCGCCAATCCTCCCACCCCGTTGCCCGCCCCTTCTGGAACCTCACTGAGCCCGCAGCCCTCAAAGACCTCATCATCACCCCCATCCCCGCCCGCGGCATCAGCGCCCGTTTTTCAGCTGCGGGAAAAAGCCACGAACTCACCATCTGCAACTCCCTCCATCTCCCCGAGCTCCCGTCCGCCACCCCAAGCGACCGCACCCTCCACCTCATCCTCGATGGCCAAATTGTCGGTAGCGTCGTCTTCCAAGAAAGCTCCCGCGACGGCGCGCTCGACGCGCTCCAATCACTCAAAGCCGCAGGCCATCGCGTCGAACTCCTCACCGGTGACTCCGACGTCTCCGCCGAACTGCGCGAGATGATCCCCTGCTTCACCGGCCTCACCGCCACCGACAAAGCCGAGCTCATCCGGCAGCGCCAGTCGTCCGGCAGCCGCGTTCTCCTCGTCGGCGACGGCCTCAACGATACCGAAGCCATGAGCGCTGCCCACGTCTCCATCGCCCTCGGCCCCGACGCGGAAGCTGCCTCCGCCGTCGCTTCTGCCACCCTTTCCCATCACGATCTCAGCGTCATCCCGCAGGCTCTAATACTCGCCAAAGCCACGCGCAAAAAACTCACCCGCCTGCTCGCCTTCACTCTCATCTACAACTTCACCGGGATCACCCTTGCCGCCGTCGGCCTGCTTCATCCCATCTCCGCCGCCCTTCTCATGCTCGCCTCCAGCGCCACCGTCCTCTTCATGGCAAATTCGCCGCATCCACTCCGTAGCCACTGATCTTCATGAGTTCAGGAAATCGGATTTCACGACGGCCTCAGTCAGCAAGCTTCCCGCACATTCTATCAGGATTTCAAGGGGCAAGCCTGGCGAGCGCGTGGAGCGAATCAAACACCCCGCTTTCACTCACCACCTCATCCGCGATCGGACAAAGATCGCACTCGACGGTCGGATCGAGCTGCCTGATACCTTGAGCAATCGCCTCGGCCACCTGCAAGGCTGTAAGAGAGCGCTTGAACTTATCGGGAGCAATGAGCATGCGATGAGGCATAGTTTCTCATCACAGGAAAGAAGCGCGTCCGCAACCCTGAGTGATAAAACTACTTTCCAGCCTTCACTTTGCCGCCTTTCCCGACCGTGGAAAACTGCCCCCCGGTGCGCTTGGCGAGCTCCTTCATCGCCGCCTCCGCCTGCGGCTGCATCATTGCCACCGTATTGATCGTGATACCCTTGGTCTTGGCGTGGTGACCCAGACGCTTCGCCACGGCCACCATATCGCCACTGATCGAGCCATCGGTCATGAAGAAAATCATTTGCGGAGGAGGTTCCATATCGATGGCCATTTCCAGCGGGTTCTCCCAATTTGTGCCCCACACCAGCTTGCTGTCTTTCACCAGTTTCAATGCTTCTTCACGAGCGCTGGGAGTCACAGGAATCCAATCTGCTTTCTGTTTTTTCCCGACAGGTTCCCAGAAATGAGCCCCTTTGCCTTTCCATCTGAACTTGTCCTTTGAAAGAGAAACAACCGACGAGTTGCGGGCCTTGGGCATCGAGACCTCGCTTCCGGCGACCCATGCCGGCCCGGCGAAGAAGATCATCTGGAACTGCATTCCCAACTTCACCTGTTCGACCGACTTGGCCAACTCCTTGCGCATCAAGCGATCTCGTTCTCCCCTCATCGAGAGAGAGTAATCGATCACATAAACCACCCGCTCGGCCGTCACCTTCTGATTGAAAAACGTCGTGCCTCCACCTCCGAATCCGTCGCCCGATCCACTTCCCCAACCTGCACCGAAATCATCCCCCGTTCCGAAGTCGAGCGACGGCTCCACAAACTCGGTCTCCGGCACCGGAATCGCCATCGGCGAGCTCGTGTTCGCGGCAATTACCCTCGTCATCGCGGCCGATGGTGCCGATGGCTTCGATCGAGCCTGAGAAAAGGTCTTCTGCTGCAGCTCGTCTTCTTTGAAGACCGGCATCTGGTAAGAGACCATCACCGTCTCCTCCTTCATCCATGAAGGGAGCAGCACGAGCGCCAGAATCATCATCAACAAACCGACAATCAGGAACGCGACAACGATACTTGTGGCCGTCGCTTTGCGGCGTTGACGGAGGGCGATCTCCTCTTGGGCCTTTAAAATACTGAGTGGGACGTTCGACATGGTTTTCGTGATGATCAGACGGAATCTGGGATTTCAACCTCGATAGGGTCTTCGTAGGTAACTCCCCTTCGGCGGGATTCTTAGCACGACCCTATTCGAAAAGCCGCTGACCGACCGAAAACACGTCGCAGCCTGCGTATGAATCATTCATTGAAAATAAAATAAATACCTTGAAAAGGTGTGACGCAACATGTTGTAATTCAATAACTTAATTTCACTCAGCAAAT
>CAZVMS010000267.1:0-10195 GCA_964628795.1 uncultured Haloferula sp. | reverse complement strand
GGATCCGTAGCACGGCGGTTCCAACACGCCACCTGTTACCTCGACTTAACTCTCTTTGGTCCGTCGGGATAACGAATGGATACCCATTGTTCTTCCAGACTCGGGACGCCTTGCTCTGCCAACCAGTCGTTGGTCAGAGCGCGGTTCACGAGCTTGTTGTTACTCATTCTCCAATGGCCTTTGCGGCTTCGACTTGCCTTGTGGACTGAGCTTGATGCCGTCTAGCAGACTTTATGCACCCAGACTTCACTGGCCGTTTTCGAGGACATCCTCATATACTCGAACAAACAGCTTGCACATTTTTCGAAGGCCGAGGGACTACCTAGAGCCTGTCCCAAAGCCTCTGATCCTTGCGCTATCAAGCTTGGCGGCTGTTAGAAAGTGGGCATGAGAGGCGAATTTGCCTCCCATGCCCGAAATTCGAGGTCTATAATTGGTTTACAACAACACGATAAACTGCCGGATAAACTGCCAGGCAAACAGTGCTGAAGGGTGGGGGAATGTCTTTAAGAATAAGGGATTCCGGGACGTCGATGGAGGGTGTGACGGGGCGGATTCGGGGGAGACGGCTTCGGAGCGGTGGAGCGACCCGCGATGGGGGCTCGTGACACTCGCTACTCCTGACAAAAAAACCGCTGCCTGCGAGCAGGGGCGGTTTTTGAAGCTTTGTGCTTTTTGCGCTGAGGCGGGCTGAAGCCCGCGGTCCGTTGTTTAGTTCGCGACCATCTCGCCCACCGGTGGAGCGAATTGAGTGAGCGGGATGCCTTCGACGGCGGTCTTGTATTCATCCAGATTCGGGGTTCTTCCGAGGATGGCGGAGAGGACGACGACCGGGGTGGAGGAGAGCAGGGATTCTCCTTTTTTGCGCTCGGAGTCTTCGACGACGCGACCTTGGAAGAGACGGGTGGAGGTGGCCATGACGGTGTCGCCTTTGGCGGCTTTTTCCTGGTTGCCCATGCAGAGGTTACAGCCGGGGCGCTCGAGATACATCATGTTTTCGTATTCGGTGCGGGCGGCTTGCTTGGGGGCGCTATCGTCGAAGACGAAGCCGGAATACTTTTCCAACATGTCCCAGTCACCTTCGGCTTTGAGCTCGTCGATGATGTTATAGGTCGGGGCGGCGACGACGAGTGGGGCGTGGAATTTCACTTCGCCTTGCTGGGCTTCGAGGTTGCGGAGCATTTGGGAAACGATCTTGAGGTCGCCTTTGTGAACCATGCAGGAGCCGACGAATCCGAGGTCGACTTTTTTCTCACCCTGATAGTAGGAGAGGGCGCGGATGGTGTCGTGGGTGTAGCGTTTCGAGACGTCCTCGTTGTTGACGTCGGGGTCGGCGATCATCGGTTCGTCGATTTCATCGAGGTCGACGACGACTTCGGCGAAGTATTTGGCGTTGGCATCCGGGGCGAGTGGTGGCTTTTCGCCGCTGCGGACTTGGTCGATGCGTTTGTTGGCTTTGTCGACGAGGCCTTGAAGGACTTTGGCTTCGTTATCCATGCCCTTGTCGATCATGATTTGGATACGGCCTTTGGCGATTTCCAGGGATTCGATGAGGGTTTCGGGCTGGGAGATACAGATGGAGGCCTTGGCCTTCATTTCGGCGGTCCAGTCGGTGAAGGTGAAGGCTTTGTCGGCGGAAAGGGTGCCGAGGTGGACCTCGATGATGCGTCCTTGGAAAACGTTGTCGCCGAATTGCTTCAGCATCTGCGACTGGGTAGAGTGCACGACGTCGCGGAAATCCATGTGCGGCTTGAGCTCGCCTTTGAAAGTGACTTTGACGGACTCGGGGATGGGCATGCTGGCTTCGCCGGTGGCGAGCGCGAGGGCGACGGTTCCGGAGTCGGCTCCGAAGGCGACGCCCTTGGACATGCGGGTGTGGGAGTCGCCGCCGATGGTGATGTCCCAGTCGTCCACGGTGAGGTCGTTGAGGACTTTGTGGATGACGTCGGTCATCGGGTGATAGCGGTCCTGCGGGTCGCGTGCGGTGATGAGGCCGAAGCCTTGCATGAAGGCCATGAGTTTCGGGATGTTGGCTTGCGCTTTTTTATCCCAGACGGATGCGGTGTGGCAGCCGGATTGGTAGGCGGCATCGACGGTGGGCGAGATGACGGTGGCGGCCATGGCTTCCAGTTCCTGGGCGGTCATGAGGCCGGTGGTATCCTGGGAGCCGACGATGTTCACTTCGACGCGGACGTCGGAACCGGCGTGGAGGGTGACGCCTGGGGTGGTTCCGACGGCGTTGCGGTTAAAGATTTTCTCCACGGCGGTGAGGCCTTGTCCTGGGTGGGAGATCTCTTTGGAAGGGGCGTAAACGGTGGGTTGTGGGATGCCGAGGGTCTTGGCGGCGAAGGTTTGGAGTTTTTTCCCGAAGACGATGGCGTAGGAGCCTTGGGCCTTGATGAACTCGACCTTCTGCGGGGTGAGGGCGGAGGCGATATTGACGAGCTCTTTGCCGTCGGCGCTGTAGAGTTTTTTGTCCTTGGTGTTGATGGTGAGGACAGTGCCGGTTTCGACGGAGTAGACTTGTTCCAATACCGGGTCGCCACTTTCGTTGAGGACCGGGTTGCCATCGGCGTCGGTCTTTTTCACCCAGTTCTTGAGGTCGATGCCGATGCCGCCCGTGACGCTGACGGTTGTTAGAAAGATGGGGGAGATGCCGTTGGTTCCGGCGACGATGGGGAAGATGTTGACGAAGGGAACGTAGGGGCTGGCGGGTTTGCCGGTCCAGAGGGCGACATTGTTGACGCCGGACATGCGGGACGAGCCGACGCCCATGGTGCCTTTTTCGGCGATGAGCATGATGCTCTTGTCAGGGTGGAGTTTTTGGAGGGCTTGGATGGCGCTCTGGGCTTCTGGTGAGATCATGAACTTGCCGTGCAGTTCGCGGTCGGAGCGGGAGTGCGCTTGGTTGCCGGGGGAAAGAAGGTCGGTGGAGATGTCGCCTTCTCCAGCGATGAAAGTGACGACTTGAACTTCCTCCGGAACGTCGGGGAGCTTGGTGAAGAACTCGGCGGCGGCGTAGCTTTCGAGGATGTCCTTGGCGATGGGGTTGCCGGCTTTGAAAGCGGCTTCGAGGCGGGCGGTGTCGGCCTCGTAGAGGAAAACCTGGGTCTTGAGAACTTCGCCGGCTTGCTGGGCGATGGAGGGGTCGTGGCCGAGGGCGAGATTGAGGAGGACCTCGATGGAGGATCCGCCTTTCATGTGAGCGAGCAGTTCGAAGGCGAAAGTTGGGGTGATTTCCTCCGCGACGGATGTGCCGAGGATGATTTCCTCTAGGAAGCGGGCCTTTTCACCGGCTGCGCTGGTGGTGCCGGGCAGGGTGTTGGAGATCAGAAAATTGAGAGACTCCTTGCGGTGCTCGTTTTCGGGGTCTTTGATTTGCTCGATGATTTCGGCAAGCAGTTCGCCGCTGTCGATCGGTTTGGGGTGCAGGCCTTCGATTTTGCGTTCCTCGATCTCTTTAAGGTATTCCTGATATAAGCTCATGTCAGTCAGTGGCTAAAAATTTGAAATGGGATGACGTGGCGCAGAGGAGTGTTCAAAACGCGCAGGTGATCCACGCTCGGTTGAAGGTCTGAAGGTTGTGAAAGTCTCGGGAACGAGGTTTCTCCCTGCGCCGCCGGGGCGGGAGATTAGGAATGAGAGGAGAAAAGTCAAAGAATGATGGTGGATGGTGATTTCTGCCGCAGGATTGAGTGCTCCAAGGTCGCGTCATGACAGGGAGATTGAGCATTTTTTTTGGGGCATTTTATTGGTTTCGGGCTTCGGACTGACCAGTGCGACTGGTGGCTTGCCTCCGGGCTGCCGTCGAAGATGGAGTCCATGGCAAGATCCGTGGTTGAGGCTTTGGATGGCGGGCTCTAGATTTCTGGTATGCCGTTTTCGAAGTTGCTCGTCATGCTGGGTTTTGTGTCGCTGTGCGTTGCCTGTGGCACGGGTGGAGGGGCCGGGGCAGCTCGTGGAAAAATGGGTGACATCGAGGATGATGGGGCCGTCGGTGGGATTTCCGAGGTGCCGAATCCGTCGCCTGCAATGGCCAAGGCAAGCGGCACGCCGCTTGAACAGCTTCAGCATGGGCACTCGACCTACATGCTTCAATGCGGGCAGTGCCATGCCTACATGATTCCCAAGGATCTCTTCGAGGATGAGTGGGAAGATGCTCTGCCAAAGATGATCAAGCACGCCGGCCTTCAATCAAGCGACGAGCACGCGGTGCTTTCCTACGTGCTGGGAGTGAAGAAACTGGAAGGGAGTTAGGTTTTGATTTGTGATGACGGACTCATTGGAGTTGCTCGCCTTTGCCGGAGTGCTGGCGCTGGGTCAGTTTAGTCCCGGTCCCGACATGCTGCTGTTGACGCGTACGGCCTTGAGGGACGGCGCTCGGAACGGCGTGGTGATGGCTTGGGGAATTGCGACCGGGCTGAGCCTGCACTCGGCACTGGCGATTGGCGGGATGGCGGTGGTTTTCGAGCGCGTGGCGTGGTTGCGTGAAGGGATGCGCTGGGTCGCGGCGGCTTACCTTGCGTGGCTTGGCTACCGGATGCTAGTGGAGTGGTTCGTCCACATTTACTCGGGTGCGCGCTATGAGGAGGCGAAGTCGACGACGACCAAGGGTGCTTATGTTCAGGGTCTGCTGTGCAATCTGCTCAACCCGAAGGTGGTGGTGTTTCTGGCAGCGGTGGTGGCACCGTTCCTCGCAGGCGATCGCCCGGGCTGGTGGCCGTGGGCATTATGGGTGATCATTGTCTTCGAAGGTTTCACGCTCTGGGCGCTGTGGGCGCTGGTGCTGCAGATCAGGTCGATCCGTGAAGGCTACCGCCGGGCCGGGCCTTGGATCACACTTGGGTTTGGCGTGGTGCTGTTAGGTTTGGCGGTGACGCTGGTGGTGAGGTCGTAGTCAGTCTATTCAAAGCTAAGCGGTTTATGATCAGAAAACGGGGCGTCGGAGAGGTAGTAGGACGCCGGGTGATCGGGGAGGGGGCCACCGTCAGGAGGGAGCGGGATACTCCCGTATGGAGCGTCTTCGGGCTGGGTGGTGGCGATGCTGACCGGGGTGCCTAGGGAGACGATTTCGAAGAATTTCGGGGCGACGTTTTTGTGCATGCGGATGGAGCCGTCGGTGCAGGGGGTGTGCTTGATCCAGCCGGTGTGGAAGCCGTAGTTTGGCCTGAACTCGACCCAGTAGGGAAGCGGGCTGCCTTTGAATGACCAGCCGGCGGGTTTCTTGGCGCGGGTGGATCTTTTGGTTTTTTCCCCTGAGGTGGCGTAGCCGAGGTCGGGCGAGCGTTGTTTGGCGTTTTTGCGGGTGACGCGGAAGTCACCAAGTGGCGTTGGGGTGGTGGGCATGCCGACGGAGACGGGCATGACGAGCAAGGGTTTGTCGCCTTCCATGACGTAGACTCGCTGGCGTGAGGTGGAGACTTTGACGCGGACGGCCGATGGATTGATCGGGCGGGCGGCGGGGCGATCGTAAGCGTTGTAGGCCTCGATGCCGGATGGCTGGGGGCCTCTCAGGTCGATGCACGAGGGTAGGACGAGAGCGATGGACGCGAGGATGAGTCGGCGGGCGTTTCGCATGAAAACGGGATGGCTGGAAACTCGTTCAGCGGGCGCTTTCCCATTTTGTGACCTGATTGTCGCGGAACCAAACGGAGGCCCGGTGGTAGGGAAGGTAGGTGACCTGTTGGGCGATGTCGTAGCCATAGCGTGGGTAGGCGCGGCCGTATCGCCCGTAACGTCCATAGCCTCCGTAGTATCCTCCGTAGACATTGGTTGAGTACACCGGAGTGGACCCGTCGTAGTCCCATCGCAGGGTCGCGGTCTTGTCATCAGCTCCGGCAAACTCCTGATCTGGCTTTCCCCATGCGTAGTAAACGGCGTCGGGACTCATGCCGCGGCGGATTTCGCCTTTTTTGACGAGGTCCTGATCGGTGCTGCTGAGTTTCCAGAATTTTTCAGGACTCTGCTCGATGCGGGCTGCCGGGGTGGCGGGAACGCAGGAGGCGAGCAGGGCAAGAGCAAGGAGAGCGAGGCCGCGGAGAATCATGGGCTGAATATGGACTCGGATCGGACCATACGCAACCACGCGGGTGCGAATCGAGTTTCTTGAAAGTCTGGCAAACACGCTTGCCAAGGCGGAAGCCGAGTGCTCAGAGTTTGCACCGAAGGTCCATCCAAGAAATGTCTGAATTACTCGACAAAGAAGAACTGAAGTCCGCCCTGAAAAAGCGTCCGGAATGGGACCTTGAGGGAAAGGCAATGACGCGGGTGATTGAGTTCGAGGATTTCATGGAAGGCATCGATTTCGTGAATCTGTTGGCAGAAGTGGCGGAGGAGGCCCAGCACCATCCGGACATCACGATCAACTACACGCGGATTACGATCAGTCTGACCTCTCATGAAGCCGGCGGGATCACGGAAGATGACATCGAGCTGGCTGACCGGATCAGCAATCTGGTGGATTGACGGGCTGATTTTGCCGGCGTCTCAAAGTCGAAAGGTCGCGCGGCCTTCCGGGTGAGTTCGACTCAGAAGACTTTTAGACTTTCGAGATTCAGACGTTTCGGCAGCGCAGCGCACTACCTCGGGAGCATCAATTCGTCGTCCTTGAGGCCGGTGATTTCGCGCAGGCCTTTGAGGAGTCTCTGAAGGGTGAAGAAGAGGAACACGAGGAGCGGCACGCCGATCACCGCGAAGCCCCATCCGGTGAGCTTGCCGATAATGCCGTTGTAGACTTCGAGGGCATCGGCGGCGGTGCGGTCGAAGCTGCGGAAGAACCAGAGCGAGAGTAGCACGTTGAGCACGGAGCTGATGAAGAAGGAGACGGCGAAGAGGTGAGTGGCTTGCTTGATGACGCCTTGATAGCCAGCTTGGACGTTCTTTTCCGCGACGGTGTTTTCGATCTTTTTGATGTCGAAAAGTGAATCGTTGTAGAGGAAGACGTTAAGCAGGGGAGTGGCGGATTTTTGCGAAAGCAGCACGGCGATGCCGAGGGCGAGCGGGATGGCACCTTCCTTGATGCCGAAGAGCATGCCGGCGTGTTCTTTTACCGAGCCGTCCTTGTTCCAGAGGTAAAGTGTTAGGCCGCCGGTGAGCATCACGGAGAAAAGACCGAGGCCGGAAAAGAAATTGAACTTCTTCGTTTTGGCAAAGTGCCAGAGGCCGTAGCCGAGCGGCAGGGCGAGGGCGACGATGAGCGCCTTCATCGGGCCGATGTGCCAGGGTCGGGCGACTTTGCCGAGTTGTTCCTGAAGGTCGGGATCCTTGCTCAGGTAGCTGAGGATCAGCACCGGGATCAGGACGTTGATCAGGATGTTGGCGAGCGGGTGTTCCTGGTGGGTCTGCTTGGACATGGGATCTGCGGGGGGAGGAAAGCAGGGTGGGGGCTTGGGGGGAAGCCGGGGATATGAAAAAAGCGGAGTCCGCTGAGAGACTTCGCTTTTTTAAATGGTTGGTAGTGGCGACTGAAAGTCGCCTTGCCCACTCATGGCGCTCGTGAAGAGCGCCACTCCGTTAGACGGTGCCGAAGATGGTCTTGCCGGTCGACTTGAGTTCGTCGCAGGCCTGCTTCATGCGGTCGCAGAGGCTTTGCTCACCCTTTTTGAGGTAAGAGCGCGGATCGTAGACCTTTTTGAGACCGACTTCGCCGTCAATCTTGAGCACGCCTTCGATGTTTTCGCACATGTGGGTGACGATTGGACGGGTGAAGGCATATTGGGTATCCGTGTCGATGTTCATCTTCACGACGCCGTAATCGAGCGTTTCCTGGAGGTCGTCGCTGGAGGTGCCGGATCCGCCGTGGAAGACGAGGTCCATTTCCGCGCCTGCACCGTGCTTGTCCATGACGACCTTTTGGCCGTCGCGAAGGATGGTGGGCTTGAGTTTCACGGCACCCGGTTTGTAGGCACCATGGACGTTGCCGAAGGTGGCGGCAAACATGAAGCGACCGATTGGCTGAAGGGTCTCGTAAACTTCGAGCATATCCTCAGGGGTGGTGTAGAGCTTTTCGATGGGGAGGCCCGAGGTGTCGTGGCCGTCTTCTTCACCACCGACGCAGCCGGCTTCAACTTCGAGGATGATGCCGAGTTCGGCGCATTCCTTGAGGAGTGCTTTGGAGATTTCGAGGTTCTCCTTCAGGTCGACGACGGAGCCGTCGAACATGTGGGATTGGAAGAGAGGGCCTTTTCCGGCGGCGATACGCTCGCGGGAGGCTTGAAGAAGCGGCTTGAGGAAACCTTCGACCTTGGCCGGGTGGCAGTGGTCGGTGTGGAGACCGATGAGCACGTCGTACTTCTCAGCGAGTAGGTGGCAGGCTTCGGCGAGGATGATGGCACCGAAGGCGGCATCCTTGACGGCGGTGCCGGAGGCGAACTCGCCTCCACCGGTGGAGACTTGGATGATGCCGTCCGATTTTGCTTCGGAGAAGGCTTTCAGCGCACCGTTGATGGTGGTGAGCGAGGTTACGTTGATTGCTGGATAGGCGTATCCACCCTTTTGGGCGGCATCGAGCATGGCGGCGTATTGAGCAGGGGTTGCAACTGGCATAACGGCGCTGGCGTAGCGCTTCGGGTGCCGACGTGCAAGGCGGAGTTTGTTTGGCTTCGAGGCAATTTTGTAAGGGATTTTCCGGAGTTCCTCAGGGTTTGTCATGAGTTCGGCCTTGGCTTGGCGTCCTAGCAGGCTCATGAAAAGGGGCGTGATTGCAGGAATCGAGATGGGCGGCACCAAGACGGTGGTGGCCGTTGGGCTGGGAGATGGAAGAATTCTTGAGGAGTTCCGCTATCCCACGACGAATGGTGACGAGACTTTCAGGGTGGCGATTGAGTGGTTGCGCGAGCGCGGGGAGCCGACGGCGATCGGGGTGGCGGCCTTTGGGCCGGTCAGTGTGAATAAATCGCGTCCGGACTACGGGCAGATGCTCAAGACGCCGAAACCGGGCTGGGCAGGATTTTCGATCGTGGGTGCGCTCAAGACCGCCTTTCCGGAGGTGAAGGTCGAGATCGAGACGGATGTGAACGCGGCGGTGCTGGCGGAAGCGAACGGATTCAGTGATGTCGCCTACATCACGATTGGCACAGGGATCGGCGGTGGCGTGATGGCGGACGGGAAGCTCCTGCACGGGGCGGTGCACTCGGAGTTTGGTCATTGGTTTCCGCGCAAGGCGGAGGGGGACGATTTCAAAGGCGTCTGCCCTTTTCACGGCGACTGCCTGGAAGGTCTGGCGAGTGGGCCGGCGATGACGAAGCGCTGGGGAAAGGAGCCGAAAGACATGCCGGATGATCACCAGGCATGGGAATTTGAAACCGAGTATTTGGCGCAGGCCTGCATGACGCTGCTGGCTTCGGTGAATCCGGCGCGTGTCGTGATTGGCGGAGGGGTTTCCCAGGCGGAGGGCTTTCATGCATCAGTTGAAGAAAAGCTACGCGCCACGGCGAAGGGATATTTTGCGTCACTAGAAGAGAACACGCCGTTTGTCGTGCCGCCGACTCATGGTCAGCAGGCGGGGATTCGTGGCGCATTGCTGCTGGTGGGATCGTAGGATCGGGGAATACGTCGCCCGAAAGGAAGTGAGGGCAAAAGATGAGATTTTTCCTCTGTGCTATCCGCAGAGTCGTGAGGCGTTTTTGAGCGCGCTTTGGACAGCTCACGGTCGATCTTTGTTGTAGGGCGTTTGGCTGGAGAGGTCATGGGATGAGTCTGGCTTTCAGGATGAGGTCGATGGCCAGTTGCTTGCGATCCTGATAATCGACAATCAGGGATGGCAGGTTGCGCTTTTCATCGAACGGGATGATCGCCAGCACGGCGTTGGGCGTTAGCGCGAGTTTCTGGGCGATGTTGACGCGCCGGTGACGGTGGCGGTCTTCCTGCCAGACATGGTGATCCCGCGTGTGATGGTTTTTGTTTTCGACGCTCCAATGAGTCCGCGCCGCCCAGCCGAGGCGCTCCGCTTGGTCGGGCGTGAGGCTCGAGATGAAGCTTCGGGTGTGCTCATGCTCGTTTTCGGGACTGGTTTTCTCCACCGTAATCCGTGTGGTCCTGGGAGAAGCCTTTGGTGTCGCCCGCGCAGGTCCAGTTGGTGACTTTGTAAACGGTGCCGTGGTGGCTTTCGGGATCACTGAAACTTTCGGCCATGAGCGGACGGTAGCCGTGCTCGGTGTGCCAGCGGGCGGGCAATTCGCGCAGGGCGAGGCCGAGG
>CAZVMS010000266.1:0-24321 GCA_964628795.1 uncultured Haloferula sp. | reverse complement strand
AGTCGCTGATGTTTACAATCAAAGATGGATTCGAGTTTGGCGAAACCGGTCGCCGCGGGATCGATGCGGTCCGTGATGAACTCACCGAGAAGGTTATCGCCTATAATTGCTGCCGCATCATTCTGATGAAACAACGCCGCGAGAAACGACGACGGGAAGAATTGAAGAAGGTGGCCTGACTTCGGACACCTGACACCGCCATATCTCAACTGTCATGGGAGAATTTCGCCCCAAACTTGAGATCCAGGCAGGTGTTGGGCCATTTTTACCAATGAAAGGCGCTGCGCACCTCCCACAAGCGCCCGACACCCTCTGCAGACCGCCCGCTTCAACTCAAAATTCGAAAATCACCCTGCCCGAATGGCTTTTCGAATAGGGTCTAGATGGCCATCTCCCTGTGACGGCCTCGCTGTAGCGATAGCCGTTGGCTACTTTCATGGATGCTCCGGCGGAGGGGCGGTGCTTCCTGACGAGAGCCCTTCCGTAGTTCGATCTGCGTGGCCCAGCGCTAGACTTACGCTTTTCACCGTAAGCACATCCCCCTCCCCTTCGATTACGCAACCCAAGGAGAAACACGCAAGCCCATAGGGTCTGTGAGCCTTGATGTATGGGCGATTCAGAGATCTTCGCTTGAGGAGGCAGCGCAGAAAGACACAGCTCATCGTAGAGGCGCAGTGCTCCGCTTTGGCTGGCTGAATGCCTACCTACCGCGTCCTTCGTGAGCGGTGGCAGTTGCCATTGGTGTAAGGAAAGGGACGCGTCGGATGGCGCTACGAATTGGGTCGACGTAGGCGTAGATGCAGGATGAGCGCTCTGCTGCCCAACACCAAGCGCCGTAGGCGTATCTCGCCCAGCAAGGAGAATCAGGAAAACAAGGAAGAGCGACTTCATCTTGGACACTTTCGCCAAGCTAGCAGAAGCAAGGAATTGGTGAAGAACAAAGTCTTTTCCAAGATCACTCAATCGACACCACCGAATGAAAAATCGCACTCAGCGGATATTTGCCAAATCCGCCAGCATTCGCTCGGCTCGATGCTTGAACGTGTGCTCCTCCAGCACTCGCGCTCGCCCGGCTTCGGCCACTGCTTTGACCCGATCCGGATTTCCGAGCAGCTCTCTAACAATCTCGCCCAGCGCATCGGCGTCCTCATAGACGAGGATCTCCTTCCCCGGCTCAAAGCATCTCGGCAAATCCTCCACCGGCGGATAAAGCCCGACGCCGCCGCAGCAAGGAGCTTCGAAAGCCCTCAAATTCATTCCCCGATCGGTATTTCCCGGTTGGAGCAGATTAAAACAAGCCACGTGACCCGCATAGAGCTTCGCCAGGCTTGGAGCTGAAATCCGCCGCCCGCGCCAAGGCCGCAACCAATCCCCACAACCCGGCCCGTAAACCTCCAGCGGCAAACCCTTTTTCCGGATCTGATCGAAAAACGCCCGTCGATGCGGACTGCACTTCCCCGCAAAGACAATCGACTGCTTGCGCGGACCCTCCGCAACCAGCGGATAGCGCTCGGGCGCGACCGCCAAAGGCAGATAGTCGAACTCAACGCCGCCAGCCTTCCCATAAAACGCCTCCAAGGCCGCCACACAGCCGCTGTCAAAGTAGTAAACCCGGTCAAAACACGCCTCCAAGCGCATCGGCGGCTCGTTCAAATTGTCGCACAACCACCCGACGACCTGCGCATTTTCCATCACGCCCGACCAACTCTCACACGCCACCGACGGCAGTCCCGCCTTGTTCTGCACGACGATCAGATCCGGTGAAAACGCCTCCATCTCCGCCTTGATGCGCGCCAGCACCTTCGGATTCTCGAGTTCCTTCAGCCCTTCCCGCTTCTGGACCCAGCGCTCCTCGCCGGTTTCCGCCTGAATGCTGATCCCCCGCACCTCCGCACCGACCTGCTGAAATCCCAACTGCAAATCCTCGAACCAGGTGAGGATGCTTCGTCCCTTCCCCATTACTATCACCCGTGGCTGATTCCTGTTCGTCACTTGTGAGGCAGTAAAGCCAGACCAGCCCGCGTACGCAACCCCTCTTGACCGTCCTAGCCCTTTGGTGCTGAATCGCCGCTCTTCCGGGACGACGAGATGATTTTCAATTCCTACACCTATCTTCTTCTATTCCTGCCTATCGCGCTCCTCGGATTTTCCATCGCGTCTCGCATCAAGCTCCGGGCCGGCTTCACTTGGCTGGTCCTTTGCAGCCTTTTCTACTACGGCTGGTGGAATCCGGACCCGAACCAGCCATGGCGCCCGTGGTATGTCCTGCTGATCCTCGGCTCCTGCTGCGGCAACTTCCTCTCCGGAAACTTCATCGCACGACACCGAGAAACTCCGCGCGGAAAGTGGGTGCTCGTCGCCGGGGTGGGCCTCAACCTCATCCTGCTCGGCTATTTCAAATACACCGGCTTCGTTGCGAACATCCTGCAACACTTCACCGAATGGCCCAGCACCGTGCCGAACGTCGTCCTCGCGCTCGGCATCTCCTTTTTCACCTTCCAGCAGATCGCCTACCTCGTCGATGCATGGCGCGGCGAAACGGAAGAGTATCACTTTACCGACTACCTCCTTTTCGTCTCCTTCTGGCCCCAGCTCATCGCCGGCCCGATCGTCCACCACAAGGAGATGCTCCCGCAGTTCAAGCGCGAGACCTGGAAAAACCACCGCTGGGTCGATGCCTCGGCCGGACTCAGCATCCTGCTTATTGGTCTCTTTAAAAAGGTCGTCATCGCCGACAACGCGGCCCCGATCGCGAGTTCCATCTTCAACCTCGCCGCCGCCACCGACGGACGAGACCCCACCATGGTCGAAGCCTGGGCAGGGGCGATCGCCTACGCCGTCCAGATCTACTTTGACTTCTCCGGCTACACCGACATGGCCATCGGCTCGGCCCGCTTCTTCGGGATCCGCCTCCCGCTCAATTTCCACTCGCCCTACAAAGCAACCTCGGTCGTCGACTTCTGGCGTCGCTGGCACATCACCCTTTCCCGCTTCCTTCGCGACTACCTCTACATCCCCCTCGGAGGAAACCGGAGAGGCAAATCCCGCCGGTATTTCAACCTTCTGATCACCATGATCCTCGGCGGATTCTGGCACGGCGCTGGCTTTACCTACCTGCTCTGGGGACTGCTCCACGGGCTCTACCTCTGCGCCAACAACGCCTGGTTCTTTTTCCGTAAAAAGCACAACATCCCTGCCCTGCCTAAGCCGCTTGCCATCGGTCTGACCTTCATTTTCGTCGTCATCGCCTGGGTGCCCTTCCGTGCCGGAACCTTCGAGCTCGGCACGAATGGCTCGCCGATGAAGGCGATCGAAACGACCCGCACGATGTTCGCTTCGATGTTCGGCTTCAATGGATTCACCATCTGGCCCGACCGCAGCGGCTACGTCGTGAAGGACAGCCACGCGATGCGCGCCTGCCTCGTCGTGATCTTCTGCTGGATTCTTCCCAACACCCAGCAGTTCATGCGCCGCTATCAACCGGCCATCGATCCCTCGAATTTCGAAGACTACAAGCTTGGGCCACGTCGCTGGTGGCAGTGGAGACCCACCACTCCCTGGTTCGTCTTCAATCTTCTGATGATGTTCGTCATCATTCACCAGTTCGATAAACTCAGCGAGTTCATCTACTTCCAGTTCTAAGGTCGAAACCCTCGAAACCACCCCACGCCATGAAACCCGTTCCACGATCCTTCCGACGACATGCCCTTGGGCTGCTCGGCACGTTCGCCGGTATCATGCTGCTTTTCACCTTCGTCAACACCTGGATCAACCCGCTCTGGGTCACTCCAGCACCGTGGACGAACGAGGCATTTGCCGAACACCGACAGATTTACCGTAGCCTGCGCACCGCCAAAGCAGGCCTTGCCCGCTCGATCCCGTGGGAAGTCGCAATGCTCGGCTCATCGCGAGTCGCCATCGGACTCGATCCCGCCATTCCGCAGTGGGGCGACACCAAAGTCGTCAACCTCGGCATGAGCGCCGCCAGCATCAATGAGAACGCCGCCATGGTCGACTTTCTCATCAAGAACGATCCCGCGTTGAAGCAGATCATTCTCGGCATCGATCTAACCGACCTCACCTCGGAGTCCGACCTTTCGCGCGGCGCGGGCTTTTATGAATCCCCGCTCAACGAACACGGCGACGCCTTCGAACGCGAAATCCGTTACCATGTCGGATTCTCAACGGCCGAAGCTTCCTACAAAACCGTCAAAGCCCGCTCCAGTGGTGTCGTTCCCCCCTACACCACCAAAGGTCACTGGGCCCATCACCGCTCGGTCGATCCTGTTAGAGTCATTCTTGAACGCGACTCGGTTCCCTTCGCCGTCCGCTACGTTCGCAAAAGAAAGGTCGAACTCGCGCTGAGCGAAAGCAAGCTGGAGTCCTTCCGCAAGGCCATCCGCTCGTGCCTTGAGCACAACATCAAACTGACGCTTTTCATCCCGCCCAACCACGCGGTCTATCTCAGTGTCTTCCCACTCGACCACGATCCCGACCCCTATTTCATGCTCGATCGGAGGACGATCGTCAAAGTGGCCGAGGAAGAGCAGAAGAACTTCCCGAACGCGCCACAAGTCGTCGTCTGGGACTTCAACGATTACCACCCGCTCAACTGCGAACCGATCCCCGAGAAACCGGAGACGCCCGCGAAATACTGGGTCGATGGCACGCACTCGTTGGAAACTCTCGGCAACGTGATCCTCTCACGGATTAATGGTTGGCCACTAGATGATCCAACCGAAGCCAGCTACGGCCAAATCATCACCACCAAGAACATCGACGCCCGCGAAGAGTTTATTCAGAAGGGTTACGAGAGGTATCAAGTCGAGCAACCGGAAGACTGGCAGTTCACCAAGAACATCATGAAGGAGTTCTCCCCCACCGATAGAGAACCCGTCGAAACCTTCGAGCCAGCACCCTAAGCGCGCCCGAACACTCCCTTTCCTTTGAGCAAGCGAAGCCAAAAGACACGCGATTACCGCTCGGCCAGCAAGGCGGTGCGCCGTCACGCGCTCGGGCTGATCGGCACTTTCGGTGCCTTGATGCTGCTTTTCATCAGCCTTTCCACGCGCATCAATCCGCTCTGGATCACTCCCACCGCGTGGACTGACTCCTCGTTTGCCGACTACAAGCCGATCCACAAATTTCCGCGCAGCGGGAAAGCCGGGCTCATCCGTAACTTCGATTGGGACACGGTCCTCCTCGGCTCATCACGCGTCGACATCGCCTTTGATCCGCTCCTCCCTCAGTGGGACCACAAGCGCGTCGCCAACCTCGCGCTCCGCGGTGGCACCCTCAGCGAACACGAGGCGATGCTCGAATACGCCGCCGAGAACGAGGATCTCGAGCTGGCGATCCTCGGTGTCGACCTCACAGACCTGACCAATCCCGTCACCATCCCCCCAGGTTCCGGCTTTGAGGAATCCCCGCTCAGCAAAACCGGCGACACCTTTGAAAAGGAACTCCGCTACCGCTGCGGCTATTCGTTTTTCGAGATGAGCGTCAAGACGCTGAACTACAAAGCCCGCGATCGGCTCTCCGCCTACACGCCTGAAGGTCATTGGCTACGCCAACTCGACAAGCGCCCAATCCGCGACGTCATCCAGTATGTTTCTTTCATGTGGTCGGAGCGCTTTATCACCCAACGCAAGGAATCGATCGAGGTCAACGAGGCCAAAGTCGAATCCCTCCGCCGCATCATTCGTCTCTGCAAGAAAAAGAACATCCGTCTGATCCTCTGCATCCCGCCGAACCACGCGGCTTACCTCTCGGTGTTTCGATTAAAGGATGACCCCGATCCCGGTTTCCGCATCGACCGTGAACTCATCACCCGCGTGATCGCCGAGGAAGCCGACCCGGAGTCACCCGTCGAACTTTGGGATTTCAACGATTTCCATCCCTACAACTGCGAGGATCTTCCACCAATCGATGATCCACGGAAACCCACCGAATACTGGGCCGACGGAACCCACGCCTTGCCGTCTCTCGGCGGCATCATGCTCGCCCGCATGCTCGGCTGGCCGCTCGAAAATCCCGAACACGCCAGCTACGGCACCCAACTCAACACGTCCAACTTGGAAGAACGCCTCGAAGAAATCGCCCAGGGCTACGAACGCTACCGCCACGAACACCCGGAAGACTTCCAATGGGTGAGCGACCACATGGACAAGTGGGAAAGAAACTGACGCCAGCCCTCGTGATGCGATTCTTTCCTCCTCCCACCATGCGCCGCTACTTTCGCGGCTTCCTGATCGCCGTCGGGTTTTCACTGATCGCCTCGATCCTCATCAACCTCGTCGTCAATCCGTGGCGGGTCGTGCCGACGCCACTTTCCTCCGACGCCTTCGAGCCCTATCGCGATATCGATTCGCAGATTCGCACGGCAAAATGCGGCTTCATCCGTTCGGCACCATCGATCGGTGTCGCCTTGATCGGGTCATCGCGAGTGACGAACAGCCTCGATCCGAAAAACCCGAACTGGGGCCGCGACGACGTTTACAACCTCGGCGGCAACGCCAGCTACATCTACGAGAACGAAGCCTTCTTCCGCTACCTCATCAAAGAAAAGTCGCCGGAACTCGTCATCATCGGCATCGACCCCGGCGATCTCAGCTCCGACTTCGATACCCGGATCATTTTCGATTTCAAAGGATCCCCTCTCGGTCCGGAGAAGGACAAGATCGACCGTGAGATCCGCTACCTCGTCGGCATCTCCACACTCGAAGCATCGTTCGAAACGATCAAACGTCGTCTCAGCGACGAACTTCCCCAGTACGATGACCGCGGCCTGCGGCGCCACCGGCCCAAGCGCCAAATCGATCAGCGAGCCTTCCTCGCCGCCGCGATCAAGGGCGAATCGCAATTCGAAGCGCCCCAAAGCGCCGGAGAGGACACGCCACTCCGCCCCGATAAACAAAAGCTGTTAGAAAGCATTGTCGAAACTTGTCTTCAGCGAGGCATCCGTCTCGTCCTTCTCATCCATCCCCAACACGCGCTCTCCCATACCAGGTCCGGCGAAGCCCCGATGCTCCCCTTCGAACGTGAACGACGGGAAGTCACCGAACTGGTCGCCAAGATCAACCACGAGAACCCCGACGCGATCCCGGCGGAAGTCTGGGACTTCGGTGATTACCACCCGATCAACTGCGAATCGCTTCCGACCGAAAAGGGCGGCCGCATGGAGCACTGGGATGACTTCAACCACTACGCTGTCGAAGTCGGCGACCTCATGCTGGCCCGCATCATGGGCTGGCCGATCGAGATGGAAGGCGGCAAGGACTACGGCATGAAGCTCAGTCCGGCGAACTTCGACGAGTGGGTGGATCAAGCGAAGGCAGGCAACAGGCGCTACGTTGAGGGACCAGGCAAAGTTGACATCGAATGGGCACAGAACCTGAGAAACGAGGAGGGATCGAAGTAAGCCGCGGCCATGCTCTTCAACTCCTACATCTACCTGCTGCTTTTCCTGCCGATCGTGCTGATCGGTTTCCAGTTGCTGCGTCGTGCCCCTTCTCGCGCCAGCATCTCATTCCTCGTTCTCGCCAGCCTCTTCTACTACGGGTGGTGGGATTGGAAAAACCTGTGGATCATCGGTGCCTCCTGTGGCCTCAATTTCTTCTTCGGCCGCTATATTGCGGATCATCGAGGAAAGCGCTCGGGCAAAGCCGTCCTGATCACCGGCATTGTCGCCAACCTCGGAGTGCTCGCCTTCTACAAGTATGCCGGACTCATCGCGAAAACGATCGAGTCTCTAACAGAAGCTGGCCTCCCCGCCCCGACCATCATTCTGCCGCTCGGCATCTCCTTCTTCACTTTCCAACAGGTCGCCTACCTCATCGATGCCTGGCGCGGCGAAACTGAGGAATACCACTTCAGCGACTACCTGCTTTTCGTCACCTTCTTCCCTCAGCTCATCGCTGGGCCGATCGTCCACCACAAGGAAATGCTGCCGCAGTTCCAAAAGGGAGCGGGGCGTGGGCTTCGTTCGACGGATCTTTCCATCGGCACCACCATCCTAATCATCGGCCTCTTCAAGAAGGTGGTGATCGCCGACTACCTCGCGCGAACCGCCACCCCGCTCTTCGATCTTGCCGCCAGCGGCGACCGACACCTCACCATCGGCGAAGCCTGGGCCGCCACCCTTTCCTACACCCTTCAGATCTACTTCGACTTCTCCGGCTACTCAGACATGGCGATCGGCTCCGCCCGGCTCTTTGGCATCCGCCTTCCGCTCAACTTCCACTCGCCCTACAAGGCGACCTCGATCATCGACTTCTGGCGGCGCTGGCACATGACCCTTTCCCGATTCCTGCGTGATTACCTCTATTTCCCACTTGGAGGAAACCGCAAAGGCCCAGCCCGCCGGTATATGAACCTGATGACCACCATGCTCCTTGGTGGCCTCTGGCACGGCGCAGGATGGACTTTCATTCTCTGGGGCGGGCTTCACGGCTTCTACCTCTGCGTGAACCACGCCTGGCACTGGTTCAGACGAAAACTCCAGCTCCCATCGATCCCCAAGCCCGTGGCCATCTTCATGACCTTCTTCGCCGTCGCCATCGCCTGGATTCCCTTCCGCGCAGGCAACTATGAAGCCCTCGCCTCGGGCTCGATGGATGACGCCATGGGCGCCACCAAGTCCATTCTCTCCTCGATGTTCGGTTTCCACGGCACCGAGTTCTGGTCGTCCGCCGGCATGGTCATCACCCCGCAAACCCGCGCACTCCGCCCGATTTTCCTCGGCCTCCTCCTCGTCTGGTTCCTTCCCAACACCCAGCAATTCATGCGCCGCTACTTCCCTGCCCTTGGCATGAAAAAACTCCCCGATGGCGAGCTCGGTCCTCGTCGCCGCTGGCAATGGCGCCCCACCTATCTCTTCCTCGCCTTCGTGCTGATTTTGCTTTATGCGATCGGACGCGATTTCGACAAACTCGGCGAGTTCATCTACTTCCAATTCTAACAATCCACAATGCCTGTAGTAGCAAGAATCTGGGGCGGCCTGGGAAACCAGATGTTCGCTTACGCCTTCGCCCGTGCGCTCGCCCTCCGAAATGGCGACGAGCTCCTTCTCGATACCCATTCCGGTTTCGAGGACGACCCCTACGGTCGGGTCTATTGTCTCAACAAATATCGCATCGATTTCCCTGAAGCCAGAGGGCTTGATTTACGGACGGATCAACTCGGCAGCATGGCGCGCCGCTTGAAAAAACTGGCGAACCTCAATCGCGATCTCAGCACCGCCACCTACGTCGTAGAGCCAAAGAACCCCGCCTTCATGCCCGAGATCGCGGCCATGGATACTCGTTCCCGGAAGGTTTACTTCAAAGGCTACTGGCAGACGCCAAAATACTTCGAAGACTTCGCCGATCAGATCCGCCAAGACTTCACCGTCGTTGCCCCCCTCGACGAATATACCGAGAAGATCCAGAACGCCATGGCCGGATGCGACGCCATCGGCCTCCACGCCCGGAGACTCCATCAAGTCCACGCTGGCCAAGAAGCATCAGGACCGCGAACCGACATCGATCAGATCCCGATCAACTACTACCGCACGGCTGTGGAAAAAATGACCGAGGGCCTGACCCATCCCCACCTCTTTTGTTTCGGGGATGCCAAAGACTGGCTCCATGAAAACCTCGATTTCGACATGCCAATGACCATCGTCGAAGGCCGCAGTGGCGACGAGTGGGCCTATCAGGACATTCACCTGATCAGCCTATGCCAGCGCTTCGCGATCGCCAACAGCTCTTTCAGCTGGTGGGGCGCGTGGCTGAGCCGTGCGCCAAACAAACAGATCTACTACCCACTCCCGGAGTCATGGAACTGGTTCTGGAACCGCGACATCATTCCAGCCGACTGGACTGCGGTCGAATGCTGATCGACCCTTGACTAAAATTCACAACGACGAGCGACCACAATCCGAGCTCACCCCTACGCCGCCACATCGTTGTTGAGCCATAATGAAGCTCGCGATCACTTGATGCGATTCCTCAGCAAGCCAATCATCACGCCCTGAATCACCAGCTCACGAGCGGGAATCAAATCGGGGTAGTTATCGTTCTCAGCACGCAAGTAGGGCTTACGACTTTCAAAGACGTAACGTTTGAGCGTCGTCTCACCATCAATAAGCGCTGCGACCACATCACCTCGGCGAGGCTCGCGAAATTCAAGAATCACGGTATCGCCATCACAGATGTGCGCATTGATCATTGAATCGCCCCTCACCTTGAGCGCGAAGGTTCTCGCCGTCGGACGAATGCCGAGCGAGGCGATATCGATCGACAAGCAGCCTTCCTTTTCAGCGGCCACGTCTTGAGCCATGCCCGCCGCGATTTCGCCGTAGATCGGAATGTCGACAACTTCTTCACGATCAAGGTCTTCAGGAAAAACCACCGCACGCGCCTTGTTGGGTAGCCTCTGAATCGCCCCTTTCCGCTCAAGGGCCCGCAAGTGGCTCATCGCCGCCGTCTGGCTGGCGAAGCCAAATGATTCCTGGATCTCACGGGTAGAAGGCATCACGCCCCGCAAGCGTTGGGATTCTTTGAGGTAATCGAGGATTTCCTGCTGTCTCTGGGTCAATGGTTCACTCATGGCTTTTAGAACAGTGTTCGCAAGAACAAAACACGCCACCCATCAACCGGCAAGCGCTTTCTTTCAAATCGAATAAGTTCTGCCCCCCACGGCTTCGTGGATTGTCGCCCAATCCTACCTACCCACCGCTCCCGTCCGCCACACCGCCGAAGGCGCATTTGAGGTTGTCGGAGACCCTATTCGTAGCGCAAATTCGTCGCATGAGCACCCACTACCCTTGCAGCCCCAAGCTTGAAATCGATGGCCTGATCTACTTTCCCCGTCTCTGCGACAAGATCCGCCTTCACGCCACAGGAAAGCTCGAGGAAGATTACCACGACAATTTGGGCGCCGGCATGGACCTCTGGACCTGCCAGTTCCTTGGCGTGGACTATTCGAAGCTCGCGGATCTTATCAAGCACGGTGCCAGCGACACGGAAGCCCTCACCTGGGCCCGGGAAAATGGCCTCCAGCGCCCGGATTACGAGCTCGCCTGGTGGAACGCCTACATGCGGACCCGGGGATTCCGCGACGATTTGTCCGAGCGACTCGCTAGCCGGATTCAGGAGTCGGGATTTGGTGATCGAGACCATATTTTGACCTTCATGGACTACATCGACGCCGATGAAGGCCGTCTTTGAGTGTTCAAAAATTGACTGCCTCCTCATTTGAAGCGAGTAAGATCAACAAGTTCCGTAAGGAAATGTTAATAACCTGGAGGAAATCCTTGCCTAACAGGCCAAATTTCGAAATACTCCTTCCAATCCGGAAATTTAACACCCCTCCGATTCCGGACAATCCCCCTCCCATTTTTACGATGAAAGACCGCATCGCACCCCTCGTCGGGTGCATCCTCTTTGCTTCCTCATTGTCGCTCTCTGCGCAGACTTTCACTGAGAACCCCCCGAACTCTGGAATCAACACCTTCGAAAGGGTGGACGGTTTTCCCGTAGGCGGACCAAATCCTATCGGCCTAGATGGCATCGTCTTCAACAATGTCACTGGGAGCTCGGTTAATCCATACAAAATTGACCCTGTCGGCATCACGATCACCCAATTGACGACTTCTGCAGGCACTTTCACGGCCTATGATTTCTGCGTGGAACTCTTCGTTGGGCCAAACGACAGCTCCAGCTATTCTGTGACTCAAGGCCTTGGATCACTCACTTCGAATCAGCAGGTCCTGATTGCCAAGCTTTTCTCAAACACCCTTAGTAGCTTTATTAGCACCAGTTCCACCGGAACTCGCTCTGAGGCGGCAGTGATCGGCGCGGCGATTCAGCTCGCCCTCTGGGAAATCATCGAAGATCAGGTTGCCTTGTCCAACCCAAGTCTTAATGAGGGTGGTTCCAATCCTGGTGATCTTTCAATCTTGGGATATAGTTCCAACTACGCTCCTGAAGCCAAGGACGCGATGGAACTCGCCGAGACTTATCTTTCCCAAGTGAATGGCTGGAATGACGAAGGTGGCCTGAGCTACTACTACGCCGATAACGCGGTCGACCAAAATCGCCTATGGGTCACCACCCAAGCCATTCCTGAACCTTCGAGCGCCCTACTCGGACTGCTCGGCATGGGCTTCCTGCTTCGCCGCAAGCGTGACTGAGGTCGCCTCAATCCTCACCCAAAGCCCGTCCGCCATCATGGCCGACGGGCTTTTTCGTGTCCGCCATGCGGATTATACCATCTTGTCATCCTTTCCACTCATCCGCTGGACCCCGATGATCACCCTGCCTAAGCTCCTCCCATGCCAGAGAAGCCCTTCCACTACCAAGATCCCTTCCCCCTTTCAGCCGACCCTACGGAATACATCAAACTTAGCTCTGACTACCTGTCGGTGGGCGAATTTGACGGTAAGCCGATCCTCAAGATCGAACCCGCTGCCCTCACGCTTCTCGCCAACGAAGCGTTTAAGGCGATCAACTTCACGCTCCGGACCTCACACATCAAACAAGTCGCTGCCATCCTCGACGACACCGATGCCACCGAGAACGACCGCATGGTCGCGCTCATGCTCCTGAAAAACGCCGAGATCGCAGCCCATGGCATTCTGCCTAACTGTCAGGATACCGGCACCGCCATCGTCATGGGCAAGAAAGGCCAGCAAGTCTGGACAGGAGGAAACGACGCCGAGGACATTGCTCGTGGCGTCCACAAGACCTACACGGAAGAGAACCTCCGCTACTCCCAGGTGGCACCCCTGACCTTCTTCGATGAAGTCAACACCCGCACGAACCTTCCCGCTCAGATCGAACTCTATGCCGAACCCGGCGAAGCCTACAAATTTCTCTTCATCAGCAAAGGAGGTGGCTCAGCCAACAAGACTTTCCTCTACCAAGAGACCAAAGCATTGCTGAATCCGGCTAGCCTGTTGAAATTCTGTGAAGAGAAGCTTCGCACGCTCGGCACTTCCGCCTGCCCCCCCTACCACCTCGCACTCGTTGTCGGCGGCACCTCAGCGGAGGCCTGTCTCAAGACCGTCAAAATGGCGTCGACCCGCTACTACGACGAACTTCCCACCGAAGGAAACGAACACGGCCAGGCCTTCCGTGATCTCGAATTCGAAGAGAAGTTGTTGGAAGTGGCCCGCAGCACCGGTATTGGAGCGCAGTTCGGCGGCAAGTTTTTCGCCCTCGATGCACGAGTGATCCGGCTTCCTCGCCACGGCGCATCCTGTCCGGTTGGCTTGGCCGTCTCATGCTCTGCCGATCGACAGGCAAAAGCGAAGATCACCAAGGATGGCATCTTCCTCGAAAAACTCGAAAACCAGCCCGGCCAGTTTATCCCGGAGAAATACCGCGACTGGAAATTCAAGGGCGTTGAGATCGACCTCGATCAGGGAATGGAAGCCACCCTCGCAACCCTCTCGAAGTATCCTGTCACGACTGCGCTGGCCCTAACTGGAACCATCATCGTCGCCCGCGATGCTGCCCATGCGAAACTCAAGGAACGCCTAGACGAAACCGGCGAACTCCCCGACTACCTCAAGAAGTATCCGGTCTACTATGCCGGACCTGCCAAGACACCAGAAGGTTACGCATCGGGATCCTTCGGTCCCACAACGGCAGGACGCATGGACGGCTATGTCGACATCTTCCAAGCCGCCGGGGGCTCCATGGTCATGCTTGCCAAAGGCAACCGCTCCCAGCAAGTCACTGATGCCTGCAAAAAGCATGGAGGCTTCTACCTCGGCTCTGCCGGTGGTCCCGCCGCCTTATTGGCGAAGGAGCACATCAAGTCCCAGGAGGTCGTCGAGTTCCCCGAACTGGGCATGGAAGCCGTTTGGAAGATCACCGTAGAGAACTTCCCCGCCTTCATCCTCATCGACGATAAAGGCAACGACTTCTTCACCAACATCAGCCCATGCCCCGTGCATGGCTGACATGCGATGGACCACATTCATCAGCGGTCACCTTTCTTCTACTCGCCAGCGACATTTGTCAGCAGGTAACAGTGGTGCGGAGACAATTTGCTAAATCACATCCGCGACGCTTCCCTCGTTATCATCTTGCCCCCACCAGAACCGACCATCACCATCGAATCCATCTGTCGGAGAATTAAGACCCAACCGTTACAGGTCCGCCACGCCCCCTTTTCCAATCGGGTCTCTTGATGACCAAAGAGGGATACCCGACGCGGTTTTCTGCGGT
The DNA here is from genome assembly GCA_964628795.1 of uncultured Haloferula sp. Classification (GTDB taxonomy): domain Bacteria; phylum Verrucomicrobiota; class Verrucomicrobiia; order Verrucomicrobiales; family Akkermansiaceae; genus Haloferula. The sequence goes on along the minus strand of CAZVMS010000266.1, from coordinate 10,102 downwards.
GAGGTCGCTTTTACTCGGCGCGGGTTCTGACAGGTGGTCGCCCAAAATTCTGGCTGTAGTCTCAGCGGCTTTCGGCCGCAAAAGGAAGGAGCTTTTCAGCCGTTTTAAACGTCTCCCCTCGGCCCGATGGCGTCGACGTCGAGCACTTCGTCGATCTTGACGACGGTCACCTGCAGGATGGCACCGGTTGTCATGCCCTCAGGATAATGGCTCTTCGTCGCTTTGCGGCTCCGGTTTTTGGGGCCACTGGCTCCAAGCGCGACAAAGTCGAAAAACTCGGCGTCGCCATCCTCACCGAAGAACAAGCCCGCGCCCTACTCGATTAGCCGAAAGGTCATCGGATATCGATAAGGTGTCCCTTCTCCCGCCTTGATGGCCGCGATAATTGAAAAGACGACCGAGATGATCGCGAGGACAAACAGTCCCGGAAACCCGATTACTGCTCCGATCACCGTGAAGATCAGCACGAGACAAGCGATGCTGTAAGCGAAGAGACTGATCTGGAAATTCAGAGCCTCCTTCGCTTGGGCCGAAGCAAATGGCAACTCGTCCTTCTTCACCAGCCAGACTACCAAGGGACCGATAAATCCGGGAATACCGATGAAGGTGCTCAGCGCCGAGATATGCGCGGCCAGCGCCCAGTTGCGTTCCTCCTTGCTTGGTTGTAATCCCCTGGAAGGTGCGGGTGTCACGCTTGATGCATAGGGATTGGAATCCGTTGCGCGGGGAGCGGGGGCTGAAGCTTCTCCCTGATGATGATCTTGCTCCTGATTTTCTTCATTCATGCCGGAGGTATAGAAACACTTCCACGCACTCAAGAGAACTATAAAAGATTGTGGGCGAGCAAACGAGGCCATGCCCAGAATGCGCTGGCGCAGTAGTTCGGGAACGGTGTGATCGATGAGTGCCTGACAGTGATGATCGGTGAAGCAGGCAGCGAGTTGGTCGATCATGCAGCTACGTTCGTCGATTTCACGCACTAGCATCACGCCGCCGTCGGCCCTGACATTGCCACCTTGAAAATACGTCAACGACTTTGTGTTTGCCGAGTCTTGAAAAGCGAAGGATTGCTGGATACGGCCTGTCACGAGGCGCTTGGATTTTTTGTGTGTGGGACATTGATTTGAACACCAGAATCTTACACCAAAACTCCAACCGTTCTCAACTCGCCGTATGAAAAATGCGGGCTAGGTTTTCTCTGTGAGACTCTTTCATTCTCGATTCCAAGCCGGTTTATCCCAGCGCTTTCCCTGACTCCGACTTCGCGACTACAAGATTCTTTTCCTGACCCTTTCTTCCTGTCAGCCTTAGTTCAACCGGATGCGGTAGAACCGGGCTGGGGCGGTGGAGGCCGGAAGTGGATAGGTGGTGCTCACAGCACTTGCGTGGCCGGCGACGTCGTCTTCGAGTAGGTCCCATTCCGCAGGGTCCAAGGTGGTGGAGGTCTCAATGCGGTAGAGTGCCCCGTGTTTCGACGGCCAGCGGATCGTGCGACCGCCTCCCGTGTCCGGAGCAATGGTGCCGATGAAGTCGCTCGAGGCATCGAGCGGATCGGTACCGGTGCGGAGTTCGTCACCATCCCGGGTCCGGTCACCGTCGGTGTTGTCGTTGTCGGGGTTGGTTTCGCCCGCATCCACGAGTCCGTTGAGGTTCGGGTCCTCGTCGCGGTCGGCGATGCCGTCGTTGTCGAGGTCGATGGCGGGGTCGTCGGGAATCGAGACGACGTTGCCCGGTGGTGCGGTCGAGGCGATGGTTGGCAGCAGGATGCCGGCCGGTCCCCACTCGGCGTCGAGCTTCTGCGCCAGACGCCGTGCCAGGCGCATCGCCTCGTCCGGCTGGCTGGTGGCCAGGTTGGTGCTCTCGGTCGGGTCGGTGGCAAGGTTGTAGAGTTGGTGCGTGTTGTCTCGGAAGTTGTAGATCAGTTTCAGGTCGCCCTGCCGGATCCATGAGAAGAATTCGCTGCGGTGCGCATGTGGGTAGTGGACGACGATTTCCTGCGGGCGGTGGGTGCCCGGGATTCCTGATAGATAGGGCAACAGACTGTGCGAGTCCTCGCCTAAACCGGCGGGTGCCGTCAGGTTGACGAGGTCGAGCAGGGTGGCCGGGAGGTCCCAGGTCGTGACGATGTCGGTCTCAATGCTGTTGGTCGGGATGGGGACGGCCTGTTGGAAGGGGTTGGCGGCATCGGGCAGCGCCCAGCTGGCGATGAAGGGCACGCGGGTGCCGCCCTCCCATTTGGAACCCTTCATGCCGCGCATCGGCCAGTCGGAAAAGGTGCCCAATGGCAGCCCGTCCTGGGTGGTCGCCGGGCTGTCGCTGCCGTTGTCACCGAGGAAGACGATCAATGTGTTTTTGGCGACGCCGAGTTCGATGAGTTTCTGGCGGATCTGGCCGACCGCGATGTCCATGCCCTCGATCATGGTGGCGAACTTGGCATGGTTGGTGTTCGCCGCGCCCGAGTAGTTGCCGGTGGCGTCGGGATTGGTGGTGAAGGGCGAGTGGACCGCGTAGAAGGACATGTTGAGGAAGAACGGCGCGCCCTGCCCAACCGCCTCGGTGAGGGCCTTGTTCGCCTCGATCGTGAGCGCCTTGGTGAGAAACAGCGAGCCGTCGTAGGCTTCCAGCCCGGGCAGGCCGCCGTAGGCCGGAGTGCCGATGTAGCCGGACCACGGATGGCCCCAGTGGTTGCCGCCGATGTTGACGTCGAAGCCGAGGTCGCGCACGTCGAAGCCGCTCAAGCCGAAGTGCGCCTTACCACAGTGAATCGTGCGGTAGCCGGCGGCCTGAAGCTGCTTGGGCAGGGTGACCTCGCTTGCGGTGAGGCCGTTGACCCGCCAGTTCGGCGGCGAACCCGGATCGTTGGTGCCGATCCAGTCGGTCACGCCGTGGCGGGCGCTGGTGCGGCCGGTGAGCAGGCCACTGCGGGTCGGGCTGCAAACGGATTGCGCATAGGCGGTGGTGAAGCGCATGCCGGTGGAGGCGAGCGTTTCCATGTTCGGCGTTTTGTAGAACGAGTTAAAATGGTAGCTCACCGGGTGGCCGGCACCGTCGAGCAGGAACGGCACCGAGGTGTCATGCACCCCCATGTCATCGACCAGGAACAGAACGATGTTTGGCCGCGGCGGACCGACGGAAACCGTGACGCTGCGCCTGTCGCTCGCCGCGTCCTTGGTCGCGGTGAGGGTGAAGGTGCTGGCCTCGTTGACGGTGGTGGCGGTGCTGCCGGAGCCGTTAGTGCTCAGGGCGGCTGCATCGATCCCTCCCGGTTGAATGACCAGGGTGTCATAGTTGGATGCGGTCCATGAAAGGGTGACCCGATTTCCGGTCGGCACGTAAGTCTTGTCTGCGGTGAAGGATGCGATGGTGGCCGCCGGTTCTCCAGCCTTTGTCAGGCTCATCGCCTTGAAGACGGCGTTGGCGGCGTTGTTGTTTGGGTCGATTTCCCTGAAATTCAGCACGATCGCTCCGCTGGCGTCGGAAGTGACGCTGAAGCTGCTGAGAGTGCCGTCGTTCGACAGGTCGTAAGTCGGGTTGGCGGAGGTTCCGGTGACGATGGTGATCCGTCCGTTCACGCCATTGCTCGCCCGGCCGCCGATGGCGGAAATGTCGTAGGTTGTGGAACTCGGGAGCCCACTGAAGGCGATGGTGGCGGTGGAATCCCCACCTGCGGTGTTGTTGTTGACGTAGATCCCGTCGTTCACCGCGTTGGTCTCATCGAAGGGATCAAGGCCTGTGGGTCCGGTGATCGCCGTGCCGCCGAAACCGGAGCCGGACGTGCCGACGCTCGTGCCAAAGCCGACGGCCACCGAGATGCCGGAAGCGCCGCCGGTGGAGTCGATGAGGGGAGTCGAGGCGAGCGGGGAGAGTAGGGTTGAAGTAGCTGGCGTGCCGAGGCTGTTCCAGTGTTTCCCATCGCCGGCGGGGTTGTTGACGGCAGCGGCCGTCGACCAGTCGATGAGGGTGGATGGAGCGGGATTGGCGCGGGCACCCGGTCCGAGGCCGCCCATGAGCAGGACGGCGGAGAGGAACAGAAGGGTGGATTTCATCCTTCGTCGGGTGTTGGAGATGCGGGCTTGAAAAAAACGCACAGTCCGGACAGGCCGTGCATTTGCAAAGGCTTCGGCCGGCTTGCGGCGTCAGAACCGGCGGCGGCGAAGGAGACCCAGTATGCCCAAAGCTCCCAGCAAGGCGACGGAGGGCTCGGGAATGTTGCTGATGCTCATTGCATTGAGCGTGGTATCTGCCTGCGTGCTGATCGCATCGGTAACACTGTATTCGAAGGTGATGACGCCACCTGCTGTGGAGGTGGCCGCGAAGGACAGGATCGTACCGTCAGCTGGCAGGACAGCCTGGTTGCTGGACAAACCGCTGACCGCCGTGCCGACGGTAAGTTCGATTAAGCCCGGATTCCCATTTCCTCCCGAACGGCCACCGATCAGCGCGAAGTAATAGTTCGTGTTGGCGGCAAGGTCGGAAAAAGTGATGGGAACCGTTAACCCTCCGGCAGCGAAAATCCCGTCCACGGTTGGGCGGTCCGCACCCGTGGTATCGAACGGCGAAGTGGCCCCGACCGGGCCGTCGATGGCGGTCCCGCCAAAGCCGCTGCGGTCGCCCGTTGTGAGACCCTGATGATCCACAAAAACGTCCCAAGATGAATTGCCGCTATTGTCGCTCAGCAACAGATTGGTGACCGTGATATCAGCTGCGGTGCCGGATGTGGCAGTGGTGCCGAAGGAGTTCCACGGGCTGGGCGCGACGGCCGCCGCAGAGAAGTCGATCAGGACGGTGGCGGCGGGAGCGGCGGCGGCGGTGGCCAGCACGAGGGCGAGGCTAAGGGAAGTGGTTTGTTTCATGGCTGGGTCTTGATGAGGTTTGGATCGAAAGGCGATGGATTGAGAAAGAACTCGAGGTTTCGCGATGGATTACGTGCTACTAAAGAGCCGCTCCCCCCGCAGTGTGACGCTTTTTTCCCGAAAAAATTTCCCGGGATCAAAAAAAGCGGTGCCTGGGGACGAGGAGAACTTTGTCACGGCGATGGATGAGAGACCCGGAAGAAGCCACGGGGTTGGCCGGGCTCGGCGACGGGGACGGGTGCCCGATAACGCAGGGTGGCGGTGCCGTCGGTCTCCCGGGTGCTGGAAAGAAATTCCGGCAGCTGGCTGGTCCAATCGCTGAGGTTAGAGGAGAACTGGACCATCAGGTCGCCTTCCGAGGCCTCGAGGTTCCGTTTCAGCAGAAACTCGGCGTGGCTGCCGCTGCCGAGATCGAGGATCGGCCGGGGCGCATCGGCGGCCGACCGGGGATCGCCGCCGGTTTCATATTCGAAGCGGTTCGAGAGGCCGTCGCCGTCATCGTCGTCGTCACTGGTCCCGATCACGGACTTGCTTGTCGCCCAGTCCGCATAGCTGAGCGGATCCAGATCCATCAGGGCGTAGGCCATGGAGCGGCCGAGCATGAGTTGGGCAGTGGCCCCGAGGTGGACCTCGTCAGTGCTGCCCGGGATCTCCTGTTCGTGGACGGGGTGGTCGGTGCTGTTGGTGGGGATCGAGCGGGTGTTGGAAATCGAGAGCGGCGCTCCGGAGTTTTCATCGGCGTCGAGGATGGCCTGGCGCACGAGGTCGCGACCAGAGAAGCGGGTCACCACATCGCCACCGGGTGGAGCGTAGGGCAGAACCTGGCCGGGGACGAAGCGGATGCCGTTGGGCGAGGCATACGAGGCGAATTGTTCGCGAACGCGGTCGACGAAGTGGGAGAGGTTGGCGCCGTAGTCGTCGGCGCTGGTGTTGGATTCCGCAACGTTGAGGCCGTCCTTGGCATCCTGCTCGCCCTGTTGCCAGCACATGCCCTTGATGACCGGTTGCCAGCCGCCGGCTTCGAGTGCGGCAAGGCCGGAGTGATAGGTGTTGACCATGGCGGTGAACGACCCGCCCCAGTTGGCGGTGTCCGCGGCGTTGGCACCGGGTTTGAAGTCGATCTCAAGGCTGTTGCCGCTGGCGGCATACTTGATCAGGGCGATCGGGTGACCAGGACAGAGGTCGCGCATTTTCCCGCCGATGCCGATTTCCGGGCCGAAGGTGCTGCCATTGGAAGGGCGCAGCGTGACCCATTGGTTGGCGATCGAGCCGGAGACGCCGGTGCCTGCGGCGTACAGCAGGATTTCGGGGATCGAAAGCAGCTCCTCGGGAAGCTCGGCGGTTTTGGCAGTGCCTTGCATGTTCGACTGGCCGCCGAGCAGATAGACATCGATGGTCGCCGGGGGCCCGGTGACGGGGGTGAGGCTCATCGCGTTCCAGGTGGCGCTCGTGGCGGCGGTATCGCCTTCGCCGCTGTTCTCGCTGAAATTCAGCGCGATCACGCCGCTTGGATCCGAGATCACACTGAAATCGAGCTCTGTCCCGGAGTTGCTCAAGATGTAGGAGGAATTTCCGGAGCTGCCAGTCACCACGGTGATCCGCCCGTCCCCTCCAGCGGAGGCCCGACCGCCGATCGCTGAGATCTCATAACGGGTGGAGCTGGCGAGGCCCGTCAACAAGATGGTGGCGGTTCCCGCACTGTTCAGGTTGGCGAACATCCCGTCGATCACCGCATTGGGCTCATCGAAGGGATCGGCGCCGGCGGGGCCGTCGATCGCGGTGCCACCGAAGCCGGCACCCGGCGTGGTGGCATTCGAAAAATCGACCGATACGGTGACACCGCTGGCCGCCCCCGTGACATCAACGAGCCCGGTGGCAGCGAGATCAAACGCGGTGCCGCCGGCTGCTTGCGCACCCAGGCTGTTCCAGTGTTTTCCATCGCCGACCGGAGCCGGAATGCCGGCAGCGGCGGACCAGTCGATCAAAATGGGCGCGTCGGAGGTTTCCCCGGGATGCCGGTCCGTAACCAACCGGACGTTGTCGATGTCGAGGTAGCGTCCGTCGGCCAAGCCCTGGATGCGGATGACCAGCGGTTCCCCGAGCCCGGCCGGACTGGTGCCGGTCGCGGCTGCGGCGGTGAAATCGGTGAAGGTGGATTCGGTCAAGGTGATCGTTCCGGTCGTGTTCTCGGTCGTGTTGAGCGGGTTCTCGCTGCGGACGTCGGCGATGAATTCCGCGACCACGGCCTGGGTAGTGGCCGTCTCGAGCGCGATGCGGAAATCCTTCGGCACCTAGGCGTCGTTGAAGTGATTGCGATGCCCGATCGCGACGGTCAGCGTGTAGGAGGTGTTAGCCTGCAGGACGGCTCCCAGTTGCTGGCTGAATTCGCCGGTGTTGCCGTTTCCGGGGAACATGAATCCAAGGGATGGCCCGGCCATGTTGGGGAGCACGCCGCCATTCGGATCGGCGTCACCCGCGCCGGTGTAGTGGGACTGAGTGGCACTCGGGTTGAAAATGCCGGGATTGCCCGTGCCCGAGTAGTTCCATGACGTCACTCCACTGGTGCTGTTGATCACCCCGTCTGCGATGGTCGGCAACTCGAAGGAATGATTGCTTACCGCGACGGGAATGGCCGCTGCACCATTGGCCAGCAGGATGGCCGCCAAAAGGATCCTCGTGGATGTCATGGGTGATGGGATTTTTTCAGGTGAAAGATCAGCACGGGAACGGGATCACCAAGCCAGCCTTCCCGCCCAAGAGCCCGTCATCCCGGATTGTGACTCGATTTGCGAAGAAAAAACCACACGGTCAGAACACCGGGTGAAGGACGACCGCGGCAATGTTGCTGCGCGCGGGGTGCTCCAGGACGGGAACGGTCAAGGTGAGGACATCGACCGCGAAGGTCTCCTCGGAGCCATGTGCGGCGCGGTATCCTTTACCGCCCGTGCCATCCGGGAAATCCGCCGGGCGATGGTCCTCGGGTTGACAGGTCATTTTCCCCAACAAGGTCGCGGGCGAGGGATCCTCGGAATAGGCGGAGACGGGTTGAAACCACGAGCTTTCCGCTACGGGAGTCCAGTCAAAGTCCTCTCCGGGACCTGTGTTGCGATAGAGCATGACTCGGTATCCCCGGGCACCGATCTGGTCGAGCCACGAGGCCAGGTTGCTGAAACGCAGGACGATGCCGCCCCCGGAATCCGGCAGCCCGAGCGCGCGCGCCTCGCCGCTTCGGGTATGAAAATCCTTCTGCCACGGGAAACCACAATGATGGGTATGCAAAACGGCGGCCTCCGGCGAGCCGCTTGCGCCGGTGGAGAAAAGGTGCGAGCCCGCCCAAGCGACGTGGACCGGGGAGTTGTGCATTTCTGCCGCGCCCGCAGGCGTGGTGACGGTGGTCCAACGAGCCCCGAACGCGAGGGACGAACGGATCCTGGCGGCTTCGGAGTCGTCGGCCGCAAACGAGAACCCGAGTGGCCGGCGGATGCCGGAGGTGTAGCGCGCCGCATCCGCCTTGCCCCGCTCCGGAGTCCAATCGCTGCCGCTGGAAATGAGGCTTTCCCCCTTTTTCGCCTCCACGGAATGGGTGGTGTCCGCGGAATCGCTGAACCGCACGCCGCCGTCGAACACGTCGATCCGGGTCGAGGTGCCCGATGACTGATCGATGCCGAAAGTGGTGCCGAGGTCGGTGATTTCACCGCGCGGCACCCGGATGCGCAGCGGCCCGCCCTCGAGTTCGGCCCACAGGAGTCCGGAACCGAGGATCAGCCGTTCACGGTTGTGGACCGTCAACTCGCCCGGACCCTCGAAGGTGAGCGAGTTGCCGTCGGCAGAGCGGAGTTCCACCGCCCCGTGGGTCAGCTTGAGGCGTTGCCCCTCGCGGATCCACTCGCCTTGGGGGGGCACTGCCGAGAACCCGGTGCCGTTGCGGGCGACGACCTCGAACGCGGGCGGATGGAGCAGGCGGTACCCGCCCCAGAAAGCTCCGCCGGCCGCCAGCAGAACCACGGCGGCGGCGGCCCAGCGCCGCCACGTCCACCCGGTCTTGGCCGGGATCGAGCCGACCACCGCGTGGGCGCGTGGGCGAACCGGAAACTCGATCAGCCGACCCTCGATCGAATCCAGCTCCCTCGATGCCGCGCCCATCCGGTCCTCCAACGAGTCGTGCAGCATCCGCATCTCGACAAAGTAACGCAGTGCCGAGGGATCCTGCGGAAGCACGGCATTGAGGTGGGCGATGTCATCCAGGCTCGCCTCGTGGTTCAACACGCGCTCGACGAGATCGATGAAATCGCGTTCAGGTAGTTGGGGGCGGTGTGTCATCTTCATGACCTTAGCGCGGTAGGGAGCGGATTGTGACGGGCGGATTCAAGTGGATCATTCATCTTCGATGCCGGATTCGATACATGCCTCCAGCCACTGCCGGATTCTCGAAACGGTTTTGCGCATCGCCGCATGGCTGCAGCCCCGTGTCCGGGCGAGCTTTTTCAGGGACTCGCCGTCGCGGTAAAATGAGAACATCAGTTGGCGTTGCTCTTCGGGCAGTTTCTCCAAACACCCAGGAAGCCGGTCCAATCTCGCCTGCTGCTGGTCGAACTGACGGACCACTTCGCCGGCGATCAAATCGAGCGCCTGCTCCGAAAGGTTGACCGTCGGCCGCCGCTTGCGGGCGCGGAAGTAGCTCAGGGTGCGGAACCGGACCACCTGGGCGGCCCAGGCACGGAAATGGGTGCCGGGAAGGAACTTGGACTGGTTGGCCACGAGGTAGAGATTGGCGTCCTGCAGGACATCGTCGACGTCGGGTCCGGGGATGCCGATCGTCCGGATCAGGGCACGGAGGAATCCCTGCTCGCATTCGAGCAGTTCATGGAAGCAGTTTCCCTCCCCGAGACCGTCGCTAAAATCCAAATTCATCCCAGTCATGTTAAACCCGGCCGGGTCAAAGCCCCCAAGGGTTCTGCTTCTCCCGGGCGGCAAGTCAAGTCCTCAGCGTCTCCAGCGTCTTTGCGGCAGCGGTGCTTTCAGCGCAGTCGGCATTGCTTCACCTTGATGGTTCCTGACTCGTATCAATTCTGTCTCACCCCGACCCTGAAGAAGAGGCGTTCCTGTATTTTGATCGGTGTGGAAAACTACGTTGTTTTTCCTGCCCAGACTTGTCGTAGCCTGGCGATGGAATCGGCCCAGGGAGCTTGCCTGTAAATCCAGACGCGCACCCACCGGATGAAGCGCTGGGTCCTCTGGGTGGCTCTCTG
>CAZVMS010000265.1:0-4526 GCA_964628795.1 uncultured Haloferula sp. | reverse complement strand
GATCCAGGCAGGTGTTGGGCCATTTTTCCCAGTGAAAGGCGCTGCGCACCTCCCGCAAGCCCTCGGCACCCTCTGCAGACCGCCCGCTTCAACTAAAAATTCGAAAATCACCCTGCCCGAATGGCTTTTCGAATAGGGTCTAGCTTCGGACTCTTCAACCCACCCTCCACCACCCGTTCCAAGGAAACCTGCCAAGCCACCGTCTCCGCCCCACAAACGAGAATCATCGACAGCAACCAAACGAACAGCACTTTCATCGTCATGACTCATAGCCTGCTTTCGCACTCGAAGACAAGCCTGCCACAAAAAAGAGCGAGCGGATCACTCCACTCGCTCCTTTCGGAATCAGTCAGATGAAAGAATTACTCAGCGCCTTTCTTTTTCTTACCCTTGCCTTTGTCCTTGGCCGGAGCCTTGCCTTTGCCTGGAGCAGGCTTGGCTTTCAGCTCATCGAGGGTCAGCTCGCCGTTGCCGTCCTTGTCCTTTTTCTTGAAAGCTGCGGTCGCCTTGTCGGCGTCCTTGGCTCCCTTGATGAATTCTTCAAGTGAGAGCGTCCCATTGCCGTCGGCATCCTTGTGCTTGAGCATCTTGGCCGGATCGCCGCCCTTCTTGGGAGCTACTTTTTCTTCCGCTTGGGCGGGAATCATGAGGGCTGCGAGGGCCAGCACTGCGAGTGTGGATTTCATGGTCTGTCTTGTTGTTTTGTTAATTCCTCCGCGTGATGCGGGGGGAAAGGGTTCAGGGTCGGGCGCTTTTGACGGCGATGCCATACATGGCGGCCTTTGGCTTGCTGCGGGAGTCATCACTTGGTCCTAAAACGACCGATCCGGCACCAAAGCTCTTCTTCCAGACGTCGTAGCTGCGGAAAAATTCATCACTGCTTTTTCCCTTCCGCCACGGGCCGGAGCGGATGGCGGCATTCGTCTTGGTAAATCCGTCACTCAGCCACGCCGGAACCGGCATGCCGGCCTCATGCATGATGAACACCGTGCTCCGCTTCTTCAGCTCCAGCCGAATCTCCCGATCACGATCAAGGCGGTCATTAAAGAAGGTCCGCACGATGTCCGCACCTTTGAGCATGCTTGGAAAACTCTTACCTTCCTCAGCCTGCCAACGCGGCCCCGGCTTGTCGGTATGAAGTCGTGCATCAGGCCCCATCGACTGCCGATCGATGGCATAAAAGCGATTGAAACCGACCTCATCGAGATTGTCCGAAACATCCGTCACAAGGACCGAGCGATGCTTGCCCATGGGCATCAGGGAATCGCGACGCAGCGAGACCGACTTCAGCCGCTTCGCCTTCTTCCCACGATCCACCCGCACCGCTTCACCCTCAACCAACAAGGCTAGGGACTTCTTCCTCCGAGCAGCATCGTGATCCTTGAAAACCTCCACCTTTCCCTCGAGGACCACCACATCGGTCAGCCCCGCTTCATCGACACTCACCCCGAAGCGCGTTCCCAGATCCACGATGTGGGCGGAGACCGTCTCGACGACAAAGCCAATCGTTTCGCCGCCGGCGTCCGCTGTTAGATTGCCATGATGCAGGTTGAGCTGAGTCGCACTCGGAATCGAAAAGCTCGCTGGTGCCTCGACTTCCACTGTAGCCCCCGACTCCATCTTGAAGCTCAGCGAACCGGAAGCGATCGGCAGGCAGCGAAGCCGCCGCATCCTCAGCCATCAGATCGAGCGTATCGTCGCCAAAGACATGCCGGTCGCGCGCCTTGTCGCGCTTCCACGCCAGCACCGCATAGCGCGCCACGCCGAACGACCAGCGCCGGAAATCCTCATCGGGCAGCTCGGCGAACTTCTTCCAAAGCACCACCGCCACCTCCTGCATCACATCGTCCGCATCCTGCCGGCTCGGGACAAGCGAGCGCACGAACCCCCGGATCGCAGCGTCATTTGCCGTGAAAAGCCTGAGAAATCGGTCATGGGAAGGCTCGTCGTGCCTCGGTCCTCAGCAGCAATACTCCACCGAGAACCCTCGCTTGCCGCGGAAGGTACGAAATATTTTTGAGAACCGGAGCGCGCGACGCTGTCGCGCTTTTCAACCCCAGCCGAAACCCCAGCTCAAGCGCGACAGCGTCGCGCGCTCCTTCCTCACCCATTCAGCTTCGCCAGCGCCTTCGGCAGGAACACCCCGTCCTTCCGGATCAGCTTCCCATCAAAGTAAATCTCCCCGCCGCCGTAGTCCTTCCGCTGAATACAAACGAGATCCCAGTGGACCTGCGAACGGTTGCCATTGTCCGCCTCTTCATACGCCTGCCCCGGCGTGAAGTGGAACGAACCACCGATCTTCTCATCGAAAAGAATGTCGCGCATCGGATGCTTGATCGCCGCATTGTAGCCAAGCGCGAACTCGCCGATGAAGCGCGAGCCCGCATCGCTATCGAGAATCTTGTTGAGTTCCTTGCTCTTCCCGGGCGACTCCGCCTTCACGACTTTGCCCTTTTCAAAAGTCAGCTTCACCGAGTCAAACGGAATGCCCTGATAGATCGTCGGCGCGTTGTAGCTCAGCACGCCTTCGATGCTGTTTTTCACCGGAGCCGTGAAAACCTCGCCGTCCGGAATGTTGCAAGTCCCCGCACAAACCACTGCCGGAATGTCCTTGATCGAGAAACGCAGATCCGTGCCCGGCCCCTTGATCTCCACCAGCTCCGTCTTGTCCATCAGCTTCTTCAAAGCCGTCGCCGCCGGGACCAGCGCCTTGTAATCCACCAGACAGACATCGAAGTAAAAGTCCTCGAAAGCCTCCGTGCTCATCCCCGCCTGCTGCGCCATCGACGGTGTCGGCCAGCGCAGCACACACCACTTCGTCTTCTTCACCCGCTGATCCAGCACCGGGCGCAAATGCTTCATCGCCACCTGCATGCTCTTCGCCGACACATCGCTCGTTTCCGCAATGTTGTAGCTGCCACGCACCGCAATGTAGGCATCCATGTCCTTCATCTCCGCCATCAAGCCTTTCGCGATCACCGCATACTGCTCATCCGTCGCCCCTTTCAGCATCTCACGCGTCAGACGCGACTGATTCAGCCTCAAAACCGGAATCCCCCCCTTCGCCCGCGCCTCACGAATCAGCGCCAGCCCGATCGACTCCGGCGCATCATAGAGGTCGATGAGAATCTTTTCCCCCTTCTTCAGCGAGGTCGAGTAACGGACAAGTTGGCGGGCAAGTTGATCAACGCGAGGGTCGTGCATGCGCGAAAGATGCCAAGCCGGATTGAAAGTGCCAAGTTTCAAGTCGGGGAGAGGGAGTCGCGAGCTTGGTCCGGCATTGGGGCTCAGGATTCAGGGGACAGGGATCAGAAAGGCAAAAGGCAGGAGAGGCGCGATAGCGTCTGATGTCTTTCTGACCCCTGACCCCAAAAAGCCCGAAGCACCTCCAAACCCTACCGCACCCCCTCGTAAGTTTCCCCTTGTCACCCCACACCTCCCGCCCGGAACCTCCCGCCATGCGCATCGGTATCATCGGCTCCGGCTCCGGCTCCAACATGCAGGCCATCCTCGACGCCATCGAGGACGGCTCGCTCGACGCAGAAATCTCGCTCGTCCTTTCCGACAACCCGGACGCCTTCATCCTCGATCGAGCCAAACAGCACGGCATCCCCACCGGCCTGATCGATTGCCGCGGCTTCAAGTCGAAGTTCCCCGACGAAGCCCAGGCAGAAACCGCCGCCGCGCTCAAAGCCGCCGGCGTCGAACTCGTCTGCCTCGCCGGCTTCATGCGCCTCGTCCGCCAGCCACTCCTCGACGCCTTTCCTGGAAAAATCCTCAACATCCACCCCTCGCTCCTTCCCGCCTACCCCGGTCTCCAAGCGTGGCAGCAAGCGATCAGCGACGGCGCCAAAGAGAGCGGATGCACCGTCCATCACGTCGATGCCGGCATGGACACCGGCCCGATCATCATTCAAGCGAAAGTGCCCGTCCTCCCCAGCGATACCGCCAGCACCCTCCACGCCCGCATCCAAATCGAAGAGCACCGCATCTACCCCGAAGCCATCCGCATGCTCTCAAAATAACTTGAGCGCCACGAGTTCCCAGAAGTTGGAGTTTAAAGTTTAAAACTTAAAGTTTCCCCATGCCTCGCCCTGCCCTCGAACAACTCCGCGCCCGCCTGACCTCCACCGTTCTCGGATCGGAAGACGCCGCCAACCTGCTCCTCACGGCACTCCTTTCCCAAGGCCACGTCCTCATCGAAGGCCCGCCCGGCATCGGCAAGACCTCGCTCGCTCACACCCTCGCCACCTCCATCGGCGGCACCTTCAAGCGCGTCCAGTTCACCCCCGACCTGCTTCCCGCCGACCTGTTAGGCTACTCGCTCTACCGCATGGACCGCGGCGACTTCGAATTCATCCCCGGCCCCGTCTTCGCCCACTGCGTGCTCGCCGATGAAATCAACCGCACCTCGCCACGCGTCCAGTCGGCTCTGTTAGGGTGCATGAACGAGCACCAGGTCACGCTCGACGGCGTGACCCGCCAGTTGCCCGAGCCCTTCTTCGTCATCGCCACTCAGAATGACA
>CAZVMS010000264.1:0-4151 GCA_964628795.1 uncultured Haloferula sp. | reverse complement strand
GGACCGGCTGGAATCGTCCGAGCCCTCGGCAACTTCATCAACACCGCGGTCCAGAGAGCCACCCAGAGGACCCAGCGCTTCATCCGGTGGGTGCGCGTCTGGATTTACAGGCAAGCTCCCTGGGCCGATTCCATCGCCAGACTACGACAAGTCTGGGCAGGAAAAACAACGTAGTTTTCCACACCGATCCGTTGGGGATGTATTTACGGCCGTTGATTTCCAGCGCTGTGGGGACGTGGGCTTTGAGCAGGGCGAGGTTGGAGCCTTCGAGTTTTTTCATCGTCGCCACGGTGGCGAGGGCTTTTAAGCGGGGGCGCAGAGTGGATTCGGCGGGGACTTTCTTCAGACCCAGGGCGTCGACGAAGCCGCTTCCTTGGTCCTGACGGAAGAGTTCGATGTCATCGTAGTGAGTACGGCCCTGGACGAGGAGTCCGATCTGGGCGGTGAGGATATCGGTGTCGGCAATCCGGTCGGAGCGGTTCCCAGCGGGCACCTTGAAGAATTCGCCAAAGCGGCAGAACTTGGCGATTAGCTTACCCGCGAGGCCAAGGCCACCATGGGAGTTGATTTTTTCGTTGGAGAGTGTGAGCTTGGTCATCGGCAACCCGTTGGGTGATTGTGATAAACTGCTCTTAACCCGTTTCAGGGCGGGTTGCCGACTCTTTGCTTCTGTTAGTTCACGGATTCAGGTCTTAATCAGATCATGCAACTGTAGACGGGCTTTATCCTTCTCCTTTCCCAGAGGATCCATTTTCTTGCCCAAAAGCCACGCAAAGACGCCGGCCACGGCACCTAATCCCATAAGTGCCAATCCCACCGGATTCCAGATGTTTGCGGCACCAATTCCGGCAGCGAAGAATGCCACGGCGGAAAGAACGCCAGCTGCTGCCGCTGCTCTCCCAAATCCGCGCTTGAGATCCCAGACATTCGCGTGCTGAGGCGCATCCTTCGCACCCATGCCCCCGACAAACTCTGAATCGACTGCTATCTCCCTTGCAAACTCAGCGAAAAATGTCTTCGCAGCCGCCACGACTCGCTTCTGCAACCCCTTTAGATCCTTCTCAATCCGGGCGGCTTTCACCCGTCGTTCCCATTGCTTGGCGATGTCCTCCCGCTCGATATTTTCTTCAATGAAGTCGAATACCTGATTGTGCAAATCCTGAAAACATCCTGCCACATAGGCAGTGATCCGCTGATCCTGATCCCGGACGAACAGGGAAGCCCTCAATTCAAAATCCTTCGATCTCCGATGAAGGAAAGACCCTTCGTCCTTGAGACTTGCTGACTGGTGGGAGTAAAATTCCCCGAGCGCGTCGATCGCGCCGATGGTTCCATCAAGCAATGTCTGGAGTCGCCGTATCGGCCCATTCACGGCGACTTCCTCACAGATCGCGGCGTGTAGGTCTTCCATCCGACTGGCTTCGTAAAGCGCATCCGCCTGAGGGTGCTTCTGCGTCGACAAGTAAGCCGCTTGCGCATGCAGGACGAACACCCGGGGTTCCTTGCTTCCGAGTGTATCCACAGCCAGCTTCTGGATACGCCGGAAGTGACCGTCAATCCGCTCACGACCTAACAGAGAGTTCGGATTCCTCAGGAAGCGCTCCCGATGGGTGTCCTTGGTAAGATCCCGTTTGACGTTCAGAACGAAGAACACCGGCTTGTTTTCAAGAAGCACCTCCTTCATTCCTTCAAAGACATCCTGCTGAACCCCATCGTCGCTAAGCAGGAAGAGAACCAGATCGCTCTTCCCAACAGCGGAAATGGCCTGTTGCCGGTAGCGATCACCTTTGTAGGAACCGATGCCGGGGGTGTCGATGATATGGATGCCTCGCCACTCATACTCACGCACCCGCTTCGTTGTGTTCTGTCCTCCCTTGCCAATCGAAGCGCCGTTCCCTCCGGTGATCGCCTCCCGGAATGTAATCTTTCCGGCCATGGTTCGGCCGAACAACGCGATCGTGAACTTCCGCAAACGAGGCCGTTTCACGGTCAGCTTCCTTCGCGTCCCGACGATCAGGTGCTCCAACTGATGGCTAAGTTGTTCTCCAAGCATCCGAATGACCTCCGGCATGCCCTCTCCATGGCCCTGCTCCGAAGATGCCGCGCAGGTAAGAGTATCCACCTTATCGAGCAATATCCCGGCGATTGTCTCAGCACGCGCCAGCGCATCGTCAGCCACACGGTATTCAGTTTCCGCCACTTCGCGGCAGCGCCGCAATGCGTTCTTAAACTCGATGTGGGAATGGGTCGTCGTTGTGCTCATGCCCGATGTTTGTTCGCCAGCCATGCCCGGCTGAGGTGGACGTGCTGGGCATCATTGCCCAATGGGATCGCCCGGCGGTTCAGGGACGGACGGGTTGTGCGGTCATCTGCGGGGACCAGGACCCAAAGCCCGTAGATGCCGTCGCTGCGCCCAACATCGGCTGCAAGACTGGCGAGGACTTCGATACGGTCGTAACGGGCGAGGAGGCCGGGATGGACGAGTAACTTGGTGCGATCTGGCGAACGGAGTTGGCCGGAAATGTCGGGAATGCAGCGCTCCACAAGCATTTGCAGGTTTTTCCAGTCAGGCGAATCAGGAGCCGCGGCGTCCGCCTGGATCACGACGTTCCAGTCCGCGCCGGCGGCGGCGGCCTGCTGGCGCATGGAGGTGATAAAGGCGGAGTCGAGGTCGCAGACCTCCACCGGGAAGCGGCGCTCCAGTTCGATACGCGCTTTGGCCTCGAAACCCGGAGGCACGGAAATGGCGAGGTAGGCTCCATTGTCTGCGGCATACTTCAGCTTGTCCTCGATGGCCTGGGCCTCGGCGATCTCGGGCTGCACCACGCCGGGGACGGCGGCCGGACTGATCCGGGTGCGTTGGCGGGTGGTGAGGGATTCGGATGCGTCGATCGAAATGCCTTCGCTGCCGACCATTTCGTAGGCACCTCTGCCAGAAGCGGCGGCTGGATTCCACTTCAGTTCCAAACCGAGGGACTCGATCAGTTTGTGAAGCTGCGGCCTGCCCGGGAGTGGCTTGGCACGAGGGAGGCGGGCAGCCACGCGACTCTGGATTTCCTCCACGGTCAGGGTGCCGCCGAAGAGGGCGTTTTGTGAGATCATCAGGGCGCGTTCCGGTGACAGGCCCACTTCGTAGATCTCCATGCGGCTGGAAAGCGCGGCGGTTGCCGAGGCGGCGACCGCGATTTGGCAAAGCCGTTGATCGGTCGGCGCGATCACGTCGGCGGGGAGCTCCGGAGCTTTCACCCGGTGAAGTGCCTCCAGGACGCTGGCCGGGCTGGGAATGGGTTCCTGCCCTGCGAGCTGGTCGGCGACCACGCCAAGCCCGACAGCATAGCTCCTCAGCTCCGCGGACATGGCGATATAGACCTTGTCGCCGCTGCGGTATTCGAGGAAGCGCGACTCTTTCAGGCCCCGCTCGGTTTCCATGGCAGCGCGTGTCGCCACGGATGCCATTTGGGTGCGCTTGGGTTCGTCGAAGGCGGAGCCCCGGGCGGCGAGGACATTGGCAATCAACTCTTCATGGGTCACCACGCCGCCCTGGCTGCGAACGAGTTCGTAGATGGTATCCCGGAGGGCGGTGATCGAGGGGAAGCGTTTCCAGCGCTCGCGACCGTCAGTGACCACTTGGCCGATCCGCTGCCGGGTGACGTCGAGGCAGGGTGCGAGGTCGCTCTGGCTGGGCCATACCATCGGGTCCTCGTCACCGGGACGATTCCAGCCGAGGAATGCCTGAAGGATCGCCTGCTCCGCCCCGCCTTCCTTACCGCGCCCGATATTAGCGACCTGCTTGGCGATCAAGTCCACGCTGGCGTAGGCGTCCGGAGTGGGTTCGTCGTCCTTGGCAGCGGCCTCGATTGCCTTGGCCGGGTCGAGCTCGACATCGGGCAGGCGGTCGCGGAGCAGGCGGACGAGTTCGCCCAGCTCTCGGCGGGTCTTGTTCCCGACTCCACGAAGATGCAGTATCTTTCGTAACGGATAGCCGAGCAGGTCAGCGATGGTGACTAGGCTGACCCTATTCGAAAAGCCATTCGGGCAGGGTGATTTTCGAATTTTTAGTTGAAGCGGGCGGTCTGCAGAGGGTGCCGAGGGCTTGCGGGAGGTGCGCAGCGCCTTTCACTGGGAAAAATGGCCCAGCACCCTGACTAGAT
>CAZVMS010000263.1:0-69793 GCA_964628795.1 uncultured Haloferula sp. | reverse complement strand
CCCTGCGCCGTCTTGACGACGCCCGCAGCTTCGTGCGCGGCCTCATTCAAACGTCCATCAACCTGCGCCCCGATCTGGTTTCAGGAGAACTCCGCATCGAACTCCACGGCCAAGCCAACCCCGTCCACGACACCATCGTCGTCCGCCTCTGCGAAGAACTCAACGCCACGGAGACCCACTATCCCGGCACCAATCTACGCCTCAAATACATCCCACTGAGGTCATCGCCTTTCCTCCCGGGTCAGGATGTCTGAGGCTATCTCCGCCGCTGGTTCCCCAACCTCCTTTTACTCAAGCCGCTCTAACAAACTTCACCTCACCCACCGCCGCATCTTCTCTAACAGATCCCCATACGGCGGCTTCAGCTGAAACACATCGCGCATGAAAAACCGCCGCGTCACGGGTCGCTCATAAGTAAAGGTATCAAACCCGGACTTCCCCCGATACCGGCCATACCCACTGCCCCCGACTCCACCAAACGGCAGCTCCAGATTCGTTGCCTGCTTCATCACATCATTCAGACAAACCGAGCCCGACCGCACCTGCCCCATCACCTCTTCCGAAAACGCCGAATCTCCCGAGAAAAGATAAAGTGCCAAAGGCGACGACAACTTCGTCAGCCGCTCCAAACACTCCTCCTTTGACCTATAAGTCACCACCGGCAAAAACGGTCCAAAGACTTCCTCCTTCATCGAAGCGTGCTCCCAGTCCACCACCGCCCATCGTGGTGCGAGCCGCAGCGGATGCGGCCCGTCTTCACCCACTTGCTCCGCCCCTTCCGGCACCAGCGACAGCACCCGCGCCCGCTGCGCCTCGTGAACACAGCGCGCGATCTCCGCGCCCTCCACGCCATAGGTCGCGTCTAACACCTCACGCATCCGCGCACGAAACGCATCGAGCTTCCCCTCCGGCACCATCACAAAGTCCGGTGCCATGCAGGTCTGCCCGGCATTGAAAAACTTCCCCAAAACAATCCTCTCCACTGCAATCTCCAGATCCGCACTCTCGTGGATCACCGCCGGACACTTCCCGCCGAGTTCCAGCACGCAAGGCACCATCCTCCGCCCCGCCGCTTCTGCCACCATCCTACCCACCGTTTCCCCACCCGTGAAAAAGAACAAATCAAAGTCCTGCTCAAGCAAGCTCGCCCCGACCTTCGAGTCCCCACAGACGACCTTCAGATCTCTTGGATAAGCCGCCTTGGCAATAATTGCCGCAAGCATCGCCGCCGTCGCAGGAGCCGCCTCCGCCGGCTTGATCACCACCCGGTTCCCCGCCGCAATCGCCGCGATCGCCGGGCTCATTGCCAATTGAAACGGGTAATTCCACGGAGCCATCACCAGCACCACCCCAAACGGCTCCCGCCGAATCTCGCTCTTCGCCGGCAAAAAGTAGAACGGATTCCCCACCTTCCCCGGTTTCACCCAATTCTTGAGCTGCTTGATCATCAGCTTCAGCTCCGTTTTCACAAACAACACCTCCGCCAGCCAAGCCTCCGTCCGCGGCTTTCCCAGATCCGCCTCCAGCGCCTCCAGGATCTGATCCTCCCGCTCCTCAATCAGCGCCAGAATCTTCTTCAGCGTGGAAACCCGCCAATTCAGATCCAGCGCGCTCGTCTCCGCCCGCATCCCCTCCACCACCCGCCTCACGCAATCTTCTGAAAAAGCATCGGTGGATTGATCTCCCGGGTTGCAAAGTTCGGACACACGCTGATTCTGGCACAGGATAGAAGCTCCGCATCAACAGATCGCAAAAATGTCATGACCAGGCGCAAAGAAAAAATCATCGTCGTAGGAGCCGGACTCGGAGGAATCTCCGCCGCCATTTCCCTGCGCGCCGAGGGCTTCGAGGTCGAGATCCTCGAAAAAAACGCCCAAATCGGCGGCAAGCTTAACGTCCGGGAAATCGACGGCTTCACCTTCGACCTCGGCCCCTCGATCTTCACCCTGCCCTCCATCTTCGAAGATCTCTTCAAGCGAGCCGGCAAGAAAATGGAGGATTACCTCCAACTCCAGCCCGTCACCCCCCATTGGAGAAACGTCTTTGAAGACGGGAAGGTCATCGATCTCTACCAAGAAGATCCCCTCATGAAGGCGGAACTCGCCAAGCTCGATGGCAACGCCGAAGATCACTGGAAAGACCTTCAGAGCTTCCTCAGCTACGGCCGCGAGCAATACAAGATGGTCGACAGCGGCTACTTCGCCAAAGGCCTCGATACCACCTGGGAAATGATCCGCCACTACGGCCTCTTCGGACTCAGTCGTGGCATGGACTGGAAACACAGCATGTCGGAATCCGTCGCCAATCACTTCCGCAGCGACCACATGCGGCGGATCTTCGAATACTTCATCAAATACGTCGGATCCTCCGCCACCGACGCCCCGGGCTACATGAACATGATGTCGCTCATCCAGTTCGATCACGGACTCTGGTACGTTAAAGACGGCATGTATAACCTCGCCCGCGGCCTCAACAAACTCCTAACAGACCTTCAGATCCCCGTGCATCTGAACTCGCAGGTCAAAGCCATCACCAAGGACGGCAAGCAAGTCACCGGCGTCGCGCTCGAAGACGGCACCCAGCTCGAAGCAGACTACGTCGTCTGCAACATGGAAGTCATCCCCGCCTACAAGCACCTCCTCCACGAGTCACCCCGCTTCCTCAAGAAGCTCGAACGCTTCAAACCCGCCTGCTCCGGCCTCGTCATCCACCTCGGCACCGATCGCGTTTACCCACAACTCGCCCACCACAATTTCTTCTACTCGAAGAACCAGTCGAAGCACTTCGACACCGTCTTCAAAAAAGGCCAACTCCCCGACGACCCGACCATCTATCTCGTCGCCCCGACCCGCACCGATCCGAGCAAAGCACCCGAAGGCTGCGACAACATCAAGATCCTCCCGCACATCCCACCGATTGATCCCGAGAACCCGCTCACCCTCGAAGACTACAAGGCCTTCGCCGATCGCGTCCTCGAAAAGCTCGAACGCATGGGCCTCACCGATCTCCGCAAGCATGCCATCGTCGAGGACACCCTCACGCCCCTCGATATCGAAAGCATGTATCTCTCAAACGCCGGCTCGATCTACGGCGTCGTCAGCGACTGGAAACTCAACAAGGCCTTCAAAGCCCCGAAGCAGAGCAAGAAATACAAGAACCTCTTCTTCACCGGAGGCAGCGTCAACCCGGGCGGCGGCATGCCAATGGCCGTGCTCTGCGGCCAGAAAGTCTGCGACCGCCTCGTCGCCCAAGCCGGACCCGCCCGTTGACCGCTGCCTTCATCATCGCCGCCGCCGTCTCAGCCTTCATCGCGATCGCTGCGATGGCGCTGCTCTTCTTCCGTCTAAAAGAGCTCCCGATCGATGCCTCTAACAAATCATCGGTCTCGATCATCATCCCCGCACGCAACGAGGAAAAAAACCTAGCGCTGCTGCTTCCTTCCCTCCGCGACCAGGCCGTCGAACCGCTCGAAATCATCGTCGTCGATGACCAATCCAACGACGCCACCGCCGCCATCGCCGAAGCCCACCATTGCCGCGTCATCCGCAGTGCCGACCTCCCACCCGGATGGTATGGCAAACCATGG
Organism: uncultured Haloferula sp.; assembly: GCA_964628795.1. Lineage (GTDB taxonomy): Bacteria > Verrucomicrobiota > Verrucomicrobiia > Verrucomicrobiales > Akkermansiaceae > Haloferula. The sequence goes on along the minus strand of CAZVMS010000263.1, from coordinate 66,207 downwards.
GCCTGCCAACAGGGGGCCGAAGCCGCCCGTGGCGAACAGCTCTTCTTCCTCGATGCCGATGTGGCCTTGGAAAGAAGCACCCTCGCCCGCCTCATTGCCCACTCTAACAGCCATCCCAACGCCGTCATTTCCATCTGCCCCTGGCACCGCACCGAGAAGCCCTACGAACAACTCTCCGTCTTCTTCAACCTCCTCATGGTCGGCGGCATCGGTGCCTTCACCATCAAAGGCGACCAAGCCACCGGCATCGGCCTCTTCGGCCAAACCATGTGGATCCCCAAGTCGATCTATCAGCAAATCGGCGGCCACGAATCGGTAAAAAAAACCATTCTCGAAAATCTCCACCTCGCCGGAACTCTCGAAAGGCTGGGCATCCCAAGGCACTGCTTCATCGGAAAAGGCAGCATCACCATGCGCATGTTCCCCGGAGGGTTCCGCGAACTCGGCTCAAGCTGGACGAAGGGCTTCAGCTCCGGTGCCAGCCTCACTTCCACTTTCGCGCTGACCCTCGCCGCCATCTGGCTCTCTGGCCTGATGGCCATCTCGATCATTCTTCTCCTTCTCCCCCTCGCAGAAACTCCAGCCCACCTCCCGGTTCTTGGAAGCTACCTGTTAGTCGCCACCACCCTTTGGTTCCTCTTCCAAAAAATCGGCCGCTTCACCCTCCTGAACGCCCTCCTCTTTCCCATCGCCCTTTTCTTCTACCAGAGCCTCTTCGCCCTCGCCCTCATCCGCAAAAGGCGCGGCACCACCACCCAATGGAAAGGACGTCATGTGGCTTGAACTCCCCCACCTCTGGATCGGCCTGCTAAACGCCATCGGCATCCCCGCCACCCACCTCGGCATCTCCTGGGCATTCACTAAAATGCCTCTCACCTGCTTTAATCCCGACCGCTTCCCGTTCCAAAAACTCCCCGGCGAAAGTCGTAAGACCTACGATCTCATCTTCCGCCTTCGTGCTTGGAAACAACTCCTCCCCGATGCCGGCCCATGGTTCGGAGGCTTCGCCAAAAAGAACCTCCACTCGTCCGATACCGAGTTCCTCGAACGCTTCCGCGCCGAAACCTGCCGCAGCGAAGCCGCCCACTGGGCTCAAGTCCTCGTCATCGCCGCCTTCACCCTCTGGACCCCATGGCCGTGGGCCCTCATCATCATCGCATACGCCTTCGCCTCCAACCTCCCCTGCATCCTTCTCCAGCGCCAAAACCGCCTCCGCCTCACCGCCATCATCCATCGCCCCGAGGCCACCAAGTAAAATCGACAACCCCACCACCAAGTGATTTTCCAAATTCTCTTTCTCACCGTCCTCATCTCCGGCCTCGCTCACGCGGGAACGATCGCTGATTATCAAAAGTGGCACGAGCAGTGTCAGAACGCCACCGACACCGCGACCATCGACCAAATCATCGAGCGCTATCAGCGGTGCCTCGACGCCGACCCCAACGACCAACTTGCCAAAGTCTATCTCGGCTCCGCCCACACCCTGCGCTCTGCCGAAACCTTCTGGGGACCCAAGAAACTCGAGTATCTCAAAAAAGGCGGTGCTCTCATGGACGAAGCCGTCGACGCCGCCCCAAACGACCCGCGCGTCCGTTTCATCCGCGCCGTCAATGCCTACAAGGTCCCCAAGCACTTCAAGCGCCGCCCCGTAGCCCTCAGCGATTTCGCCACGCTCCTCCCCATCGCTGAACTGGGTGGCCACGGCCTCACCAAACGCGAGCGCCAAGTCATACTCTTCTACGCCTGGAAAACCTTCAGCGAAGAAGCCCAACTCGCCAAGGCCGCCCAGGCCAAACAGTCCTGCCACACCCTCGATCCAACATCCTGGTACGGACAAGAAACCGCGAAGTAGTCTAAATCGCCCCCACCTGAATCAACTCCAAGGCCACCTCGTTCTTCTCATCCGACTTCGCCACATCCACTTCAAAGATCGCGCTCCAGTCATTGAGTTCCTCGCTATCCACCAGCACCTGCTCTACTCGTAGACTCCGCGTCCCCTCCACCAGTTCACTCCGATAGTGCTTCTTGCTCCGCGCCTCAGGATCCAATCGGATAAATCCGTGCTCGATCGCATGGGCCTCCATCGCCCCACGCAGTCCATCGATCGTCATCTCTGCCTCAACGAGTTCCAGCGCTCCTGTTAGATTGCCACGCGATAGCTCTTTCACGAAGTCAAACACCGCGTGCCGCACTGCCCGTTCGAACTCCACTTTGCGACGCGAAAACGGCACCTGCTTCACCGGTGAGGCTGATTTTTCCTCCGCCACATACTCCGGATTCTTCAGCTTCTCCCACTCATCGATCAAACTCGAATCCACCCCGCGAAGGAGGTCCCCAAAGAACGCCTCCGCCTCCTCCAAATCCTCGGTCTTCGCCGCTGGCGGCACGGTCTGATTCAGCACTTTGTAAACTTCCGAAAGATGCCGAAGCAGCACCGCCTCGCTCCGCTCCAGACCGTAGTTCTTCACGTAGTCCTCAAACGACTGCCAGTTCTCAAACATCTCCCGCGCGATCGACTTCGGCCGCACCGAAGCCTCCTTTGCCCACGGCTTATCGAGCACAAACTCGTTATAAGTCGCATAAATGAAATCCTTCCCCGGCTTGGGATGCTCGACCTCATCAAGCTGCTCCATCCGGTCGTCATACTCCACCCCCTGGTCCTTCAACTTCGCCACCAACTCGGACTTCAACTTATCCACCTGCTTGCGCAGCACCGCCGTCGGATCTTCCAAAATAGCTTCCACCAGCGAAATCACATTCACCACGTAGTCCGGCGACTCGCGATCAAGCTGCGGAATCGCATCGATCAAATACAAGCCCAGCGCCTGATTCATCGTGAAGTCCTCCTGCAACTCCACATTCAGCACCACCTTCGCCGGACCCGTGCGTTGCTCTTTCGGCAAAATGCTCAACACCTTCCCCTGAACCAAACCTTTGAACAAAGCGAAGGCGCGCCGACGAAGCTCAGCCTTCTTCGTTGCCGTCTCATGACTCATCGAAATAATCCGTCGCAACTCCGCGCAGCCATCCACATCCGTGCGACTCAGCACATTCAGCAGCATCCCGTGACGCATCGTGAAACTCGAAACCAACTTCTCTGAAGGCGAATCAATCAGCTTCCGATAAGTATTCTCATCCCAATTCACAAAGCCCTTCTCCGGCGGTTTCTTCTTCATCGCCTTGCTCTTCTTCCCCTTCGCCACTGCCTTCTCATATCCCTTAATGTTATCAATCACATGCTCCGGCGCCTGCGCCACCACGTAGCCGACGTTGTCATAGCCCCGCCGCCCAGCCCGTCCGCAGATCTGCTTGAAATCCCGCACCGCCAGAATCTTGGTGCTCTGTCCGCCATACTTGAAAAGCTGCGTCAGCATCACTGTCCGGATCGGCACATTGACGCCGACGCCCAGAGTGTCCGTCCCACAAATCACCTTCAACAATCCCCGCTGAGCCAGCTTCTCCACCAGCACCCGATACTTCGGCAGCATCCCCGCATGGTGAATCCCCAGCCCGTGCCGCAGTAGCTTCTTGATCTCCTTGCCATACGGACTCCTGAAATCCGCGTTCTCTAACACCTCCGCAATTCCCTCCTTCTCCTCCTTCGAGCAGAAGTTCTGGCTCATCAAATTTTGCGCCGTCCGTGCACACGCGAGTTGGGTAAAATGCACCAAATAGATCGGTGCCCGATCCTGCTCGACCAGTTCGGCGACCTTCTCCTCCAGCGCCGTCGTGCTGTATTCAAACTCCAAAGGTACTGGCCGATCCTCCGACTTCACCAGCACCGTTTGCGCCCCTGTTAGAGCCGTGAGTTCCTTCTCAAAAAACGCCGTCTCTCCCAGCGTCGCCGACATCAGCAAAAACCGCGCCTGCGGCAAAGTCAGCAGTGGCACCTGCCAAGCCACTCCACGTTCGTGATCCGAGTAATAGTGGAACTCATCAATGATCACATCATCCACAGCCGCGTTCGCGCCTTCACGCAGAGCCATGTTTGATAAGATTTCCGCCGTGCAGCAGATCACCGGAGCCCCCGGATTCACCGTCGCATCCCCGGTGATCATCCCCACCTGCTGCGGCCCGAAGGTATTGCAGAGCGAAAGGAACTTCTCATTCGCCAGCGCCTTCACCGGCACCGTATAGAAGGATCGACGCTTCTGACAAATCGCCCGAAAGTGCAGCGCCAGCGCCACCAGCGATTTCCCCGAACCCGTCGGCGTGTTCAAAATCACGTTTTTCCCCTCAAAAAGCTCTAAAATCGCCTCCTCCTGATGCCCATACGGCTCGATCGCGCTCTCCACGAGGTAATCGAGAAAAGCATCAAGAACGGCAGAACTAGAGCTGGGATCAGAGACAAGGGAGGGATCAAGAACAGGCATGAGACGCTCCCGACCCTGACCGCCCACCAACAAATTGCAACGCCTGCAATCTCCATTCAACTCACGTTCCTGCATCAGGCACCAAATCATCCGCACTGCTTTGCAGCCCCACATTTACTCTTGTGGAGGCCCGGTGCCTTCGGCAAAGCACGTGCATGGAATTCCAAAACGTCACCGCCATTGCTGAAGCCAACGTCTATTTCGAAGGTCGGGTCGTCTCCCACAGCATCATCATGCCAGACGGCACCAAGAAGACCCTCGGCGTCGTTCTTCCAGGTGATTATCACTTCGACACCGGGGTTCCCGAGCAAATGGAGATCATCGCCGGAAGCTGCGAGGTCGTGATCGAGGGAACCAACCAGACCGACACTTACCGCAGGGGCTCATCCTTCAAAATCCCCGCCGACTCCAGCTTCACCATCATCGTAAGCGGGCGCCCCTGCCACTACGTTTGTTCTTACCTGTAGAAAATAAGGAGGCGGCAGCTCGGACCCACTCAGGTCTCCGCTACCGCCCCCATCCCTCTTCTGTCGGAAGAACTGTTTACGCGTCGAGGCGCAGCGCGGCCTTCTGGGCCGCCGACTTCGCTTCGCCTTTGGGTGCCCCCTCGTCCAATGCGGTGAGGCGCATGCCGACCGGCTTCGAAACTCCGAACTCTTCCATAGTCACCCCATACATCACGTCGGCCCGGCTCATGGTGCGCTTCGAGTGAGTCACAATTATGAACTGGGAGCGATCAACGAAGCGATCGAGCACCTTGACGAAGCGGCCGATATTCGACTCGTCGAGCGGCGCATCCAGCTCATCGAGCACACAGAACGGACTCGGCTTGATCATGTAGATCGAAAAAAGCAGCGCAACCGCCGTCATCGACCGCTCACCACCGGAAAGTAGCGAAATGCTCTGCAGCTTTTTGCCCGGAGGCTTGGCAATCACCTCAATGCCGGACTCAAGTGGATCGCTCTCATCGACCAGCAACAAGTCCGCCTTACCCTGCTCGCCGAAGAGCTCCTTGAACATATCGCGGAAGTTAATCTTCACCTGAGCAAAGGTCTCGGCAAAGCGACGCTCGGTCTCTTCGTTGATCCGCTCGATCACCTGAATCAGCTCCTCCTTTGAGGAAACCAAGTCTTCGTAGCTCGTGCGGACATCGTTGTAGCGCTCTTCAAGTTCTTCGAACTCTTCGATCGCATCGACATTGACCGGCCCCATCGAATCAAGACGGCGCTTGAGATCACCGACGCAGGCTTCAACAAAGCCCCAATCCGGCTCGCCGACCATCTCGGATGGCAGCTCGATCTCGTCATCGTCACCCGTATCATCAACCACCATCACCGGGCCTTCGGACTCGTCTTCACCGTCCTCATCGCCATCGATGATCCGCTGACGACCACCACGTGACTGCGCCTCTTTCTGCGACCTGATGCAGGAAAGCAGGGCATGCGCATCCGGCTCGAAGGTCGCCAACTCAATGTTGTGCCGCTCAACGATAGCGTTGACCAGATTCTCAAGCTTTAGCTCGATTTTCGTCACCGCGACCTCCTCACGTCCACGTTGCTCGGACGACTTCGCAAGTCCACGACGCGCCTCGGCAAGTTCCGCCTCAGCCTTGTCGATCACCTCCAAAAGCTCATTCCGACGACCAGCGCGCGACTCCAGCTCAGCCTCCAAATCTTCAGCTTCGAGCCGGTGAGTTTCGCTCTCCTCACGAAGACGGGCATTCTCTTCCACCGCACCTTCCATGCGCTGAATGAAGGAGTTGATCTCCGTTTCGCGCCGCACGCTGATCTCGCGCAACTCCGCAAGGCGCGCTTCCATCGGCTGCTGCTGGGCTTCCTGCGCGTGCTTGCTTTGTCTCTCGACCGCGAGCGAGGTCTTCAGCTCGTTCAGCGCCTGCGCCAACTCAGACTCTTCACGCTGAGCGGACTCAACCTGCGACTGCAAACTCTGTTGATCTCTCTCGCATCCCGCCAGACGCTCACGACCCGCGAAAAGCTCCTGCTCCAAGGTCGAGCGACCTTCCGTGGCCGATTGCTCGCGGCTTTCAAGATCACCCCGCTCCCAGCGCACGCTTTCAAGCTTGGTCTCCACACTTTCAAGCTCACGAGTCGCCAGCGAAAGCTCACCTTGAAGCGTCGACATCTCGACCTTGTGGCGCTGCATCCGCTCACGCGCAGACTCGACTTCCTCCTGAAGCCTGACCACTTCCGACTCAAGATACGTCACCCGATGGCGCAGCTCCTCCTCCCGTTGGGCCAGACCAGCCACTTCCGTTTCGAGGTCGCGGACTTCGTTCTGACGCTCCAGCACCGAGACATTCCCCTCACCTGCAGCACCACCGGAGACGATCCCTTCCGCACCTAACAGCTCACCCTGCTTGGTGGCAAAAATCACGTCCCTATGGCCATTGCGAAGTTTCAGGGCGGTTGCCAAATCGGGAACAATCAGCACCTTCTCGAGCAAACGCTCGATGACGCCATTGATCCGCGCATCGGTCTTCACTCGATCGAGTGCCCAGGCAATCGCGCCATCGGGCACGGTCTCCATCTGAGTGCCCCGGGAAGCACCCACGAAGCTCTCAGGAAGGAGCGCCGCGTGACCGAGCTTCTTCTCTGTTAGACGCGCAATCAGTTGTTCCGCCAGCGACTCATCGGAAACGAGCACCGCCTGAAGATGACTACCGAGCGCCGCTTCGATGGCACGAGCACACTCGTTGTCGGCTTCGATGAAGCCCGCAAGCACCCCTTGAATCCCCGGCTTGAATTGATCCGGCTGATCCAGACCATTAAGCACCGAACGCGTGCCACCTTCGAAACCCTCACCGCTCGCCACGAGCTGCTTGAGCACATCGAGACGCGATGAGCGCTGCGCCAAATTCTTGTGCGCTTCAGAAGCTGCCGTGCGAGCTGCATCCAGATCACCACGGTTGTGCTGATACTGGCGCTCGGCCTTTTGGAAAGCTTCCTCAAGCTCCGAAGTATTCGCCGCATGCTCTTCGAGCTTCGTCGCGATCTCCTGACGCTGAAGGGTCGCCTCTTCGAGCTCTTGATTCAGGCGCTCTTCTTCATCGGCAAGCTGCTTCGCCCGCTCACGGCTTGTTTCAAGCTGTGCCAGCGAGCTTTCAATCTTCGCCTGAGTGGCAGCAATGATCGTCTGCGTGCGGTTCGCTTCGACGCGTGACTCACGCAGTTGAGCCTCGATCTCCTGGCGACGCGCCGCCGCTCCACGAGTCCGCTCCTCCTGCTCTTCAAGCTGGATTTCCATCTCGGCGATCCGACGAGCAAGCTGCTCAAGCGCTTCGTTCGCCGCGACAAAATCAAACTCCTGACGCTCAAGTTTTTCGCGAGTCGCCTCGATCTCCTCACGGTTCTGACCCACGCGGCCTTCCAGCTCGGCGCGGCGCTCCTCGTTGAAAGCAATCCGTCCCTCAGCACTCGTCAGCGCGTTCCGGTGGTTGTTCAGCTCCTGACGCAGCTCGGCCAGTTCGCCTTCGAAATTCCGCGCCGCCAATCGCGCATCCGCCACTGCTTCTTCCTTCGGCGACATCAAGCGCTCCAGCTCACACTCGGTTGCCTCAAGCGAACGGATCGAGGTCCGATATTCGTCACGCTCGGCGCTCATTTCGACAAAACGGCGATGACCCAGGTGCGTATCCAGCACCAGCACATCCGCTGCGAGATTCTTGTAGCGGCGCGCCTTCGCCACCTGCCGCTTCAGCGAGTTCATGCGGCGCTCCTGTTCTGCCAACACGTCGCTCACGCGCAAAAGGTTCGCCTCAGTGTAGTCGAGCTTCCGCAGCGCTTCCTTCTTCTCCTTCTTATACTTCGTGATCCCCGCGGCCTCCTCGAACACCATCCGGCGTTCTTCCGGCTTCGAGGAAAGGATCTGGTCGATCTGGCCCTGCGCCATGATCGAGTAGGCGGTCCGACCGATGCCGGTATCCATCAGCATGTCGTGGATGTCCTTCAGGCGGCAGAGCGTGTTGTTGATCCGATACTCCGATTTGCCATCGCGGAAGACCCGACGAGTGATCGAAACCTCGTTGTAATCCACCTTCAGCGATTCCTCGCAGTCGGCCATCGTCAGTGTGACCTCCGCCATGCCGAGCGGCTTGCGCTTTTCCGTGCCGTTGAAGATGACGTCCGCCATTTCGCCGCCACGCAGCGCCTTCGCAGAGGTTTCACCGAGCACCCAGCGGATGGCATCGACGACGTTAGACTTTCCACAGCCATTCGGACCGACAATGCCGGTCACGCCTTGGTGGAATTCGAGGTGGGTCTTGTCGGCGAACGACTTGAACCCGTGGATATCGAGTGATTTGAGATACATGTGTGACAGAAGCGGGGTTAAGGGTGAACCCGGGAGGGAATCCGGGTAGCCGCGAAGCTAGCAAGCAATCGTCTCCCGAAAAGCATTTGGTCCGGAAAGCACCACATCTAGTGTCATTTTTTGAAATACCATACCCCATATCGTAGAATCCACTCCTTAAGAGATCCAAATCATTCCGCAATTCAGCACTACAAATCCGGGCTTGAGTTGTCTGACAAGTCCGCTTTGCTTCTCCGCCACACCAAGTCCATTACCATGTCCGATTTCCTCACTGTTTCCCGCCCCGATCACGACCGTCTTGTCCAAGCTGCCTATGAATCCCGCGGTTTCACCGCCGACGAGTCTGCCGAGGGTGCCAAGCTCGCTGCCGAAGCCGCCCGCCATGGCATCCGCACCCACCACGCGCTCAAAGCCCTCCATCTCGACCACCTCTTCGGCTCGGCCACTGGCGGCTGCACACCGGGTGCGGAAATCGAAGTCATCCCTTCGAAGTTCGCGGCCTCAGAAACCTGGAACGCCAATCGCAAGCTCGGTCAATCCGTCGCCTACCGCGCGATCGACCGCTGCATTGAGCTCGCCGACCAATACGGCATCGGCCAGGTCTCAGTCGACAACGCCTTCCACTACCTCTGGGGTGGCGGCTACGTCATGGAAGCCGCCGAGCGCGGATACATCGCCTACACCAACTGCACTTCCGCCCTCGCCGAAGTCGTTCCTTTCGGCGGAAAATTCCCAACTCTCGGCACCAACCCGCACTCCTGGGGTTTTCCTACGATGGATGCCGTAGGTTTCCCGCTGGTCAGCGACTGGGCCACCTCGGTCGTCGCCATGGGCCGTGTCCAGGCGCTCAAGCGCGAAGGCAAGCAGCTCCCACCAAACGCCGCCGTCGACAAGGACGGCAAGCCGACCACCGACCCGAACGAAGTCGTCGCGCTCCTTCCCTTCGGTGCGCACAAGGGCTACGCCATGTGCCTTCTCAACGAACTCTACGGAGCCCTCATCGGCGGTTCGCTTCCAAGCATCCGTGGTCGCGCCGCGCAGGCTGGTCCGGGTGAAAAAACCAGCACCGCGTTCTATTTCCAGGTCATCCACCCCGACGCCATTTCCGGCAATGCCTTCGCCAAAGGCCGCAGCCAGATGGAGAACCTCAAGGAAGTCATCGGCGACATCTTCGGCCACGGAAACGAGCAGTGCATCCTCCCCGGCCAATTCGAAGCCGAAGCCCGCAAGCGCTCCGACGCAGCCGGCGGCCTCCACTTCACCCAAGCCGAGCTCGATGAGTTCGCCGAGCTGGCGGAAGAAGTCGGCACCGAGCCACTGAAGCCGATTTGAGTCGCTCTCCGAAACGCATCCTTTTCCTCTGCTCAAGATTCAAGTTAGGGAGAACTCCAAATCCCACTGAATTTTTTCGGACCAAGATGGATAGGATGGGTAGGATTTTGGAATCATTGCACTCAGTTCTTCCCAGCATTGAGGCTCACTCACCATGATGGACATCAAAGTGGTCGGATTTCGTGGCCTTCATCCTACTTATCCTATCCATCCTGGTCCGATTTCGTCCCTCGCTTGAGCGCCCTGCAAAAGAGCGAAATTTCAAGACTTCGAACTAAGATCGGATCTTCGAAATCAAAGCTCAAAAAATTTCGCGGAGTTTCGTGCGATTTCGTTGTTGCTCATTCCGATTCCCCCTCTTGACCACTGCCTCTCCAGCAGCGAGCCTCACCGCGCCCATGGCAACCGCCCTTCAATTCAGTCCGATCGACGAAATCATCGCCGACATCGCCGCAGGACGCATCGTGATCGTCGCCGATGATCCCTCACGTGAGAATGAGGCCGACCTCATCGCCGCCGCCTCTCTTTGCACTCAGGAAACCGTCTCGTTCATGGCCACCCACGGCCGCGGCCTGATCTGCGCACCGATCACCGAGGAGCGCGTGGAGGAACTCGATCTCGCCCCAATGACCCGACGCAACCGCGAGGTCCAGCGCACCGCTTTCACCGTGACGGTCGATGCCGCGAAAGGAATCACCACCGGCATTTCCGCCGCCGACCGGGCACTCGGCATCCGACTGCTCGCCGACTCCCGTTCCAAGCCAGACGACTTCGTCCAGCCCGGCCACATATTCCCACTCCAAGCCCGCGCCGGCGGCACCCTGCGACGCGCCGGACACACCGAAGCCGCCGTCGACCTCGCTCGCCTCGCCGGACTGCCCCCCGCCGGGGTCATTTGCGAAATCATGCATGACGACGGCACCATGGCCCGCGTCGGCGACCTCGGAGAATTTCAGGAAGCGCACGGACTCAAAGCCTGCACCATCGCCCAACTCATCGAGTGGCGGCGCCGCTCCGAAAAGCTCGTCGTCTGCGAGGAAGTCATCAAGCTCCCCACCGATCACGGCGAATTCGACTGCCACCTTTACCGCATCGAGACCGATGGCTCCCATCATCTGGCCCTGACCCGAGGCGAGATCAATCGTGAAAAGCCCACCCTCGTCCGCGTCCACTCGGAGTGCCTTACTGGCGATGTCTTCGGCTCTAACCGTTGCGACTGTGGCGGCCAGCTCCACGACGCCATGGCACGCATCGCCGACGAAGGCGGCGTACTTCTTTACCTCCGCCAAGAAGGTCGTGGCATCGGACTCGCCGCCAAAATCCACGCCTACAAGCTCCAGGAACAAGGCCTCGACACCATCGAAGCCAATGAAAAGCTCGGCTTTTCCGCCGACCTCCGCGACTACGGCATGGGGGCCCAAATCCTCCAAGATATCGGTCTCGGAAAGATCCGCCTGATGACCAATAACCCGAAAAAAGTCGTCGGCCTCGAAGGCTACGGCCTCGAAATCGTCGAGCAGCTCCCGATCAGCCGCCCCTCGAATCCGCACAACGAGCGCTACCTCGAGACCAAGCGCAGCCGGATGGGCCACAGCATCTGAAAACCCGGTCTACCCCCGCAGACCGGATCATCGCACCCATCGGACTTTTAGAGAATCTCGATTCTCCGATGTCCCCGAGGTGGTGAGCACGGGGCCGGGTGAGGTCCGGATCGGACTTTAAGAGAATCTCGATTCTCCGATGTCCCCCCGTTGACAACTCGGCTCCCGCCCGCCATACCCCGCCCATGTCCTCGGCGCTCCCGCCCCAACCCCGAATCATGGGCCAACGTGTCCGTGTTTGCATCGTCGCTGCGAAGTACAACGAGCAGTTCGCAGACGCCCTCGTCGACAACACCGTCGATGAAATCGGCGTGTTGATGCCATCAACCCGCGTCGACCTCATCCGCGTCCCGGGAGCCTTCGAGATTCCCGTGGCCGTTGCCACCGTGCTCGAGCGTGAAACACCCGCTGCGGTCATCGCTTTAGGCGTCATCATCCGGGGAGCCACCGCCCATGCCGACCTCGTCGCAGGCTCGGTCACCGATGCCCTGCAAAAGCTCGCCGTCGAATTCCGCGTCCCGGTGATCAATGAGGTTCTCCTCCTCGATGACGAGAAGCAGGCCTATGCCCGCTGCATTGGTGCCAATCTCAACCGAGGAAAGGAAGCCGCACGAGCCGCAGCCGCCATGGTCGATGTCTTCCACGAGCTCGACCGCACCATGCCCAAGGATACCGGGAGGGTGAACACTTCACGACATGCTTAGTCGACGCCAAATCCGCGAAGCCGTCGTGCAGTTCCTCTACTGCTCGGATCTCGAAGGTGGAGCCGACCCCGCCTCCCTTCGCGAGCCCTTCTGGCAGTTCGTCACGGAGTCTGATCAACGCGCCTTGATGCTCGCGACGTGGAAAACCATCCACCACCTCAGCGTCAGCCGCGAACAACGTCACAACGAATTCGTCGAACGCCTGACTCCCGCCTCCGCCATTCTCCGCGCCGATCCTTCTCTGGAAAAAGCCTCGGCTCTGCTAGATCGGATCTCATCATTGGAAAGCGAGTGGTGCGCCCAGCTGGCGACCCTTTCCCGCATTCCCCGCAACGACGACGACGACTCCGTCAGTCGCCGTTTTGAGGAAGCCATCGCCGAGCTTTTCCGGATCGACCGTGCCCTTTCCTCGGCGATCAAGCGCTTCTTCGAAGAACTCGAAGACCACCCCTCCAAAGCCAAACAACTCGAAGCCATCACCGGCAGCCTCCGCCGCCTTGATCGTATTTCCGACCGCATGCGGATGATCGAGAGACCCGAGGACTTCCCGGACAGAACCGAGCTCGCCAAAATCCGCGACACCAAGGTTTCCATCCAGGCTCTCCGCGACGAAGCCAATCGCCTGACCGACTCGATCCTCAAGGAAAAGGAAAGCATCGACGAGCGGCTCCACACCGTCATCGAGAACTTCTCGCCCGAGCGAATCGACCCCATCGACCGAGCCATTCTGCGCCTCGCCACCTGGGAAATCCTCCACGACCCCGAGGTCCCCGCCCCCGTCGCCATCAACGAAGCCATCGAGCTCGCCAAACGCTTCGGAACCTCCGACTCCGGCCGCTTCGTCAACGGCGTCCTCGACAAAGTCGCCAAAAGCTAAGCAGCGGCATTGGAGTGGCGCTCTCCCGAGCGCCATGGCTGGGCAAGGCGGCTTTCAGCCGCCAGTATCCCCGCTCCAAACCCACCAAATTTTTCCATCCCCAAGTTCCGCGTTCATCTGATAGGAAAATCCGCGACACATGGCTCGCTATCCCTCCCGCTTTCAGATCCGCACGCTTTGGAATGCCGCTACCGGCGTCTCCATCCTCGTTCTCGGAGCCCTCATTGTCGGAATGATTTGGCTCTTCGGACAGATCCTCGGCTTCCTCCAGCCGGTCCTCGTCCCGCTCGCCGTCGCCGCCATCATCGCCTACCTGCTGGATCCCATCGTCCGCTGGTTTCAAAAGCGCGGCATGACTCGTGGAAAAGCCGTCGTCATGACCTTCGGCTCCGCCACTGGGCTCACCCTCGCCCTCGTTGCCATCATGATTCCGCTCGTCGGTAACCAGATCAACCAGTTCAAGCAGCGCCAGATCGAATCCAACGGCACACCGGTCCTTGCATCGGGTGAATCGACCGCTAATGAAAAACCAAAGACCTTCGATGAAAAAATCGTCGATGCCCTCACCGAGGAGCGCGAGCGACACTCCTGGACCAGTCCTTTGATCGACTGGGCCCTCTCCGCCCCCGAAGACCTGATCCTCAAAGAGGCGAAAATCGAAGAAGCCACCAATGAAGGCGACGCGAAGCAAGTTGCCGCGATGCGCGGCGAAGCTCTAAGCGAGCTTCTCGATCAAGCGCAACGAGATGAAATCCCCTACCCGGAAATCAATCTCGAACAAACCGAGCTCTGGCAAAGCATCAAAGGCCTTCAAGACGAAGCCCTTGGCTTCATCCGTGGTGGCACCTCGAAAATCCTCGGCTTCATCGGTCTCGTCATCGGCTTCTTCATGGTGCCGATCTACCTCTACTACTTCCTCCGCGAAAGTGCCGCCATCAAAGAGCACTGGCACGACTTCGTCCCCCTCAAGGCTTCACGCTTCAAAACCGAGCTCATCGAAACTCTAACAGAGGTCAACCAGTATCTCATCTCCTTCTTCCGCGGTCAGGTCCTCGTCGCCTTCATCGATGGCATTCTTGTCGGCATCGCCCTCACCATCTTCGGCCTGCCACTCGGCCTCCTCATCGGCATCATGATGGCCCTGCTCGGCATCATCCCCTACATCGGCAACATCATTACCCTGATCCCCGCTTGCTTCCTCGCCTACTTCCACTTCTCGGCAGAGCCCTCCTTCCTTGGTGACAACCCATGGTCCTACGTCGCCGCCGTTATCGCCATCTTCATCATCGTCCAACAGATCAACTCGCTTGTCACCGCTCCAAAGATCGTCGGCGACTCCGTCGGCCTCCACCCGATGACCGTCATCTTCTCGATGCTCTTCTGGTCTTTAATCCTCGGCGGCTTCGTCGGAGCCCTCCTCGCGGTCCCACTCTCCGCCTCGGTGAAAGTCCTCTTCCGCCGCTACATCTGGGAACGCCAACTCAAGGAAGGCCCCGGCGAATCCGATGAAGACGGCGAAGAGTGGTCGCCCGCAGAAGCCGAAGCCTAAATCATTTCCATCGAAATCCTGCCACCATTTCGCACCTTGTGAGAACGTTCCTTATTCCACTTCTTGCCATCACCACCACGATCGCATCGTTAGCAAGCGATGAGATTTTTGCCGATTTCACCGTATCGCACGGCACCACTCCTCTTGGAACATTTCGCGCACGACTCGACTACGACAAGGTTCCCCGCACCTGCGCCAACTTCATTGGACTCGCCAGCGGTCAGCGACCATGGATCGACCTAACAACCGGCGCGGTTCAGGAAAGGAAGCCCTACTACGATGGCCTCACCTTTCACCGTTTGATTCATAACTTCATGATCCAAGGAGGATCACCCAACGGAAACGGTACGGATGGCCCGGGTTTCTCGATTCAAGATGAGTTCGATGGAACCCTGCGTCACTCTGGATCCTACAAGCTCTCGATGGCCAAGGGTTCACTCCCGGGATCGGGAGGTTCTCAATTCTTCATCACCTTGAGTGCCCCCACGCATCTAGACGATAAGCACTCCGTCTTCGGCGAGGTTATTTCGGGAAAAGAGATCATTGATAACTTCGCAAATGCGACACTCTTTCCTACGGGCACCGCTGATAAGCCGCTCACACCAATCACGATGACCAGCGTTGTCGTATCCGGCCCTGGACTAGCCGCCTTTGACATCAACTCACCCGCTCTTCGCTTGCCTCATGTTCAGACGAAAAACGCTTCCCCCTTCATCCCATCACAAAATGTCGGAGCATCCACTTTCACCATTTCCTTTGATCGTTCATTTCAAACGGAGTATCTATCATTCTACACTACGAATCTCATCAACTGGACACCTTTAACTCGGACCATCAGCGTCGATGCTTCTCCGGGCTACGACTTCAACGTTAGTGGAGTCACATTCGACCGCTTCTTTATGCGGCTCCCGAGCGTCGACTACAGCGAGGTGATCAACGCCCCTAGCGATCTAGCGAAAGCCGGAGCCTCCCTCGCCATCACAAGTCGCACGGGAGAAACAATCACCCTAGATTTCACCTCGTCATCAACCGGAACATGGACCGATTCCAACGGAGGGTCAGGAACACTCACCAGCCTCGCTTGGTTCGACCCCATATCCACAATCGGCGCTTTCGGAGCATCGGGCGGACTCGCCCCACGACTCCCATTGGGACAACTTACCGCCACTTTCGATACTCCTGCCGGATTGGGAGCGTGGACATCCATTGACGTCATCCTCTCATTCCACACACCCACTTCTGGTTGGACCGATGGAAGCGCCGTTGGCACTCCATCCACCAATGTCCTGCGTGCTTTCACTTACACTCCGTGAGCATTAGATAGCACCCCCAAACCACTCCGGCTTCACCAGCCACGCGCAGTAAACAAAGTAACCGATCAACAACAGCCCGCCCTCAAAGCGGTTGATCGTGCGCCCTCGCAGAAGGATCGGCACGAGGGCGAGGGTAAATCCGCTCATCACCGCGAGATCGATGCGGTTCAGCGATTGCACCGTGATCGGCTTCACTGCCGAGGCGATTCCCATCACTGCGAGAATATTGAACACATTTGATCCGATGATGTTTCCCGCGATGATGTCGGTCTCCCTGCGCCTAACAGCCGCGATCGTCGTCGCCAACTCCGGAAGTGAGGTACCAATCGCCACCAAGGTTAGGCCAATCACAATCTGCGAGACACCAAAGGCCGTCGCGATCGCCACACCACTTGTCACCAATCGATCTGCGCCGAAAATCAAGCCCCCCAACCCGAGAATAATCCACATCGGACTCTTCCACCAGCTTCCCTTCTCAGACACTTCTGCAAGCGCCCCTTCCGGGATCTCCACCTGAACCGCAGGATCATGTGGATTCATCTTCGCGATCCTCAAGCTTGTAAAGACGTAGAGAATGATTCCCGCCGTCATCACAAGACCCTCCCAACGAGCCAGCTCCCCATCCCAGATCATTGCCACAAAAGCACCGGTGATCACCAGCAGCAGAGGAATTTCCCGTCTCACCACCTGTCCGCCGACGACCAACGGACGAATCAGAGCCGCGATCCCCAGCAACAGGGCAATATTGCAAATATTTGATCCGACGATGTTTCCCACTGCGATGTCTGCCTGAGTATTCGGATCAAGGTTTGCCTTCAAACTCACCACCAGTTCCGGAGCACTCGTCCCAAAGGCGACGATGGTCAAACCCACCACTAACGGCGTCAAACCCGCCCGAATCGCCAGCTCCGAAGCCCCGCGAACCAACCAGTCCGCCCCAAAAGACAACAAAGCCAACCCACCGATCAACCATCCGACGTGCACCAGCATCTCCATCGGCCAAGCCTGCCCTGATTCCCCCGCTTGCCAACTGGAAATCCCCAAGACATTTCCAACTGCTGCGCTTTCCCCAATTTTGAAGTTTCAAGTCTCGGATTTAAAGTTTCACCTTCCCGCATGTCTCGCACCCACCGCATCGCAGTCCTCGCCGGAGACGGCATCGGCCCCGAAGTCATGACCGACGCCCTGCGCGTCCTCGACGCCGTCGAAGCAAAATTCGGCTTCACCACCGAGCGCAACGTCCAGCTCGTCGGCGGTGCCGCACTCGATGCCACTAACAACGAGACACCACTCCCTGCCGAGACCATCTCCGCCTGCGAAAACAGCGACGCCATTCTCTTCGGCTCCGTCGGCGGGCCCAAGTGGGAGAGCCTACCTCCCGACATCCAGCCCGAGCGCGGTGCCCTACTCCCGCTCCGCAAGCACTTCGGCCTCTTCGCCAACCTCCGTCCCGGCGTCTGCCTTCCCTCCCTCACCCACGCTTCACCGGTCAAAAACGAACTCATCCCTAAGGGCTTCGACGTCCTCTGCGTCCGCGAACTCACCGGCGGCGTTTACTTCGGCAGCCCGAAAGGCCGCGAAGAACGCGACGGTGAAACCGTCGCCTTCGACACCATGATCTACAAGCGCAGTGAGATCGAACGCATCCTGCGTGTCGCCTTCACCGCCGCCATGGGCCGCGGGAAAAGACTCGTCTCCGTCGATAAAGCCAATGTCCTTGCCTCCTCCGTGCTCTGGCGTGAGGTCGCCAACGAAGTCGCCAAGGACTACCCAGAAGTCGAACTCTCCCACCTCTACGTCGACAACGCCGCGATGCAGCTCTGCCGCCGCCCCGACAGCTTCGACGTGCTCGTCACCGAGAACCTCTTCGGCGACATCCTTTCCGATGAAATGGCAATGATCTCCGGATCACTCGGCATGCTCCCCTCCGCATCGCTCGGAGGAAAGAAGGAAGGCAGCGAGCTCTATTTCGGCATGTATGAGCCATCCGGCGGCAGCGCCCCCGACATCGCCGGCCAAGGCATCGCCAACCCGATCGCCCAGATTCTCTCCGTCGCCATGTTGCTACGTTTCTCACTCGGCGAAAGCGAAGCCGCCGAAGCCATCGAGAAAGCCGTCTCCTCCGCCATCGACAAAGGCTTTCGCACCGGCGACATCGCCACCGGCGCCGCCGGCGAAACCAAAGTCGGCACCACCGCCATGACCGACGCGATTCTGGCGGGAATCTAAGCAAGAATCGACGCCCCGTCGCTCAAACGGATCGCCTCGTCACGATCCCCTCACAGCGTTCCAAGGAGCGGTCGCCCACAGTTACCGGGCAACCCCAGCGAGACACTTGCGAATCCTTATTTTACCGACCCGCCGAAAGGCTTGATTCTGCGGGTCTGCCCGCTGTTTCGACCCTCCAGCAAGGTTCTCGCAAGAGGTTTCGTATTTGACAAGATTGGTAAGCTTGGCAAATTCGCCAAGCAATGAGCGTGCTGATCGCCGACCACCGGGTGCAGCCTACCAAGGCCCTCGCCCACCCGACACAACTGGAGATCGCTGCCTGCCGTTCCTCCTGCGATGGCTTCGAGCATACCGACTGCATGGCCAAGGACCTCTGCCTGCCGGACTTCTCACTGCCGTCAATCCCCGGTCAACAGGGCTGCTGCACCCCCGGTTCCGGCTGCTGCTGAATCAACCACCCATCTTCCCTCATGATCCTCATTCTCTGCACCGGCAATTCCTGCCGCTCCCACATGGCCGAAGGCATCCTGCAACAAGCGCTCGGCCCGGAATTCGAAGTCGCCTCGGCCGGATCGAAGCCCGCCGGCTACGTCCATCCTCTGGCCATCAAGGCCCTTGCCGAGATCGGCATCGACATCTCGGCCAATACCTCGAAGCACCTCGGCACTTTCCTCAATCAGGCCGTGGAAACGGTGATCACCGTCTGTGGCAACGCCGATCAGGTCTGCCCGGTCTTTCCCGGCCAGGTGAACCGCCACCACTACCCCTTCGACGACCCTGCCCATGCCGAGGCGGCCGAAGAGGAGCAGATGGCGGTCTTCCGCCGGGTGCGCGACGAGATCCAGCGGGTCTTCACTGCCTACGCCGACGGTCGTCTCGACCAACGCTGATCTGCCATGTCCGAACACGTCGCCGCCCGCATGTCGTTCCTCGACCGTTACCTGACGGTCTGGATCTTCGCCGCCATGGCCGCCGGAATTCTCGTCGGTCGCTTCCTGATTGCCGATCCCGAGGCATTCTTCGCCCCCTTCACAGTCGGCACCACCAACCTGCCGCTGGCCATCGGGCTCATCGTCATGATGTACCCACCACTGGCGAAGGTGCGCTACGGCGAGTTGCCTCGAGTCTTCGCCAACCCTCGGCTCCTTGGGCTGTCACTGGTCCAAAACTGGATCATCGGCCCGGTGATCATGTGGGTGCTGGCAATCCTGCTGCTGCGAGATCAGCCCGACTACATGGTCGGCCTCATTCTGGTCGGCCTCGCCCGCTGCATTGCGATGGTCCTGGTTTGGAATGATTTGGCCAAAGGTTCGTCGGAGTACGCGGCAGGCTTGGTCGCGCTTAACAGCATCGCCCAGATCCTGTTCTACGGAGCATACGCCTGGCTCTTCATCACCGTGCTGCCGCCGCTGGTCGGATTGGAGGGAGTCATCGTCGAGATCGCCATGAAGGACATCTTCGTCTCGGTCATGATTTACCTCGGTATCCCATTCTTCGCCGGCATGCTCACGAGAATCGTCCTGACCCGCGTAAGGAGCGTCGAGTGGTATGAAACCCGCTTCATTCCGCGCATCGCACCCATCACTCTGGTGGCACTGCTCTTCACCATCGTGGTGATGTTCACCTACAAGGGAGATGCCATCGTCGAGCTGCCGATGGATGTATTCCGCATCGCCATTCCGCTGGTCATCTACTTTGCCGTCATGTTCCTAGTGAGCTTCGTCATGGCCGCCAAGTTGGGTGCCGACTACCCACGGACTGCCAGCGTCGCCTTCACCTCGGCGGGCAACAATTTCGAACTGGCCATCGCCGTGGCGATCGCGGTCTTCGGCATCGAGTCCGGCGTCGCTTTTGCCGCCGTTGTGGGCCCGCTGGTGGAAGTGCCCGCACTCATCGGACTGGTCCATGTCTCCTTCGCGCTGAAGCGTCGGCTTTTTCGTCACCCGGCCAGTGAGCCGTGACGCGAGGCACCGGGCACCGGATCTCGTGCCGCCTTGCGGAACTCCCAGGCCATGCCTTCCCCAACCGTAGCCACGCGCTCCGGGCGGACACCCAAACGAAGGGCAGCACGACGCCTTACTTCTTATCACCGAGCACCAAGTCTCAAGAAACGAAGCTGTAATCGTAAGGCTTGCGCATTTCGCGGGAGATATAAGAGTTTGCCTCGGCGGCATGTTCACCAGTGAAGATTTCCTTATCCGGTTCCCACTGAAGATCCTTACCTCCGGTGCGCAGTGAAATCGCTCCCAAGTGACACACTGTGGCCGAGCGGTGGCCCGTTTCCACATCGCAAATCGGGTCCTTGCGAGTGTTCATACAATCGAAGAAGTTCCCCATATGGTCGTTGCTGAGATAGAGACGCTCGGCATCCTCCGGAAGCGGTTGGGTGAGCAACTCGCGGTCGCTGGCCTTGATTTCACCCCGGTTTACCCAGATCCAGCCATCGGCTCCCTCGAAGCGGATGCCGTTACGCTGTCCGTCCTTATTGACAGTCGCTCCGAATGGGCTGTCATCCTTGGTCGAGCGGACATTGAACACCACGCCGTTCGGGTAGGTGAATTTCACCTCGTAGTCGCTGATGGTCGTGTAACCGCCAGAAATCGGATTTGTTAGAGCCTTGCTTGAGATTTGAGTGGGTGCCGCCAAACCGATCGCCCAGTAGCCGATGTCCATGTGGTGCGCGCCCCAGTCAGTCATCGTGCCACCGGAGTATTCATACCAATAGCGGAACCAGACATGGCAACGTTCCTTCATATAGTCCGCGGCGGCCGCCTGGCCTTGCCAGAAATCCCAGTCGAGCTCGGCAGGAACGGCAGTGCTGGAGAACGGACCCTCCCTAAGGCCGGCGGGCAGCCAGACGTTGACCTCCTTTAGCTTGCCGATGCGGCCGTTACGGACCATCTCGCAGGCCATGCGGAAACGCTGGCTACTTCGTTGCTGGGTTCCGGTTTGCAGGACCACTTTATTCTCGCGTACCGCTTTGACCACGTGCTTGCCCTCATCAATGGTCAGGGTCAGTGGCTTCTCCGAGTAGATGTCCTTATTCGCCTTGGCCGCAGCAATATTGATCAGGCTATGCCAATGATCCGGGGTGCCGTTAATGATGCAGTCGATGTCCTTGCGCTCCAACAATTTGCGAAAGTCGCGAAATCCCTCCGGAATTTTGCCGTCTTTGGTAAACCTCGTCACGGCTCGATCGATATGGCTCTGGTCCACATCACACACCGCCACCACATCACCGAGCTTCTGTGCGTTTCGCGCATCGCCGCTTCCCTGACCGCCGCAACCGACCAACGCAACGGTCGGACGATCATTCGGAGACACGACTTTGGCGACAGACTCAGCAGCATGAGCCAACTCCCGTTCCACGAACCACAGCGGCAATCCAGTCGCGGCGGCGGTGGCGGTGCATTTCCTCAGGAATGAGCGGCGTGAGATTTGGATGGACTTCAGATGGTTCATGGAATGTCGACTGGGTGGAAAAGTTAAAGGGATTGGTCCAATGCTTGGCCGATCGATGGAAGCAGGTTTTTATACCTCCACCGCCCGCCACTCCTTGCAGTGAAGTGTCATAAAAACGCGGCGAAGGCAAACCATACTCTCTGGAAAAATGGAGTATCACGAATCGGAAATTGCAAGTTGCACTAACGACAGCGAAATTCCGACGAGGGGTCTAAACGAACGCGTCACTTCTCTGCCGGGCTTTCCTTCTTGGGAACAACCGGGGGTTGGAACTTCGGACGCAGGCGTAAGGTGACACGGGATCCCACGGCTGGAAGATTTTCACCATCCACCTGCCATGCCAGCGCCCCGTTTTCATTACTATGGATGTCAGGCAAGCAGAGCAGTTCATCACCGAAGGTTGCAATCGATATCACGTTCCCGGTCTGATCGCAGACATAGGTGCGCGGCCCCTCTCCCTGGCCATGCAGAAAGGACCCGGCGAATAAAAATGTGTGAGTCGGGAATTTAGCCTCCTCTCCCTCCTCCTCGCCAAACCTTTCGGACGGCATGATGAAGTCGCTGATGGGCCGCTCGGTTTCCTTCCCATTTGAATCGCTGACCACGAGAAACACATCGATTGGCCCACCGCGGGGAGGAAGGTCAATAAAACGAGTTCCCTCTTGGTCGATCGCCTTGCGCATCGCGGGGTTACCCGCTTTGGCTCCTAGGAGGAGCAAAGCGGTGTGGATATGGCTGGGCTTTGCTAACACCATTACGATGGATTCATGCTCTTTGCTGTCCTTAGTGCAGGCAATCAGTTCGAGCATTCCGTCACGAAGGCAGACCTCGCTGTCGACATCGACACAGCGCTCAGCGAGGTCGATCTTCACGCCTGGCAAATTCAGCTTCTCGAGAGCCTGCGCGAGTTCGGGAGAAACCTGGGAAGAGGAGTCCACGGCACCAGGTGCCGGATTGGGCGCGGTTGCTGATTCACCGTTCGCCGCATGGAGGGGCAGCAGAAAAACGAACAAGGTCGCTGCCAATCGCACAGATTGGAATAGCTTGGAAAATCTCATTGATTGGCTTTAGATGATTCTGTTAGACGAACAATTTCCCGCTAGTTCGCAGAAGGATTTCGTGACGCTTAGCGACTGATTGCTTCGCATTCATTCCGACAAAAGCAAGGTCCGTGTTTGGTAGGGGTCGGACCCTGTGGTTTGCCAGACGTCGGGTGTGAAACCGAGATGTTCCGGATCGAATGCCAGTACTACCACTTCGCAGGACTTGCCCACCATGTCCGGGGTGACAGGGATGAAGTAGCTGTAGTTGCCATCGGTCCTGGGAACCCCGTATTCCCATGCATTGACCGGATAGGACGGAGCTCGTGCAGGAGCCCCGACATAGCGCCCGTCCACCCGCAGCGCGACCCATGCGCCCTCCACACCGTGAGTGCCGTTGCATGCAACCGTGAGATAGCCGCCCTTGGGGGCTTGATCCAAAGTGAATGGAAGTGTCCACGCCTGGCGGGCATCGCGATAGGCAGGGAAGGCAT
This sequence comes from uncultured Haloferula sp., assembly GCA_964628795.1. GTDB lineage: Bacteria > Verrucomicrobiota > Verrucomicrobiia > Verrucomicrobiales > Akkermansiaceae > Haloferula. The sequence goes on along the minus strand of CAZVMS010000263.1, from coordinate 42,904 downwards.
AAGACATCCGCCAGCCCACACGTTCGAGCTCAGTCTCGCCCGAGAAGCCCCGTATCTCGGCTAACTTGTCGGGTACCAGATTGCTCCTCAGGTAACGAAGGGTTCCATGAGGGACAGTCTCGATCCGGATGTTCCGCCCGTCCTGCACGAGTTTCGCCGGTGTCCACGTCTTCAGATCCGTCGACGTTTCAGCATAATGTTGCGGAGTTACCGTAGCGTGAAGTAATTCCCCTTCAAGCGGAGTCTCTAACAGAAGACAATCGAGGTGCCGCTCTTTGCCGAGATCCACTCTAAGGACACGACTTTCGGGGGACTTTCGCATCGAGCGCAGCGGGTCATAAACCGTCGAGGGATTCCCGTCGAAAAGATACTCTTGGAGAATGCCGCGCTCAGCAATGATCGGCTGATCCAGAAACGCCTGCCTCGCTTTCTGAACCTGCGGGATCGAACTTGGTCCCGAACGTCTCAACGAGCGGATCTCAAGCGGGTCGTTGTCGGCTGCGAAGCAACTGCTCTCGTAAAGCGTTTCCGCGTCGGCGGGCACATCACCAACCTTCGGCGCGCCGATTCTCCGGTGCCATGACTTGCGATCTGCTTTGCCGGGAAACGCGATCATTTCTGTTTCGCCCGCAAGCAGCTTCGGAAGCGGTTTGGAGTCCAGCGTGGCTTTGCGGAAAGTCCTGCCAGCTGCGAGCAGCGACACCTCGGAAGCTTCTCCCGCTCCGCCCAGCACCCGGATGACAACATCCTTTCCGGGCACGTCACGAACCACCTCGTAATCACAGCCGACAAGCCCGACCCCGCCGGTGTTTTTGGTATCCGCCAACAGCAGGCAACTACGGAAAGGTCGCACTTCGACCGACACCTCGTCACCGCTCTTGAATGTCCCGATGATCCGCTCGGTGGGATGGAACTGACGCAACTCGATCGGGCCTTGGGCACCGAGGCCAATCGACGCGTCAAGCTGCACGCGATAAGTGACCGGCTCCCAGGTCAGGTTGCGCAATGTCACGAGACGGGTTGCCTCGTCGCCACGCGACACGCTATTCGGACCATAGCGGCTTTCATCGAGCACGATGCCACGCACCATGATGTCGCGATAGCGTTTGTGGAGATTATAGATCCGCGCGAGTCGGGGGAACTCATCGTCGCGCAGAAACCACGGGTTCGCATAGATTTCCGGCGCGAGGATCAGGCTACGATTGAAGGCCTGCAGAACCAAGTCGTCCTCCCAGAAGTCGAGGCACGACGAAATGCAGACACCATGATCTTCTGTTAGACGCTGCAAATCTGGCACCAAACCACGGGAAATCGCCTGCACCCGGTTGTGCGTGCCGGTTCGACTCCGATTGGCCATGTGCACATCAATGTAGGTCTCAGCACCCTCCCACAGAAAGGTGGTGGCGTGGGGCACGGCATCGCCGAGGTCCAATCGATGATTCAGTAGGATCAGATCCGGGCTGTATTTTCGGCACTCGGTCATCAGGCGGGCGAAGGCATCCCGCTTCTCCGGACGAAGTTGGGTGCACACCGCATCCATCTTGAACAGTGCGAACTCATAGTCCCGGCACAGGCCGACGAGCATGTCGATTCGGGCCTGTTCTTCGGCGGGCGTGTCGCCAAAGCCATCCGGCCCCAGCCACACGCCGAGACGACAGTCAAAACTCTTGGCCAGCTCGTAGATCGGATCGAAGCCTCTTGGAAACTGTGTCTTGAACTTGTCGCTCTGCATGTTGCCGTAATAATTCGGCGCGTCAATCGCTCCAGCATCGAAGGCATAGATGTCGAGCTTCATTCCATACTCGTCATGGAGCCATTTGAAGAACTCGAGGTTGGTGAGAGTCTGGGCTTCGGTGGAGCCTTCGTTGGTGTTGTTGATCCATGAGAAATACTGGGATCGAGAAGGACTCAGCTCAGTCGCGCCGGGGATGATTTCAGGCTCTGCCGGCAGGGTCGTCATGGCTGCGAGCAGCAGACCACTGAAAAGTTTGGTAAAATGCGGTGACGAGATCATTGGTCGGAAATTCATCATTCTATTTGGAGGAAATGGAGAATTGATAGCGCCCGCTACCAAGGCGAAGGAGGCGACTCGTCGGCCCGGATTCGAGTTGCTCGATCTCTGCGACATCGGCGATCGGTCGGCCACGCTCGCGAACCACGTCACCCGTGCGAATCGGCAACTCTACGAGTGCTCTCGTATCCGGTGGAATCACGATCTCAAACTTCCGCTCCGTCGGGGTGACGGTCCAGTTGGATTCGATGAGCCCACGGACCGAACGATGCGAGCACTTCACCCATTCGAGGCCGGAAACAAGCTGTGGCCGGATCTCGATCCGGTCGAAGCCCACGGCATCGTCGGCCGCCTGGATCCCGCCGAGCCAGCGGAAGAACCATCCCGAGATCGAGCCGAACATCGGGTGGCTATGAGAATAAGTATTGTCGTCCTTGGCCCAATGCTCCCACAGCGTGGTGGCATCGTTTTCCAACATCCAGCCCCACGATGGGAAGGTCTTGCGGTCGGCCAGCGCGAAGGCTTGCTCACTGCGCCCATTCCTCGAGAGTTCCTCCAGCAGGAATCGGGTTCCGAAGATTCCGGTGCTTAGGCGCGGCCCATCGGGTGACTTGATTCCATCCAACAATTGTTGAAAGACCAACAGTTGGCTTGCATCGGGAGCCGCGCCGAAACCGAGGGCGAAGGTTTGGTTCGATTGCGATCCATCGCCCACCTTGCCGGTCTTCGCATCGAGGAACGCGGCGGCCCAGGCGGCGGCGGACTCATCGGCCATCTTCTGGCAGCGGTCCGCATCATCTCCCCTCCCAATCAGGCGGGCGAGCCGTCCAACGCGTCGGGCAGCATCGATAAACATCGGAGTCGTGAGCACCGGACCACCGGCCTTGACCAAGGACTCATGGTCGCTGAGCCCTTTGACCACCAAGCCGTCCTTGCGCTTGGAGGCCTCGTTATCCAGCCAACGGATCGCGATGGGAACCTGTTCTTCGAGCAGGCGAACCAGACCGTAGTGCTGATAGAGTTGCTCTAACAGAAGCGGGTGAGCCATCGCCCAACCAACGCCACAGTAGTCGATCCCAACAAAAGGAGCGGTGTCGGTGAGACGGCCGTCCGGGCGGGCGGCATCGCCCCAGTCGCGCACGGTCTTGGCATAGAAGCCCGCCATGTCGAAGTTCATCAGGAACGTTTCGCTGGTTGCCGCGATGTCACCGCCATAGCCGAAGCGCTCGCGGTGCGGGCAGTCCGATTGCACACTGACCACATTGGCGAGGAAGGTGTTGCGGCAGATTTCCTGGATCTGGTTAAGCCGTTCGCTCGAGCACGAGAAGCTGCCCGCATCGGCAATATCCGAATGCAGTGGGATACCGCGCACATCGGACACCGCCGGAGCCTCGGGCAGGCCCGTGACTTCCATGAAGCGGAAGCCGTGGTAGGTGAATTCCGGGCGGAACACTTCGGTCTCTCCGCCGCGGGTGATATAGACGTCCTGCTGCCATGCGGTGACGGGGGCACCGGGTCCGCCGATGGACACTCCCTTTCCGCGGTCCTTGATCTGGCCGCAGACGCTTGTCATGGGATTGAGCGTGCCATCAGGGTAAAGCAATTCACCGTAGCGGAAGGTCACTTTGGTTCCTGCGGGGGCATGCAGTTTGATTTCAGGGATTCCGGTGAAGTTCCGTCCTAAATCGACAATATGGATGCCGGGACTCGGGGTGCTGACCTTGACAGCGGAAATGGGTTCACCGGCACGCACCGGAGGAGTCATCAGTGCTCGCAGCGGCTCGAGCGAAGCATCGCTCACCCGGGCTGGCTTCCATGCCGTGGCGTCGAAGCCAGCTTTGTCCCAGCCTTCCATGGCGAGACGGGCGTCACGAAGTTCGCCGAGATAGACGCTGTTAGAGATTACTTCGCTTTGGGTGGTTTGCCACCCGGGGCCGGTGACAACCTTGGTGGTGGATCCATCCGGATGCTCCACGACGAGACAGGCAATCACCCGTGGGCGACCGAGGGGGAGACTATCGCGGATGTTGCGCCCGCCCCACATCCGCAAGGGCAGCGGATTGAACCAGCCATTGCCGAGAGCGAAGCCCAGACAGTTCGCGCCGGATGACAGTTGTGAGGTGACGTCGTGGGTGCTGAACAAGACGCGCTTGTCGAAAGCGGTCCATGGTGGGTCGAGCACGTGATCCCCCACCCTGCTGCCATTCAGGCTCGGCACGCACCAACCGAGTCCGGCAAGGTGCAGGCGCGCCCTCACAACCGGCTTGGTCAGGGTGAACTCATGACGCATCAGAGGAGCTGGATCCGGTTTGTAAAAATCCTCGTCGCGCTGCGGGTTGTCGCGACCGTCATCAATCCAGCGGGCCCCCTGCCAGTCGGCGGGCTCGAGCGGGGCGACTTGCCAGATAGCCGCTTCGCTCCACTCAGAGACTTTTCCCTCCGCGTCCCATGAGCGGACTTTCCAATGACAGCGCTGACCGGACCCAAGCGTGCGACCTGCGTAGGTCACGATCGGCGAACGGGTGGCGGGAACCTTGCCGGAATCCCACAGGTCCCCCTTTTCCTTCGCAAGCAGTTCTGCATTGCTGGCGACAAGGATTTGCCACGCCGATTGGACCTGGCCGCGTTCCAAGGACTCGACCCGCCAAGAAAGCCCCGGCGTGGCAATCACTGCGGGTATTCCGCTCATCCCCTCGCAGCGTAGATCGCGCGGCGCTAATACGGCCCCGGCATCGGAGAAAAAACACATGGAACTCACGAGGATGGAAGAAAGCAGTCGACTGAACATCATCTGTTAGTGGAGGTTGTTACAAAGCTAAATGAAGAGAATACGATCCCATTGATAATGGAGAGAATGGAGGAGCCCTAGCTACTCACTTATTTCCGGGGCACGATCCAGATATTACGGAACACCACCGGGTTATTGTGATTCTGAAGGAAAATCGGTCCCTCGGGAGCGTCGAGTGGATGAGTGATCGGCGCAGAGGTGGTGAAATCCTTGTTGAGTTCCAGATTTTCATGCACCAGTACGCCATTGAGTCTCACCGTGATCCGAGGCCATGCGGTCCGTTGGCCTTCGGCATTGAACTCGGCGGCGGTGAAGTCGACGTCGTAGGTCTGCCAAGTCAATGGTGGCAGACACATGTTGAGAGCCGGCTTGGAGATCGAATAGATACCGCCACAATGATTGTCCCTGCTATCAAGTCCGAAGGAATCAAGGATTTGGGTTTCCCAACGGCCGCCGTAGTAAACGCCGCTGTTTCCGCGACCTTGGCCGCGGGCCGCAGGCATGTAGGGCGTGCGGAACTCAAGATGGAGCGAGTAATCGCCAAAACGTTGCTTGCTGGTGCAGCCGGTGGCGAGCAGGTGGCCATTCTCGACTTTTCCGTTTTCCCAGTGCTCGGCGGAGCTTCCATCAAAGAGCACCTGTGCGCCTGCGGGAGGCTTCGCTCCTAAAGTGGGACTGTGACGCTCAATACGTAGGAGAATCGATTGCTCGCCATCCTCACCAGTTACGAGAAATTTGCCGTCGCGGATCGAGGCAACGATGTTTGGGTCCGCACCGACAAAGTCGACGATTTCGCCCTTGCGTGTCCCTTTGAGGTGCTCACGTGTTTTCCCCTCGATCCACCCCAGACCCGGCAGGCCGCCTTGCAGGAGATAGGCATCGAAGGTGCCATCGCCCAGCGCGACCACCTGCACGCCCGCTGCAGCTCCAGCGTCGAGGCTGCCGTATTCCCCTTGGATCAAGAAATCCGGGTCTTGCATGCGTGCCGTATCCGGATCCGTCCAGGCCTTAGGTTGATTTTCACCAGCGGCATGGGCGGCACCGTAGGCGAGGATTACCAAGGCGGCCAAAGTCGCTAAAGTGGGAGGAAAAATGGTGCTTCGATTCATAAGGCGCGTTGGCGGTCGAGTCTCTTACGCACGCATGGAGCCAAACCTTGCCGATGATGTCCACGCAATAGACCTCATACTTCTCCTCTTCGCCAAGATGGATGAAACGCTCACTTCTCACAGGGGATGGGAAAGATCTCCCATCATCCCGATCCTTCAACATCCTGAAAAAGCTGATAGCCTTGCTTTTCCTCGCCCACCAGTCCTGCCCAACGGCTGCACCAAGGGCCTCCCGTCAGAAGCAAATTCTGACAGCCATCGCTTTTTCAGAAGCTTCCCGATACGCAACGAAAAAGGGCGGTGCGGAAAACCACACCGACCCTGATTTACCCGCAATGCGACGGGTGATTTTCAGTAAAACAGGTTACTTCCCAAGCAACTTTTTCATCTCCCGACCCATGGCCAGACCGACGTTCATGTAGGTCTTGGCATTGCCGCCGTAATGACCACTTGAGCTGTTAGGAGCGTCGAGCAGGGGTTTGGTGTAGACAAAACCGAGCTTGTCACCGAACTCGTCCTCGTACTTGCCGCTGGCAAAATTCTTCATGGCATGGAGGATCTTGCCGTGGCCGGATTCGGTGTCACTCTCATCGGTTTGACCAAGTGATGCGGTGACCAAGGCGGCATTTGGAGCGTTGAAGTCCTTACGCAGCGCCGCGAGCAGAAGTCCGAGGTGCTTCTCGTAGTTGGCGGCATGCGCGGGGTTGCGCATATCCTTGTCGCCCTGCCACCAGAGAATACCGGCAACTTCGTAGCTCTTGGCACCGGGATAGTACTTGTCGAGATCGGCAAGCACCTCCTTGGCATTGGCAACATCGTCATCGTACTGTTTGCCGGCATACCACGGGTCAACCTCCTTGCCTTTGCTTTTACCTTTCGTCCCGATGACTTTTGAAACGCCCTTTTCATACGGCAGGATTTTACCGCCATCGACATACTCGAAATACCCCGGTTCTTCTTTCCCTTCGTAGGTGTATCGAGGTGCTCCGGGAGGTAGCAAGTCCCAGCCAAGGCTTCGGTTGCCGATGGAACTTTTAAGAATCATGACCGGAGCATCGATCGCATTGCCGAGTTCCTGACCGATGCCGACTTCGATGCCGATTTTATTACCGCTGATGGTCAACCAGTCGTTGCGGTAGACACCTTTGCCCACCATCACCGAGACGTTGCGCACATCCATGCGGGTGGTCCAGTTTCCAGAGTCATCGGCGAGGAAGGGGTATGCTTCCTTGAGTTCATCGGTGACCTTGCCCATCTCCAAGGTGTTGGACTGGCCCATGATCAGGAAAACCTGGACGGGTTTGGACATATCGGCAGGCTTTCCATCCGGATCCGGTAAAATTTCGGCGCTTGCGACACCGCTGATTCCCATGCACATCGCGGCCAACAGACCCGATGCTTTCATTGCGTTTCTGCGCTTCATCATATTGTTTTGGTATTGAATTTTTGCAGGCCCCGCAGAGTTACTTCCCCGGTCGCCGGACCAACCGATACCGACATTCGATCTGGAAAATTTCATTCATTTCCGCATTCGCCATGTTCGCGGCTCCATGCTCAACGAAAACTTCTTCTCCGCGCCCTCCGCTCCTACCCAACGGTCGGCTCTGGGGCCTCACCGGGAAGCAATTACTAGCAGTTAGCTGGACAGAAGACGCGTGAAATCCTACCCTCAAGAGGTTCAGCGGAATTTTCTCCGCAAGAGCCATGATTTCACTCCGTTCACGTCTCCTGCTACGATTTGGTGCGTGGATTTCCTGTGCCCTCGCTGGGGTCATTGCGGTGGACACCTACATCAATGCGCGGGAGACCCGGCAATCTTCAATGGAGAGCTTGCGGACCATCACGGCCACGACCGGCTCGGCCGTGCAAACCGCCTATCGCATCTATCAAGAGAGCGTCGAGCGGACCCTCAATTTGGCCGAAGCCGAGGTCGAAGGACGCTGTCGACTCGACAAGACGACCCTGACGGATTGGAAGGCGACGAACCAGCTCACTGGAGAGCAGATTGAGCTCCGCTTGCCGTCGATGGAGATTGGTGACGATTTGGGTCGGTGGGGAGTCAGCGCGACCCAGATAATCGACACCATCACGGAACAGACCGACAGCACGGTCACCCTGTTTCAACGCTTCGACCAAGGTTTGCTGCGCATCGCCACCAGTGTGAGGACCCGCGAAGGCACCCGAGCGACAGGAACCTTCATTCCACAGGAATCCCCGGTGTATGAGACCATCATGGCGGGGGAGGATTTCCACGGCCGGGCCTACGTGGTTGATGATTGGTACATTTCCGCATACCGGCCGATCTACAGTGCCGAAAAAGAAATCATTGGGGCGATCTATGTCGGCTTGAGCCAGCACGAGTTGATGGTTCTGCACGATGCATTGAGGCAAACGAAGGCTTCGGAATCCCACTACTCCGCAATCGTCGATTCGGACGGAAACCTCGTCGTCCATCCAACTTGGACGGGCAAGAATGTGCGGGAGCTGGGTCGTAACGGGGCGGTCGAAGCGTTCGAGCGAATGATGACCTTGGTGAAGGAAAAACAGCAGTATAAAGGCGAGATCGTCTACGAATTGGAGGGGCGGGAGCGGTTCAATTTCTACACTTGGGTGCCGGAGATGGAGTGGCTGGTGATCTCCGGTGTGGATCGGGCCGAGTTGGGGGCCAAAGTGCGGCGGCATCTGTTGCGGGACATGCTGGTAGGCTTGATCACGCTGGCGGGGATACTTGTGATGATCTGGCGGATTAGTGGGGGCATTGCCAGCCCCTTCACCCAGATGGCCAATGCGATGGAACGGATGAGCCACCGTGATTTCAGCGCATCACTTCCGGAGGGAGAGGATGAGGAAAGCCAGCGACTCGCCGCCAGCTTTCGATCCATGTCCAGAGAGTTGGAGGCGTCGTATCGAGATCTTGAGGCCAAAGTGGCGGAACGCACGAATGAGCTGACTCAGAGCAACGCGGAGTTGGATCTGGCACGGCAGCGTGCAGAGGGTGCCGCCCGGGCCAAGACTGCCTTTCTGGCCTCGATGAGTCACGAAATCCGGACGCCCATGAACGCCGTTATCGGCATGACCACGCTGCTGTCTGGCACCCGCTTGGATACGGAGCAGGAGGAATGTGTCTCCACCATCCGCACGAGTGGCGAAGCGCTGCTCAACATTATCAATGACATCCTCGACTACTCTAAGATCGAGTCCGGCAATATGGAATTGGAGTTCGCTCGGTTCAGTCTGAGGGATTGCATCGAGGAGGCGATGGAAATGGTCGCAACCCAAGCTGCCGCGAAACATCTTGAGCTGGCCTACCGCATCCAAAGCCGAGTGCTCACCCATTTCGAGGGCGACGTCTCGCGTCTTCGCCAGGTCCTGCTCAACCTGCTCAGCAACGCGGTCAAGTTTACCTCAGAAGGCGAGATCATCATCGAGGCGGCCAGTGCCGGTGAGGTCCGGCCGGGAGTGCATCAAATCGAAATCGTGGTGCGGGACACGGGGATCGGCATCTCTGCGGAGAACCAAGCCCGTTTGTTTCAACCGTTTTCCCAGGCGGACTCATCAACGAACCGCAAGTTTGGCGGCACGGGATTGGGTCTCGTGATCTCTCGACGCATTGCGGAAGCGATGGAGGGTTCTCTGCGGGTGGAAAGCGAACCGGGGGCAGGAGCCAGCTTCATCGTCAATGTGAAATTGCGCGAAGGCGAGGCTCCCAAGGAGACGCTCGGCGACCGGGCACGCGTCGAATTGAGCGGACAGAAGGTTTTGATTGTCGATGACAACATGACCAACCGGGACATTCTGCGCGCGCAGTTGGCCTTGTGGGGCCTGGAGTCCATCTCCCGTGAATCAGGGGCTGCGGCCTTACAGGGCATCGCTGCGGGGGATCGTCCGGACCTGATTTTATCGGATCTCGAAATGCCTGAAATGGACGGGATCGAACTGGCCCGGCACCTGCGGAAGCAAGCGGCCTGCGCCAAGACGCCGATTATCCTGATGTCTTCTGCCGGCCGGCCGACGGCCCCGGGATTATTCGACGTGATCCTGGTCAAGCCCGTGAAAGCCCAGCGGCTCTACGAGGCACTGTTGCAGATCACCGGCAAGACGGTGCGCCAAACCAATACCAACCGGGGAAGCGCCACTTTCGACGAGACATTCGCCCGGAACCATCCCTTGCGCATCCTCATGGCAGAGGATAACCCGGTGAATCTGAAAATTGGGCGGCGCTTCCTCGCCAAATTGGGATATGATCCCGACGTGGCGGGGGATGGTGTCGAAGCGGTTGAAGCGGCGGAACGGCAACCTTACGACCTTATTCTCATGGATGTGCAGATGCCACGCATGGATGGGTTGGAGGCAGCTCGTCTCATCCGGGACAAAGACGGCCCTAGCAGCGAGTCGTTCATTATCGCCCTCAGTGCCGGAGTGATGCTTGAAGAGCGGGAGGCTGCTGCCGAAGCCGGTATGGATGATTTTTTGGCGAAACCGCTGCGGCTACCGGAGCTCGTCCAAATGCTTTTGCGGGCCTATGCCGCCCGCCAAGCCAATTGAGAGGTGGCGAGGGCTTGCTCGCCGTGCCCAGCGCCTTTTGCCCGAGGAAATAGCCCAGCACCCTGCCTAAATCTCCAGTTTTCGGTGCCATTCTCCCGTGACGGGTGATAGGAGAAACATTGAGCAGATCAGCAGATCGCCGGTGGCTTGTCCTCAAAGGCTCCATGGTATCTCATGGACGGAACCGCAAAGTGCACCGGCTCACGTGCAATATTGACCTATTGAGGACAGGGCGCGATCGGATCACCCCAGTTCCAGCGCCTTCGTCGCCTTCGCCGCGCACTCGCGATAGTAGTCGGCGTTCTCCGGCTTCCGGATATCGATGTCGTAGGTCGGAATCATTTCCTTCATCCGCGCGGCACCTTCCGCAGTTTCGAGAAGCTCAGGGAAACACTTTTTCAAGATCTCCAGCACGATGTGAACCGAAACCGAAGCACCGGGAGATGCACCTAACAGAGCCGAGATCGTCTTATCTTCATTAGTGATCACCTCGGTGCCGTAGTGCACGATTCCCGCCTCGCCATCGGTCTTCTTGATTGCCTGCACGCGGATGCCAGCTTCGATCAACTTCCAGTCCTTCGCTTCCGCAGCGGGGTAGAAAACACGCATGACTTCCATCCGGTCCTTCATGCTCTGAGTGCCCTGCTGCAACAAGTACTTCACCAGATCCAAATTGTGGATCCCGATCTTGATCAGCGTCGCGATGTTGTCCGGTTTCACCGAAAGCGGCAGATCGAGGGCGCTTCCCTTCTTGTGGAGAAACTTCGTCGTCCAGGCCGCGAATGGACCAAACAGTAGCGTCTTCTTCCCGTCGAGAACCCGCGTATCCAAATGCGGCACCGCCATTGTTGGCGCGGCATCAAGCGGCTGACCATAGACCTTCGCCTCATGGCATTCGACGATTTTGGGATCGTCACAAACCAGCCACTGCCCACCGATCGGGAAGCCACCAAGCCCCTTGGCCTCGGGGATTCCACTTTTCTGAAGCAGAGGAAGACTTCCGCCACCCGCTCCGACAAATACAAACTTCGCGCTGTTCTTGATCGTCTTCCCGCTCCCGAGATTCTTGATTTCCACGTCCCAGCCCTTGCCGCTTTTCGTCAGATTCGTCACGCGGTGTCCGGTCGCAATTCCACATCCACCTTGATGCTCGAGCCAGTCGAGTAGCTTGCGCGAAATGTTTCCGAAATTCACATCGGTGCCCGAGTCCATCTTCGTCGCGGCAATCGGCACCTCACCGCGGCCTTTAGTGATCAAAGGAGCCCATGATCCTATGGTGTCGCGGTTCGTTGTGTAGTCCATTTCGGAGAAGAAATGGTGAGCGGCCATGCCTTTGTGACGAGCTTCCAGCAATTTAATCATCTCGTCGCCGTGGACAAAGCTGATGTGCGGCACGGGATTGATAAACTCCTTGGGTTGATCGATCATGCCCGTGGTCACCGCGTAGCCCCAGAACTGGCGGGACTTCTCGAACTGCTCGAAAATGTTGACGACGTTGGAAACATCGCAGGTGCCGTCCGCTTCAAGCTGCGGGGTGTAGCTCAATTCGCAGATACCCGCGTGACCGGTGCCCGCATTGTTCCATCCGTTGGAACTCTCTTCGGCAACATCATCCGTGACTTCGTAAACTTGAATCTTCAGCTCCGGTGACAAGCTCTTCAATAGAGCACCGAGGTTCGAAGACATGATGCCGCTGCCGATGAGAACAACATCGGGATTTTCGATATGGCTGGAATATTTCATAGTAGGATTCGGGGTAAAGATCTCGAAGCGGTATTCATAAACTTTTGGTGATCGATGCGAACTTTTCGCGTGCCAAGGTCCACACTTCATCATCGACGTGCACAAAGTCTTCGACAGGGAATGACGCAGCGACAATGGCACGGCCCTCCGCCAACGACGAGATTGCCCCATCCGCCAGCATTTGAGCTAGGATGTTTCCGAGACCCGTGGCTTCCACGGGACCAGCCTTGACCGTTATGCCGATCGCATTTGCTGTGAACTGATTGAGAAGCCGATCCTGACAACCACCACCGACCACGTGCAGGACTTCCGGTTTCTGAGCGGCGTAAGACATCAGTTTTTCCCACACTTCGGCATAACGCATCGCAAGGCTCTCGTTGATGCATCGCACGATCTCACCTGGCGTCTCAGGAACATACTGCCCCGTTTCACGACAGAACTCCTGGATCTTCTCTGGCATCCGACCGGCCGTTGCAAAGCGTGCGTCATCCGGGTCGATGAGTGCGTGAAACGGCTGGGCCTCGGTCGCCAACTCAGCCAGTTCGCTAAACTCATACTTCTCGCCCTTACTGAGCCAAAATCGACGCGATTCCTGCACCAGCCACAAGCCACAGATATTCTTCAAAAACCGCACGCTATGGTTGATGCCGATCTCATTGGTAAAGGCATCGTCAAATGATTGCTCCGAGATCACCGGCTCCGGCAACTCCAAGCCCATCAGCGACCAAGTGCCACTGCTGATGTAGGCCGGAACGCTTGAATCACTTGGCACCGCTGCAACAGCACTCGCCGTATCATGACCCGCTACCATTACCACCTTCAGATGCTTGAAGCCCGTCAACTCCGCCACGCTCGGACGCAAGGTGCCAAGCAAGGTTCCCGGATCCTTGATCTCCTTGAAAAGACGCCGCGGTAAACCAAGCTTCTCAATCAACTTGAAATCCCAGTCCCTCGTCACCGGATTATACAGCTGGGTCGTACTGACGAAAGTTCGCTCCTGTGACTTCTCGCCGGTGAGCCAGTAAGAAAGCAAATCGGGGATGAAAAGAAGGTCCTCCGCCTGGTCGATCGCGCCACCGCCGCCCTCGACTTCGGAAAGTAACTGGAAGATCGAGTTGAAAAACATGAACTGAATGCCCGTCGCCTCGTAGATCTCCTTCTTCGAAACCTTCGCATACGCCGCCTCCATCATCCCATCCGTCCGGCTGTCCCGATACTGATACGGAAGCCCCAGAACCGCCCCCTTCCTATCAAGAAGTGCGTAATCCACGCCCCAAGTATCCACGCCCACACTAATGGCTGCATCGCCATACTCCTTGGCTGCGATTTTCAGCCCATCGAGGATGTTCTGGTAGAGGCTAGTGATGTTCCAATGCCAGCCGTCAGGCAGCTCGATCGGCGTGTTCTCAAAACGATTGAGCTCTCTTAATTCGATCCGGGATCCATCAAACTCGCCCGCCAGGACCCGACCGCTTCCAGCTCCGAGATCCACCGCAAGGTAAACTTTTTTCTGACTCATGATTCGTAAATTCTAATGCGGCCGCTCTTTTCTATCAGGCCAGTGTGATCTCGCAACCTTGATTCCAGAGCGCCTCCAAAATCACCGATTCCGCCGCCTTGTCCGTGACCACCCGAGTAATGCAACTGGTCTTAGCAAAGAAATACTCGGCCCGCTGATTGAGTCACCGCCAACCCAGCCGCCAGGTCGGCGGCGCGTGAAGGCCCCCGGTCATCGAGGAGCCTGAAAATGAGCTGATGGCGTTGAGAAGCTAGCATGACTCAGCGCTTTGGATTTTTCTTCATTCTGTCGATTCTTAGCAATGTTTTTCTTGGGTTTTCTGCGTAATCAGGACCAGAAAATCGGCATCAACGTCGGCCTCCAGCATGTGCCCAAGTCCTTGAATACCTCCATTCAGGTCATTGAGGTTGACGGTGGGCTTTACGGAGCGTTTTTTTGGGCGATCCGAGAAAACAGGCTCATGACTTCAATTCACCACCGGCTGCGCATTCCCAAACGCTTATTCACCTTGGCCTTCGCCATTTGCATGTCAGGAGTGGCTTCCTCTGCCGAGAATCCACCCAACATCGTCTTCTTCCTCGCCGACGACCAGACGACCAGCACCCTCGGCTGCTACGGCAACGAAATCATCAAGACTCCCAACATCGACCGGCTCGCCGATCAAGGCACTCGCTTCGAGAACGCCTTCGTCAGCCAGCCAATCTGCTGGGTCAGCCGGACCACCATCCTCACCGGACTGACAGGTCGCAGCTATGGCACCTCTAGTAATCCAGATGTCGCCCGGCCCGACGCCGTAAAAACGCTCTACACCGACATCCTTCGCGAGCAAGGCTACCGCACCGCTCACTTCGGAAAATGGCACGCCAAGATGCCGAGTGGCTGGAAGCGTGAGGACCACTTCGACGTGTTCGAGGACATCGGTCGGAACCCCTATTACAAACAGCAAGCTGACGGCTCCCTGCGCCACGAAACCGACCTCATCGTTGATCGCGGCATCGACTTCATCAACGATCAAGCCAAGGGCAAACCCTTCGCGATAAACCTTTGGTTCAACGCCTGCCACGCCGAAGACGGCGACCGTCGTCCGGGCATCGGCCAGTTCCCCTGGCCGGAATCCACCAACGGCATGTATGAAGATATCACCATCGCCGCGCCGCGATTGAGCGATCCCAAGATTTTTCATGAGCTCCCGGACTTCTTCCAGAACTCCATCACCCGCGAGCGCTACTTCTGGCGCTGGAACACGCCGGAGAAATACCAAACCAACATCCGCGCCTACTACCGCATGGTCAGCGGCATCGACAACGCGATCGGCCGCTTCTTGAAAGCCCTCGACGAGGCTGGGCTCACCGACAACACGATCATCGTTTACTCTGCCGACAACGGCTACCTGATGGGAAATCGTGGCCTTGCCGGAAAGTGGTCACACTATGAAGAGTCCACCCGCGTCCCCCTCATCATCCGCGATCCCCGCGTCCCAAAAGCCAAACGAGGCCAAGTCACCGATGCCATCGCACTCAACCTCGATCTCCCCTCCACTTTCCTCGACTGGGCAGGCATTAAGCCTCCGGACCGTTATCAAGGCTCAAGCCTCCAAGCGATCGTCAGCAGCGAAAAACCCAAAGACTGGCGAACCGAGTCCTTCCACGAGCACTTCGCCGTCCGCAATCGCATTCCGGCTTTCGAGGGCATCCGCGATGAACGCTTCAAATACGATCGCTACTTTGACAACGACCATGAATTTCTCCACGACCTCGCCAAGGACCCCGACGAACTTGTCAACCTCGCCAAGGACCCCGAGTATGCCGGGGTCCTGAGATCGATGCGCGATCGCACGACCGCCCAGGTCGCAAAACTCGGCGGCCCTCTCGATCCCCTCAAGGGATTCAACCCATCAACCGTCCCCCACCCCAAGTCCACCGCTTCGGTCAGCTTCAATCCCGGCAAGGACGGCTTCGTCGAGCTCTTCAACGGTAACAATCTCAACGGATGGACCGGCGAATCAAAATACTGGTCCGTCAAGGATGGCACCATCACAGGCATTGCCGATGGCTCACTCCAACGGAACCACTTCATCTCATGGACCGGCTCCACCATCCGGAACTTCGATCTCCGTATGAAGGTCAAGATCACCAATGGAGGCAACAGCGGCATCCAATACCGTAGCACCTCTCGCCCCGAAATCGGGCTCGATGTCGTCTCAGGCTACCAGTGCGACGTTGTTTCTAACAACCCCGACTACAACGGCATGCTCTACGAAGAGCGCCAGCGCCGGATCCTCTCCCACGCCGGGGAAAAAGTCATCATCGATGCCACTGGCCAGCCATGGGTGATTGAGAAGCTCCCAACTGCTGATCCCGCCCCCGGCAAATGGCACGACTTCCGGATTCTTGCCCAAGGAAATCACCTCCAGCACTGGATCGACGGACGCCCCACTGCCGACCTCATCGATCTTGATGAAAAAGGCCGCTCCCTTGACGGCGTTCTCGCCATGCAGGTTCACGTCGGACCCGCCATGGAGGTTCAGTTCAAGGACATCCGCATCAAGCATCTGCCCGACGACCTCCCGCTCATCACTCCCGCCGAAGCTCCGATCCCTCCGAGCGCCTACGGCGTCCGCCCACAGGGCAAGCTGCCAAAGGATTGGAAGCCACCGATCTACGGCGAAAAATAGAATCCTGATCCACAGGCCCTTCGTCCCAGCTCCATCAATTGACAAATGGAGCTTGAGCGGAGCTTGTCATGGGCTTGAGTTTAGGATCAGCGACTTTGACGCTTCTCTTGCTGCTCGCGGATTTTTTCGCGTATCTGCTCCTGAGCCTGACGGATCCGCTCCTGATTCTCCTGCTGCTGGCGGGCGCGTTGCTCAGCGGCTTCGCGAGCTTGCTCCTGCTGTTGCTGTGCCTTCTCTTGAGCTGCGCGTCGGGCTTCTTCCTGGCGACGTGCCATCTCAGCCTGTTGCTGGGCCCGCTGCTCGGCAGCGCGTTGAGCGTCTGCCTGCTTTTCGCGGGCCGCTCGCTCGGCGGCCTGACGGCTTGCCATTTCCCTCTGCTGCGCTTGCTCAGCCTGCTGCCGGGCACGCTCAGCCTGAGCCTGCTTCGCCTGTTCCTGAGCCGCACGGACCTTTTCCTGCTGCTCTTGGATCTTCCGCTGAATCTCCATCTTTGCCTGCTCTTGCTTGGCGCGATTGGCTTCCTGCTGCTGGCGGAGCCTGTCCTGAAGATCGGCCTTGGCCTGCGCTTGTTGGGCAGCCTTTTGTGCCGCTTCCTGGGCGCGTTGCTGCTGAGCTTGCGCGGCACGCTCTTGCATCGCGGCTACCGCAGCGTTGCTGCTAGTGTCATTCGATTTCGGCTGGCTCCGCGCACTCCGGGCCTCTTCGAATTTTGCACGGATTTCCTCGTTCCGCTGCGCTACTTTTTCACGAGCTTCCTGCTGTTTGCTGCGGATCTCCGCCAGTCGCTCCTCAGCAGCCAAGCTCGTTTTATCTGGAGTCCTCTGCTCTGAAATCCTCGCCGGAGGCACCACGACGCTTGGCCGCTGGGGTTCGCCGGGCCGAGTCACGCCGGTTGGTAAGGCGGACCTTCCTCCATCACGGCCCTGGGGCATGCCTTCACCGGTTCGTGATCCATTTCGATCAGGGGTCGTAGCCGTCGCACCGCCATTTCTCGTGCCATTCCGCTCTAAGGCGTCACCCGCAGCAGCGCCACCTTGACTCGTATTCCGGTCTGGAGTGCTGGCAACACCCCCCCCACCCCTGCGGTCCGGGATATTGACAGCCGGGCCTTTAGGCTGAGCCGGAGTTCCCTTGATCTGCTGCTGACGCAAGCTGACGTTTCTTGCGATGTTCTCGCGAATGCGAGCTTGGGCGGCTTCGACTTTTTCACGATTCGCTTGAAGCTGCCGTTCACGGGCTGACTTCAGATCCTTGTTCTTCTGAGCCCAACGTTCGGCGTTTTCTCTCTGACGCTCACGCGATTCAGCGAGACGGCGTGACCAGGTTTGCTGGAGCCCGCTTTCCTCCCTAACAACCTGAAGGTTTTTCCATGCATCCGTAACCTTGTGAGGGCGCAGTCTGGCGTTCCACGGGGCATCAAGCGATGGGGCGAAGAGCTGCAACTGATTTCCGTGCCGAACGCCATGGCGGAGGTCCTGAGCTCCGCGTCCACGCCCGATGCCGCCCACGGCATTGAGGTCGAGACGGCATACCGGCCATGGCTTATTCACCCGCTGATAGATATCGGCATAGCTCGGCCCGCCGGAAACGATTCGGTTCTGGAGGAACTGAATATTCGTGCAGCCACGAGTCGAACGAATGAATGAGGCATTCCTACTGACGGGGAAACAGTGGCCAACAAGCGGGTTCGCCATGAAGCGGGTTTCGACGAAATTGAACCATGAACTGGCGATACCGAGCTCGACATCCACATTTGCGCCCCAGCCACGACCGCGGTAAGCGAGCGTTTCAGGAGGCAACGGTGCCCAGCCGACATGTCCGCCGCCTTCGCGCCACGCGCACCACGATGGAGCCCATTCGCTGCCCGGCACCCAGCACCAGCCGCGGCCGGAAAGCAAAGTCCAGCGGCCGTAGTGAAAAGTCGCCCATCCAAAGGGCTCATCCGAACGCCAGGTCCATCCAAGATTGGAGCAAACCCATTTCCCGTAGGTATAGGGCCGCCATGAGCGATTCTGGACCACCACCGTCGGCTGGTAAACATAGCCGTAGTCCGGGGTTTCGAACCAGTCGCCGTGGGGCTCAAGTTCATCATAAAAGAGGCTGTAGTCAGCCACCGGCTCCTGAACGACTTCCGGCTCATCGGGAGTCCAGTCGGCAATAACCGTCGTCCCCGCCTGTTGCAACTCCACCGCATTGAGTTCCTGCTCGCGAAGCGCCAAGGCTTCTTGCTCGGCGGCGAGCGCCTCGGCAGCGAGTCGCGCCTCCTCACCCTGCAGTTCAAGCCCGAACTCACGCTCCCTCAATTCCTGCTCCTTCGCCACCAAATCCGCCTCGCGCTGCATCCGTAGCTCTTCTTTCTCCGCCTCCAGCGCCTCTCGTTCGGCCTGCACCCGCGCCCGTTCGGCAGCCAGGGCATCAGCCGCCGCCTGAACTGCGGATCGATCTTCCTCAGCTTTTGCCTGACTTTCCGAAGACCGCTGGCAGGAACTCAGGGCAGCGGCCAGCATAAGCGGGAAAATGATTCGGTTTTTCATGGGGATACGAAGGGTTACATCGACTAAGACCGACCTCAGTCAAATCCTATTCAATCTCCTTTCACGCCCAAGGTCAGAACCTCGTAATCAACCCTCGCCGGACCCGCCCTTCCTCCGGGGATTTCCCTCCTGATTACCTTGGTCCCCAGAAGCTCCTCGAGCATCCGGACTTCGAAGTTGATCGCATTGGGATAGACCTCAAACACGGGATGCAGAGGATGGTGAAATTCCTCGATCCGGAAACCCGCATTCGGGTCGTACTTGCACCTGCCGAAGCAGCCTTCCTTCTCCCTCAGCGCTGAAAGGAGCGTCGCCTTCTCGACCAGAGACTTGGCCTTGGCGAGACGCGGGTGCCAGGATTCGCCGAGTTGTTTGAAATACTGCAATAAAAGCCGCTCCGGGGCAGTGCCGCCAAACAGCTGACGCGATGCCTCAAGCAGCTCCAAGCTCAAGTGAGTGCCTGCCGCCGGAAAAAGATGGTCCGCCTTCGCCGTCAGCCGATACATGATCTCCGGCCGCCCCACTCCACTGCGCGGGACCCGCCAAGTCTCGACATAGCCCTGCTTCACCAGCGCCTGGCATTGGTCCTTGATTCCCATGTAGCTACCACCCAGCCGACGCTGCAATTCAGGCACCGGTAGGCCGCCAGAGCACTTCAGCTCGTCGATGATATTCACCCACGGCTTTTTCACCAAATCTCGGAACCCGGCCAGAAACACGCCTCCAATTTCCTAATCATCCGCCCTCGAGGCAATCCCTAATCAGGTCCTCCAGTGACATGACGCTCCCTTGCCCCCATCGAAAACGACAAAGCTTTTGGCTTCCCGTGACGCGCTAACAACCTCAATCTGCCCGAGCAATGAGCGAAACTTTTGAACGTCCCGAAATCCCTGCCACCGGCATCATGGCGAGCATCGCCGAGGAAGACCGCCGCCTCCTCAGTGACTACGGCGAGTTTCTTCCCGTCCATCCTGATCAGATTCTCATCACGGAGGGAAAGGAGCAGGACTCGCTCTACTTCGTGATTTCCGGTCTCCTCCACGTTCACACCGACACCAAGGACAAGCGCACCTTTGTCGCCCGCGTCGTGGCGGGCGAGACACTTGGCGAGGTCAACCTCTTCGACCCCTGCACCGCGAGCGCATCCGTCACGGCCAAGGAATTTTCCCAAATCTGGAAAGCCAATCGTGAGGACTTCGAGCAGTTCAAGAAATCCTATCCCGCCGCTGCAGCAGAGCTCCTCGGAGGCATCCTTCGCGAAATGAGCAAACGACTCCGCCGGATGAATGAAAGGCTCGCCACCCGCGAAGCCGAAGCGGCCTTCCACACCTTTTGGAAATAATCGCCTGCGCTGCTCATGCCTCACAACCTCGTCGCCTGTCTTGACATCGTCCACCAAGGCTGGATGGGGGGGCTGGTTGTGTTTTTTGCTCTGGTGATCGGCCATGCAGTCGCCGACTTCGCCCTGCAGACCGATTTTATCGCGATTGCAAAAAATCCCCACGCCAAGCTCGAACGTTTTTTCGGTCAGGACGGCGTCCCTGCCCATGTCTGGATCTGGGCTCTCGGTGCCCATGCCCTGATTCATTCGGCCACCGTCTGGCTTGTTACGGGCTCTGTCGTTCTTGCAGCCGCTGAGTCGGTGCTTCACTGGGTGATTGATTGCGCCAAGTCCGAGGGGCTAACGAGTTTCAGCGCCGACCAACTTCTCCACATCGGCTGCAAACTCGTCTACGCCGCACTCATTGCCGCAGGAGTCAGCTGGGTCTTCTGGACCCCGTAAAGAACGCCTCACTTGCTCTTCATTACCACGACGCCGTCCTCATCGCGCACCATCGCAGCGAGCTTTTCATGAATGATCTGCTCATCACCATAGCCGAACAACTCGACCGGCGCGGCGCGGCCTTTCACTCGTACGGCACCCAAGGCCATCGAGCCCACATCACCAGCGGCGTCCTTCACTTGTGACGAAAATAGCACCTCGCAACCTAAAACCTTGGTCAGGCCTTCGATCCGTGAAGCAAGGTTCACCGCATCGCCGATCACCCCGAACTCGATCCGCTCCGGCGAGCCGAGTTCTCCCGCCACCGCATCCCCGAGGTGAATGCCCACACCCATCCTAAAAGGTGTTCGGCCGTCCTGCTCCCAATGCCTATTGAGCTTCTTCAGCTCGACATGCATCTCCCGAGCCGCCGCCACCGCCGAGCGCGCCTGCTCGCCACCCTTGTCGTCATCAAGCGCTCCCCAATGCGCCATCACGGCGTCGCCAATGAACTTGTCGAGCGTGCCACCATGACGAAACACCACCGCCACCATTTCGGTCAGATACTCGTTGAGCTGCCTGACCAACTCGGACGGCTCAGTCACTTCGGAGCGCGAGGTGAAATCCCGCACATCCGAGAAAAGCACCACCACTTGCCGCTTCCGGCCCGCCGCAATCTGCTGCCACGCCTTCGGCTGATCGACCAAACGATCGGCCACATCTCGTGAAACGAAGCGCCGGAATTGGCCACGCAAACGCCCTTTCTCCAGCCTCTCCCACACCAGTTGATAAACCTGCGCCGCCACCCAGCCAACACTCATCGCCAGCACGCCACCCGCCACCGGAATCATCACCGAGCGCACGCCTCCTAGGTAGAGAACAAGGGCCGCCACGGCCACTAACAGCAACACCATCCCAAGCGCCGACATCCATGGTTTCACCAACCAACCCACAAGCATTGAGCCCAACAACCCAAGACCAATCATCGTCGCCGTCGCATTCCCCACATGGTGAACAAATGCCCCTTCCAACCCACATGCCGCCGCTTGCAAGTGCAGCTGAGGCCCGCTCAGCGGACCAACCGGAGTCTTTTTGATATCAAGAAAGCGCGGCGCCACCGGGCCAAGCATCACGACTTTGTCTCGGAAAAATTCCCCATTAGCGTAATTCACCCGCCAGAATTTCTCGGAGAAAATCTCATAGATGCTGCGCGGTGCATACACTTCGGTTCCACCTGTCGGATACTTGTTCGTGAATCTCAATTCCTTATCCCCATGAGGAACCTCCCCCCCCATGGCGTCAATGATCTGACCAGCCAAAGACAAGAGCTCAGGTTCTCCATTCAATGGCCGTCCATTTTCCAAACCAAGCGACGAACGATAGCGTGCGATCCGAAAAGAACCGTCCTGCGGATTTTGAATGAAATTCGCAAATCCGATCCGCGGTTCAGGATCGGTTTCAAGAAACGGCACATAGGGCTCTGCCAGCACAAAGACATCGCGGTCTCCCTCCTTTTGCCCCGAAGGCCCAAAGGCCGAAGTTAGGATGACCTTCTCCCGGTGCCGCGCGATTGCCGCCGCCAACTCATCGTCGGCTTCCGGGTCACTGGGCTCCGCGAATACAAGATCAACCACGATCAACTTGGCCCCAGCCTCGGCCAAGCGATCGATCGCCGCCGCCCAGACCCGGCGATCCCAAGGGAAACGCTGCTTCATCTGCTGGAGGGTCTTGCTTTCCCCAATCTCATCGTCGCTCAGGCTGTCCAGCGCCAAACTCGCCTCATCGATCCCCAGCAGCACGAAGTCGTCGCGCTCCGGCGGCCCCCCGCTTAATCGGATGATCTGGTCCTGAATCTCCCGATCCATCTCCGCCACCTTGAATTTCCCATGAGAAAAAACGCCAAACCCCAGCAACACCAACAACACTCCCGCCAAGGCTACCAACAATCGTTTCAAAGAGCTTGAGGGGATGCTTGTCATATCAAAATCAATAAAGTACGCTGCCGCGTCAGAACTAACAGCTCAACCTTCCTATGAAAACCTCTGGGTTTGCCTTATTCCTCACCGCCATTGCCGCCCACGGCGACATCCTCTCGGATTTCAGCCCTTTCCTCGGTTCTCCCAATCCGGATTATGATCCCGCCCACCTCGAACCCGGCACGGCTGTCGATCATCCAAGCTACGCGCCCTTCTCCCCTGCCGACTCAGATTTCGGTGTCCAGCAGGTCTTGGGAGAAACTCCCGAGCGAGCCCCGGTCAACGTCTTCTTCAATCTGGACGTCAACTACACCGACAACGCCCCAGCTGCCACCCGAGCCCTTGAAGATGGGTCCTTCTACGTCTCCGCCCTCATCGGCGCTTCATGGCAACCGCTTATCGCCAACGGTTGGTTCGCCGACGTCGGCTTCTTCCAAGAGTTCTACGAGTTCGACCAAGGCGACGCCATCGACTTCCAGAACATGCAGCCCTACGTCGGCGTCGTGAAAAATCTCGTCGATCTCGACGACACCATCTTTTTCGCCCGCTACGAATATCAGCGCCTGACCACGGGCTCGATCTCGGAAAGCAGCTACTCCGCCCAGCGCATCCGCACCGGCCTGCAGAAAACCCTCTTCCTCACCTCGCGCCAGCAACTTGCCGCAGGACTCAGCGCCGCTTTCGATCTCGATGCCAATCCCGAGCGTCTCGAACGCAACGAATACGCGACCGAGTTGACCTACACCTTCTGGCTCACCGACGCCCTTAGCACCACCGCGATGTGGCGCTGTGCTTACTGGGACTTTGACAACGGTGGCCGCCACGACTGGAACAACCTCGCCGGCATCGAACTCAACTACCGGATCTGCGAAAACGCCACCGCCTACACCAGCATCTACTACTCGGACAACGACTCGAACTCGCCCTTCGGCGTGGATGACTTCCAGTCATGGCAAGTCGGCCTGGGCCTCGGCATCAACTACAGCTTCTAATCCACCATGAAACTTCCTCTGTTACTCACCCTCGCGCTCGTGGCCACCGCATCGGCCGATTCCCTGCGCTCCGCAAAGATCACTCAGGCCGTTCAGGATGTAAAAATCTACAGCGGCTCAAGCGAAGGCCGCAGTGCCTCGGTTGGCGAAACCGTTGGCAGCTCCAGCTCGGTCACCACCGGCCGCCGCTCCCGCGCCGAATTGACCTTTCAGGATCAAACCATCACCCGCCTCGGCCAGAACTCCGTCTTCAGCTTCCGCAACGGCAGCCGCGACGTCGAACTCAAGCAGGGCTCGATCCTCCTCCAGGTTCCCAAGAACGCCGGCGGAGCGACGATCCGGACCGCCACCGTGACGGCCGCCATCACCGGTACCACTTCGATGTTCGAATACAGCCCGGGCCAGTGGGTCAAGCTCCTCACCCTCGAGGGCACCCAGAAGCTCTACGTCAATGGCAGCAAGGATCCGATCCTCGTCCCAGCCGGACAGATGATTATCATGCACCCGGACGGCCGCGTCGTGCCGGCGCCGATTACCATCGATGTCGCCAAACTCCTCGCTTCATCAGCGCTCGCTGGAAACAAGGTCTTCGGGCCTCTCCCGCCAGCAGCCACCGAGGCCATCAACGAGACGGTCACCACTCAAAAGAAAGCCAAGCGCCAGGGAATCATCCTTCCAACCAATCAAGTTATCTCCGGACAAGGCTCCCGCAATGCCCGCCGTGGCGTGGAAGTCCGTCTGCCTTTCGAAGGCGATCACCACAGTGAGCCGGGGACGGGAGGGTAATTCCCCCTTCCCTAGCCCGGGTCCCGGAACCCCTACCTTACCCTGAGCCCCTCAGGTAATCGACCGGGATCTTGAGCTACTGGGACGTTTCCGCTTTCCCAAGCCACCATTCCCATGTTCCCTCCCGCCAAGCACCTATGGAAATCGACCTCATTGACGTCCACTTCAATCTCAAGGACATCCGTCCGCGGGAACTCGAAGAGACTCTTGAAGACCCCTTCGCCGTTCGCTTTTTGCCCGACAACGATCGGCCGGATAACGAATCACGCTACTTTGCCCTCGGCCGCACGGTCGCTGACCGCCACCTCTTCATCTGTTTCCGCACCGATGGCAAGACGGCACGCGTCATCGCTGCCCGTGAAATGACCGAAGGCGAACAGCGCTTCTATGAACGGAAATACGCCGAATTTAAATAACACCTGCGATGAACTCCGTATCCGATTGGGACAAAATCCCCGACTTTGAAGACGAAGAGGAAGAAGCCAAATTCTGGCTCGAGCACGAACTCGACGGCCGCCTCATGGCGGGCTCCGTTCACCAGCCCGATTCTCGCGAGTCCACCACCATCACCCTGCGCTTCGACCCACGCATGCTCTCACGCATCAAGCGCATCGCACGCACCCGCTTCCTCAACTATCAGTCCATGATGAAGCAGTGGCTCGCCGAGCGTCTGGAGGACGAAATCCGCAAGCAGTAACGCTGACACGAGCCATCGAATTCAACCGAAGTGCCGACAACTCGTCGGCACTTTTGCTTTAAACCTATATCGCCCCCAATGTCCTTCCTTCGCCGTTCCTCCACCTGGTTCGCCGTCTTCGCCGTCTGGTTCTGTGCGCTGTGGATGCTCTCCTCCCAGGCCAACGACATGCCGGTGAGAATCGAATTCCGGCACATCGATAAAGTTCTCCACTTCGGATACTTCTTCGGCGGTGCCGGCCTCCTCTCCGCCGCCATCTTCCGCTACCGACCCGACCTCCACGCATCTACCCGGATCCTCATCGTCGTCATTTTCGTGACCCTCGTCGGAGCCGTCGACGAAGCCCACCAGTCTTTCATCCCTGGCCGCAGCGGAAACGACGCCGGCGACCTCACTTTCGACTTCCTCGGTGCCATCGCAGGTTCCATGCTCTTTCAACGCTTGAAGCATTTTCTCGCCGATTGAAAAGCTCATGAGCTTAAAAATCCTCCAGCCCCATGGACGACCTCTTCTCCCAGCCTAGCCCGGCCGACCGCATCGCCAAGCTCCGCAAGGAACTCGAGCACCACAACCGGCTCTACTACACCGAAGCCACGCCGGAAATCTCGGACGCCGAATACGACAAGCTCTTCCGCGAGCTTGAAGAACTTGAAGAAAAGCACCCCGATCTCGCCGACCCGAACTCCCCGTCCCAACGCGTCGGCGGAGCCCCCATCGAAGGCTTCCAGCAGGTCACCCACCTTGTCCCGATGCTGTCCATCGACGACGTCTTTCAACTCGACCCGGAAAGCCACGACGTCCCTGATGCCGAACTCCTCACTTTCTACCAGCGTCTCCAGAAGAGCCTCGGTCGCGAGGACGTCGCCGTCACCGTCGAACCCAAGATCGATGGCGTCGCCGTCTCCCTCGTCTACCGCAACGGAACCCTCGAATACGCCGCCACTCGCGGCGACGGCGAAACCGGCGACGATATCACCCACAACGTCCGCACCATCCACAGCGTCCCGCTCAGGCTCTCCAAAGCAGTCCCCACCCTCCTTGAAGTCCGCGGCGAGATCTTCATGCCGAACGAAGCCTTCGCGGCGATGAACGAAGAGCGCGACGAAGCCGGGCTCCCGACTTTCGTCAACCCACGCAACGCCACCGCCGGCACCCTCAAACAGCTCGACCCAAAGAGCGCTGCCGGGCGCCCCCTCGCCTTCCTCGCCCACGGCATCGGTGCCTATGAAGGCCCGGAACTCGAAACCGAAGACGATTTCACCGATCTCCTTGAATCGCTCGCCATCCCGCGAAACCAACCGCTGATTCACACGAACAATCTCGAAGGCCTTCGCTCCGCCGTCGCCCGCATCGATACCGAACGCCACGCCCTCGCCTATGGCACCGATGGTGCCGTCATCAAAGTCCTCAACTACGAGGAACGCCGTACTTTGGGTTTTCGCTCCCGCGCCCCGCGCTGGGCTGCCGCCTACAAGTTCCTTTCCGAGCAAAAGGAAACCACCGTCAAGGCCATCACCATCCAAGTCGGCCGCACCGGCGTCCTCACCCCCGTCGCCGAACTCGAACCCGTCTTCGTCTCCGGCAGCACCGTCTCTCGTGCCACCCTTCACAACGAAGAGGAAATCCAGCGCAAGGACATCCGCATCGGCGACACCGTCCTCATCGAGAAAGCCGGCGAAATCATTCCCGCCATCGTCAAGGTCATCACCGAGAAGCGGCAACCCGACGCCACACCCTTTTCTCTCCCCGCCCACGTCCATCACCAGTGCCCGTCCTGCGGCGGCCCCATCGCGCGGGAAGAAGGCTTCGTCGCTTGGCGCTGCGGCAACTTCGCCTGCCCGGCCCAAGCCGTTTCCAAGATCAAGCAATTCACGTCCCGCAAGGCTCTCGATATCGAAGGCGTCGGCGAAACTGTCGCCGAAGCGCTCGTCAAACGCGGCCTATGCACCACCGCCCTTGATCTCTTCAAACTCGACGAAGATCAACTCGCCAAGCTCAACCTCGGCAACGACGTCGATGCCCGCCGCTTCGGCGAGAAGAATGCCGCGAAAGTCATCGAGTCTCTCAACCAGGCCCGCCAGCAACCCCTCGCCCGCTGGCTCTACGCCATGGGCATCCGCCAAATCGGAGAATCGGCCTCCAAGGAACTCGCCCGTCTTCACAAGACCATCGACGAACTCCCCAGCAGCCCGGTGCTCCATGCCCTGCGCGATGCCGCCCGCCTTGAGACCGAGCGCAAACTCATTTCGCCTCGCAACAAGGATAACCCACCGGCCAACGAGGCCGAAAAAGTCGAGCGCCAAACCCGCCATGACGAACTGAAGCAGCAGATCGCCGAACTCCAGCAAAGCATCGCGCCCTTCAACGTCACCGCCGACCTCGGCCCCGTCGCCGCCGAAAGCACGCTCGCCTTCTTTGAGTCGAAAGCCGGCCACGAGGTCATCGAGCGGATGCACGAATTCGGCATCGACCCGCAATCCGCCAACTACCTTCCCCGACCTGCCGAGGCCGACACCAGCGAGCTTCCCCTTGCAGGAAAGACGATCGTTCTCACCGGAACCCTCAGCATCGGCCGCGATGACATGAAGGCCCTGTTAGAAGCCAAGGGAGCGAAAGTCAGCGGTAGCATTTCAAAAAACACCGACTACCTGCTCGCCGGCGAAGGCGGTGGCTCCAAGCGCGACAAAGCCGAAAAACTCGGCGTCGCCATCCTCACCGAAGAACAAGCCCGCGCCCTCCTCGATTAGCCGAAAGGTCATCGGATATCGACAAGCCGTCCCTTCTCCCGCCTTGATGGCCGCGATAATTGAAAAGACGATCGCAGTCTTTGTGCTCCGCCACTCAAGATGGGAAACGCATCGTTGTCAGGGTGCTGGCGTCTCCTCGACCACGTAGAAGCGGCGCACTCCGTCGGCCGCTACATTGTAGGTGTTCTGCGGCGAGCTGGCAGCCAGATCGGTCGCCACAATCGTCCAAGATTCAATTGGCGTGGTCAGATCGGTGCTGGTGAGCACGGAGTAGGTCATTCCGCTCTTACTGGGCCACTGCAGGTCGTATCCGGTGTTTGGATCGACTGCTGGCGTGATCGTCACAACGAAGGGAACAGCGGGTGTGACGGGGCCGTCAAGAGTGACTTCGTCGAAGGCGGCGATACTCTTGGTCGAGTGGTCTGCCGGGTCTTCGTAAGCACCAAGTCGGATTTGGACCGGCAGGCCAGCGAGTGAGGTCTCCTGCTCCGGGGTGAGATCACCTGGCGTGTAGGTCACCGTGATAGTTTCAAAGGTGTTGGCGGCGATCGTGACGGTGTTGTCGTCCTCAGCAATCACAGTGCCACCGTTTTCGGCATAAACCGTGTCTCTGAATCCACCGACGTTATCGGTTGTCTCTTCGCCACCGGCCAGCAGTTGGACCAAGTAGCCATTCCACTCGGGTAAGCCTTGCGTGGTGGGGGGCGTATCGCTACCACCCTCGACCGCACCCTTGGGCAGATGGCCGACCTTAACGGTGAGGGTATAAGTTTCGTTGGGGTCGAAGGGCACATCCTCGAGGACTTGGCAGAGCGCTTCGAAGTCGCGCACGTAAACCCCAGTGGTGCCATCCGGTAGCTTATCATCATTCCAACGGGTCACCGCGAGGCCGACATGGTTGCCCTCCGGGGCATTGCCGCCGAAACCAACATTCGCCCAGCGCGAATTGGCTTCGCCCCCGGCACCGGAACCTGGATTCCAATAGATATTGGTACCACCATTTTGGTATTGGTCATAATGGTGCCACGATTGCTGGGAGGGAATCATATAGGCGCTTTGGCCATCAACAAGCCCATCGGGGAAACTTCCATTAGGAACCTCAAAGTTCCAATTGGGCACCTCAATCGGTGCGGCCTTGGCTGGAAGCGTGGTGACAAACGCCGCAGCGGCGAAGCTGGCGCTGGCGATGATGTTTTTTTGCATGGTTTTTTAGGAGGTAGGATGTGTGTGAGTGGCTCGTGGCCGGTGCGGTTGATTTCGAGTCAGACTTGGATTAAGGTTTACTCAGGATCTTTTAAAATCACAGCGAGGATGAAGCTATCTCCAAGGCGGACCGATCGATCAAGAGTTTCATTTCCGGTGGCTGGGCTGAAATATTGGAAGTGGCACCCGGAGCTGCCAGCTTGCTCCTGCTCTGCTAGCTCTCCACGATAAGGATAAGGGGTTTCTGAAGAGAGAAACTCCTAAGGTCGGGCGAATTCACCAGGTCCATGATCACCTCGAACCTTGGCGACCGCGGTATCATCCATCAGGAACTCAAACTGAAATCCATAGCCGCTCCGGTCGTCGTCAATAACGATAAGGGAAGTGTGGTCATTGGCATAATCGGAAACGATGAAGAAATTGCCATCCTTGTATTCCTTGGAAGTCACCCAGCGGCCCTAGGCTGCCGAAACCACTGGTCCCTTGTCGCTCCAGCTCATCATGTCGATGCCTTTCGCACGCTTCAATCGTCGGCAGAAAATCTCGGCATTCACAAGCAATTGACATCGAAGTCCCCTCTTTCACCACGCTCCTTAGAAAGTCATCTTCAGTGCTCAGAGCCGGCCCGCCGTCTTGATATCCAAGTACCGGTTCGCCAGCGCTACCGGGAATTCCTGAGCCGGGACATCCAGAGTCATGACCCCGAAGCCCCGCAAAGTTGCCATCACCTCCGATCGCTCCGCGTCATACTGCTCCGCCGCAGCAAATCTCAAGGCGTCATTGAAAACCTCAACCGGCTTGTGCCGCGCATCCTCGATTGACCGCTCCCGCAAGCTCGCCAGCATGACCAGATGCCGACCGCTGATGATCCGCAACGCAGGCACGAGCTCGGCAGCATCCTCGCCACGCAGGTTCGTCAAAAGAACGACCAAGGCACGCCGACGCTGCCTCACAAGGAGCCGCTCGGCCGCGGCCGAAAAGTCACTCGGCTCCGGAGTCGTCTTGTAATCGTAAAGATGATGCAGCAGCGTCGACATCGAGTGCGCCCCCTTCACCGGCGGCAGCCAGCGATTCGTTCCTCCAAACGACTGCACACCGACCTGATCCCCCTGCCTCAGCGCGACGTAGGAAAGCAGCAGCATGGCATTCAGGCAGTGGTCAAATTGTGGCAAATCCCCATCCATCGCCCGCATCCGTCTGCCGGTATCTGTTAGAAAGATGATCGTCTGGTTTCGCTGTTCCTGATACTCGCGACTGATCAGCTCGACCCTCCGCGAGGTTGCCTTCCAATCGATCTGCGCCAAGGGATCTCCTTCGCGGTATTCTCGAAGCTGGTGGAAATCACGACTGCTCCCCGCAAGCGATCGTCTAACAATCCCCATCTGATCCTGCCGCGACTCCATCGCCAACAAGGCAAAGCGCACCACCGGTTCGTAGTCCGGATAGACCTTCACCTCTTCGCGCTCCCCGACAAGGACCCGCCGCCGCCAAAAACCAAACTGCGAATTCACCCCGACATGGATGCGCCGGAACATCGCCGGCCCACGCTCGAGAATCCTTACTTCATGATCGATCCTCACCTTTCCCCCTTTCGGAATCCGGCCCTTCCAAGGCATGATCTTCGATTCGACTCCCTCAGGAATCCCATCGTAGATCTCGACATCCAGAGTCCGCCCACTGCGATTCACGAAATCCAGCCGGACTTCCCCACCCTCACCGACCGCAAATCGCCCCGGAAGCTGCCTCGTCAGCTCGAATTTCGAACTCAACCTCAAGAAAACGGCGTCGACCAAAAGAATCAGTAAAGCCACGCCACCCGCCATCGCCCAAGCCAGTTGCCAGTCACTACGGACCGACGCCGCGAAGCCAAAAAGGCCCCAGGCGAAGATCAGATACAGGCTTCTGGCGGTCGGAGTCACTGGCGCGGAGCAGGAACGGACTCAACCAAGGACTTCAATATCGCATCAATGTCCTGACCACCAATCGCCACTTCCGGCGCAAGCTGCACGCGATGACGAAGCACCGGCAGCGATGCCGCCTTGATGTCATCAGGAATCACGTAGTCACGGCCATGAAGCGTCGCGATTGCCTTGCCGATCCGCACCAGCGCGATCGCACCACGCGTGCCCGCACCCAGCGAAACCGCCTTCGAATCGCGCGTCGCCTGAACCATCGCCACGGCATAATCAACGACCTCCTGCACCACCCTAACAGCAGCCGTCTCCGCTTGTGCGCGCACCACATCCTCCGGCGTCGCCACAGCTTCCACCGTCGCCACCGACGACTCACCCGGAACCTCCGCCGCCGAGCGCGTGACGATCTCCCTTTCCGCACTGCGCTCAGGATAATCAATCAGCACCTTCATCAAAAAGCGGTCGAGCTGCGCTTCAGGCAAAGGATAGGTCCCCTCGTGCTCGATCGGGTTCTGCGTCGCCAGCGTCATGAAGGGAGGACTCAGTTGCATCGACTCCCCATCGATCGTCACCTGCCGTTCCTGCATCACTTCCAACAAAGACGACTGGGTCTTCGCCGGGGCGCGGTTGATTTCATCCGCCAACAGCAGGTTCGTGAAAACAGGACCCTTCCGAAGCTGGAAGGTCTGGCTTTTCATATCGAACAAACGGAAACCCGTCACATCCGATGGCATCAGGTCAGGCGTGAACTGAATCCGCCCGAACTCACCCGCAAAGCTCCTTGCCAGCGCCAGCACCAACTGCGTTTTCCCAAGTCCCGGCTTGCCCTCTAACAGCACGTGCCCTCCCGCCAGCAAGCCTGCCAGCACCTGATTGATGACTTCCTCCTGCCCCAGCACCGAGCGCCCGATCTGCTCACGCATTTTGGCGATAAGGCTCGCGGATGCCGAAACCGTCGGCTCCGGCGGAAGCTCGATCTTTGCCGGCTCAGGCGGAGACGGCGCCTCATAGTCTGGCACTTCAGGTTGAATGGACTCTTCTTCGTTCATGGAATGGATAAGTGGATGGTTTGAAGGTCGGCGACAAGTTGAGTAAAAGTGGAGCCATCCTTCGATCGCTCGAAGGTCATCGCGCGTTCGGCGCGTTCGCGGGAAATTCCAGCACGATCCGCAATTAATTGAAAAACATCCGCCTCACGGTTGCCGCTTGTTAGAGCAAGACGCTGAGCCCTTTCGATAAGTCCCGCCCTCAACGGCCGCAGCAATCCCTCCGCGCGATCAAGCCGCCAATGAAAGTCGCCCAGCGCCTCCAGGTGATGCTCGTATGAACGCACTTCAGACGTCGATTCAACCGAATCCAGCGGCCCCACCCGCGGCAGGTTTTTCCAAAGCCAAAACACGATCAGGACGATCAAAGCCGTCACCGCAGGCCACGCCCGCGACCACAGAAGTCCGAAAAATGACAGCGAGACATTTCGCACAAAAGCAGTCGTGCCCTCATACGGCGAGGCATCATGAAGCGCCAAAAAAAGCTCTGCATGATCGTAGTCCCCGATCCAGCGATTCCTGAATGGCCGAGCATCCGCCACAAAGGTGATCCGACCTTCCTGATGCTTGAGCGAACGGATCATCGTCGCCTTCCCCTTTTGATTCTCGGGACAAACCCTCGCCTCCATGAAGACCTCGAAGTTTTCCCCCAAGAACCTGACCTTGTCGGCCGCTAGCGGATTACCATCTTCCCCCGGACTGTAATCCAGCACCACTCCCAGCTCATCCAGCCAGTCCACGAAAGGATCGGCCAAATCCTCTTCGCTATCAAAAGAACCAACAAGCGTCGTCCGCCAGTCATTCAGATAAGGCTCACCGTTGCTC
The DNA here is from genome assembly GCA_964628795.1 of uncultured Haloferula sp. Taxonomy (GTDB): domain Bacteria; phylum Verrucomicrobiota; class Verrucomicrobiia; order Verrucomicrobiales; family Akkermansiaceae; genus Haloferula. Next base: position 10,034 of record CAZVMS010000263.1, on the reverse strand, counting down.
AAGAGCACCACCACGTGCCCGCCATTCGACGCCCACTCGTCGAGTTCATCAATGTAGCCACGCGCTGAAAGTGCCGACACCGGAATCAACACCGTGCTGATCTCGCCCTCCAAGTCGGGCCAGCCCGGCTTGTTCACCACGCCGTAGTCGAACTCCTCAAGAAAACGCTCCGCCGCCAGATACGGATTGATCCGCGCCTTTCCCTTGTGACCCGTCTCCTTTGTCGTCTCCTCATAACTGCAACTCGCGAGGAACAGCAGCGACAGAAGCATGCAGAACCACCTCACTTCGCCCCCCTTTCCGAAAACGGCCACTCACCACAAAGGCGCTGCCAATCCGCCTCCGCCGGCTCTTCCCGCGCATACGCAAGACTCATCCAGTTCTTTGTTAGACCATCGAAGTAGCTCAAATGCCGCACCTCCGCCAGACGCGCCCGCCTCAAGCAATCGCTCTCGGTATCCGACTCCGCGATCTCCAGACCCGCATGATTGATCATCCATGAAATCGAAGCACGGTAGAGCAGACTCATCGCCTCATGCCGACGCCCCTCGCGCCATAGTCTGAGCGCGGTGTCAGAAACATCTTCCGGCAGGCTTTCCGGTGCCACCGCCATGCCCATTACCACTTTCGCCTGCGGCTTCTTGATCGAGCCACCCCCACCCCCGCCTCGGCTGAAAACATAACGGTATCGATAAATCAGCCATGCCAGCAGCGCCAGCAGCCCACCGATCAAACCCACCTTCAACAGAATCGCAAGAAGCTCCAAAAAGCCCCCGGCTCCAGCACCACCACTCGAACTCGAGCTCGAACTGCTGCCCCAATTCCAATTTTCAAACCAGTCCCACTTCGGAGTCTTGATCGTTTCCTGATGAACCTCGAAATCCTCGTGAGACAGCACCCGCTCGATCACCTCCCTGCTTTCCTGCGCATGGACCGACGGCGCGAACGAAAACAGCAAACCAAGAACCAGCACACTGGCAATCCCCTGCAAACGGTTCGCCAGGCGACGGAACGCCAGTTCCACATCCCAGCCCTCGACCCAAGTACGATGGTTCACGTAGATCCCGAATCCCGCTCCGATCGAAAACAGATCCACCAGGCCTAGCGAGCAACAAACCGAGGCCAACACCATGATCGAAAGACTCGGCGGCGGAATCGCCTCCTCACCCTCAAACCATAGCGAAAGTGACTCGGCCCACCCTTGTCCCGCCCCATCCGGGATAAAAAGCGTCGCCGTATAGAGAATCGTCACCGCCATCCAAAACGAAAGAAACAAACGCCACATCGCCAGCAGGATCACACTCGAATCCCCCCGCCTCATCAGCACCCGGCAGCGCGCCGAATAATCCTTCCCCTTCAGCCCCTCAAGATCCTCGACCGGCATCGTCAGCGGCCGCCATGGCGAAAAGCGCGCCCAGATCATCCGATAAAAAAACCTCCGTGATACAGCCCTCGGAAACTCCCTCAGCACATCCCGCTTCGAGGGATCATCACCAAACAACCGGCGGCTCAGCTTGAAAAGCACCAGCCGCGAAGCCACCGGAATCCACCACCAGAAAATCAAGCAGAACCAAAAAGGATGCTCCGGAAGAAGCCACAGCCCGAGCAGCAGCGCCGGCGACATTCCCAGCAACCAAATGCTCCAAAGACTCCAGAAATCCCGACGAACGAGTGCCAGCCCCAGATCCACCGCTTCCCAATCACTCCGCGGACGAAGCTCCGCCGTCACCGCCTCAAGCCTCACGTGCCCCCCTTCCCAGCAGCATGAAATACGCGACGTGCAGCACCCACATCGTGATCCCGAAACCATACTTCACCATCGCCGGCAAATCCTGCGCCGACCAAAATCCTTCCACCACCGCCGCCAGCGCCGTCATCCCCGCCGCACCGAAAATCAGCGGCAGCGATTGCTTCGCCGACGCCGCGATCGCCTTGCCGCGCGACATCCGACCCGGCTTCAGCACACCCATTCCCAAGCGCATCCCGGCCATCGCCGCGACCACCAGACCTAACAGCTCAAACGACGAATGCCCGGCCACAAAGGTCCAGAAGGACTCCGGATCGCAAGCGTAGTTCACGTAACCCGCCGCCGCCCCAATTTGCAGACCGTTATAGACCGTGAAAAAGATCGTCCCCAAGCCCGCCACAATCCCCCCGGCAAACACCCGAAAGTCGATCCCCACATTGTTCTCAATGTAGAACGCAAACATCCGGAAGTTGGATCCATACTCGGACCGCAGATGAGATATCTGCTCCGCCTTGCCACCATACATCGCCTCCATCCCCGCCATCCCCTCGGGTCCGAGAATCGACTGCACCCAGTCAATGTTTACATGGGCCATCCCCATCATGCCAAAAAACGGCACCCAGAACATCGCGCTGCACAGCCAGAACAAGCGCCACTCTCTTCTAACAGTCGCCGGAAAAGTCACGCCGACAAAGCGGATGAATGACTCCGTCCCCTTCCTCCGCGAGCGATAGAGCAGCTTGTAGCCACGGATCACCAGATCATTGAGCCTCGCCACCACGCTGCCGCCATACATCCGGTGGTTCGCCAAAGCCAGATCGGCGCAGGCTTCGCGAAACTTCTTTGGGAGCTCCTCCACACCCGGCAGAGGCTTGCCCTTCTCCACGCTCGCGATCATCTGATCGAGCTCCTGCCACGCCTTCTGACGCCGTTCCTGGAAGTTCCCCGAATTCATCTCCGCTCCTGCAACCAGTGCGCCATCGCCATCAATCGCGACACCCCGGCCGCCCCCTTGCTCCCGCTCAACTCCCGCGCATGATCCGCGATTTCCTGACGTCGGCCATCCGACCACAAGCCCGCCCGATCCCGAAACGACGAAAGCGCCCTCACCTCCTCCGGCCGCAGAGCCACCGCAGGCTGGATCGACTCCATCGGCGGCGGCGCGGACATCATCGGCTCCGGCGGGATCCGATCATAAATGACCACCGTTCCCGCCGCCAGATCACCCAATCGCTGAAATCGCCTCGTCGCCAGCGAGGAAGCGATCGCAAACCCAAAAGTCGGAATCCCCATGATTCCCGTGCCCGTCCCGATGTAGGGCATCCCATCCGCGTAGCGCAGGAAATTCCGCAGCACCGATTGGGTAAAAGTGATCGGCGAACCCGAAGTCTGCACCACCCGCAGCCCGACAATCTTTTTCCCCGGAGTCGCGCCCCATTTGCTGGCCTCGAAAAACACCGGATACCACCACCAGGTGAAAAACGACGCCAGCGAGATCAGCCCCGCCGAGGTCATCCCGCCCACGATCAGCCCCGTCAGGCCCAAAATGATCGAAAGCACCGTGATAAAAGCTCCTTGAAAAACGATGTCCAAAGCCAGCGCCCCACCGCGCAGCAGCGGCCCCGCAATCCGCAGACGCACCTCCACGCCCTCGGCCAGCTCGATCGCCTGCAAGGTGTCCAAACGCTTCCCTGATTCCTCCATAGCTTCCAGACGCTCCGAAGCTAACCACGCCCGTCCATCCGTAAATTCCGAAGTTCGTGAGTTTACCAGTTGATCTTCCCGCCAGAGAGGGCAGATTGTCGCCGTTCAGTGAAGGGGGCGTTCTGGTTTCGACGGGATGTTCGACGCACTGGCTGCACGTCGAGGTTGGTCGGTTGGCCTCGTTAAAAAGCCGCCCAAAACAAATAATTGCAGACTCTAACGAGCTCGCACTCGCTGCTTAATTGACAGTGACGCCTGAACCCCGACGCCTATTGAGGGGGATGGCGACTACTTAATAGGCTAGTTCCCAGACCGGGTGACCGGGTCCGGTGGCGAAATCAAACAGGTCTCTAGGATGAGGAACGCTGCAAGCGAGCCGCTCTCATCCGAAAACACCTGAACGCTTGCTAAACGTGTAGATGCCAATGTTGAAGACGTCGCGGACAGGGGTTCGACTCCCCTCGCCTCCACCACTTGATTATCAGTGAGTTACGAAGTCTCCGGTCCTGATTTATACCTCCCCTTATACCACACCTAAACCAATGGAATACTTAGGTAACGAAAGGTAACTTTTTGGCTCAATTCAGGAGGAAAACCGACAGATTCGTGGTCCTTGCGAAATATTGGGTTGTTCAGCTTCCCAGGGGCAGGCTGATCCGGATTCGCTGTTTTTCCGCCACGCCAAAATTCGCGCTCACTATTAGCTTCAACCTCCCTCAGCGGCTCTCTTACGTCGTGCTATTGCGTCTGCCTACGTGGACAGAATTTCTCCATTACCTTTCCTTCAGCCGGAATTGTATCGGCTACTTCCCGGGGGGAGAAGATGGTCCCAGAGGCCATCATGATCGATCGAGTGCGGACAGCATGCCGGTCGAGTCGCCATTCTCCAGCCGCCTTCTCAGCCTGCCGCACGCCGATTGACCTTAATCACCGATGACGTCGTGCCAAGACGTGATCTTTGACAAGGTCTGAGATGCTTTTTGGACAGCGCTCGGCCAACTCGTCTGCCGTCGGCCAGTACGGTCCCCCGGGGTCTTCTCCTGCCAGCCTTTGATCCGCTCTCGCAGGGGGCACGGTGGACGGGTTATGCGTGCGGTGACGTGACCTTCCTTTGATCCGCTCTCGCAGGGGGCACGGACTGAATCGCACGCGTACATCCCCGACGACATGGGTGAGCAACCGGAAGGGCCTACGGGGCGACCCTGAAATCTCAGACACCAGCGGCGCAGCAATTCATCGTCATCTGGCAGCAAGCCCGGGATGAAGGGCTCCACCTCCGAATCCTCGTGGTATTGCCGAGAGAGCGGTATGGATCGTGACAGCGGAATCGACGCAAAGTCCCGACACCAGCTGCCACCGTATTCAAAGACCAGTCGATTGCGATCATAGTGGATCCCACCAACTCGCCGGTCGTCGAGCAGCGCGTCCAGAGTCTCGCTCATTCGCCGTCGCAGTTGCAGCAGTCAGTCGACAGGGCCTCCAGTCCCCCCTTTTGAATCCTGCGTACACGAGCCCGACCCGGGTCCCTCCGTCGCCTGGATTCCCGGCTCAAGTGGACGCAAGGTCCACATGACCGGCCCAACGTGGACGGTCGCCTTGCCGGACTCGAACTCGCTCACTCCACAGCCCTCGGGAGCCTATCTTCACGGCGAGTTCGCTCAGGCTCCAGCGGAGTTCCCTGGTTCCCCTCTCCCGCCTTGGAGAAGCGCTCCCAACCCGCAGCTGATCGAGCATCTACGGCCCTTCAATCAGTCTTACAGCCGTCCCCGGGGTTTCCATCCATGGTCCTCCACATGCTGCAGCGTAGCTCCTCGTGCTCCGTGTCAGCGTCCATGCCCGTACCCTCGAGGGGCTGCTCGGGATGATCACGGGATCTAGATCGGTGCCCTCCATATTTTAGTTCTGGGACACCCCGCAGGGATTGGGACACCCCCCCTTGTACAAGGGGGGGGCCTTGTCCCGTTTCCCGACGAGACAACGACCCGATGTCCCGTTCATGTCCCATTTGTCCCATTCGGAACGAGCGACCATCGACCCCGCTCAGTTTTCTTCAGAACTCCTGCATCCTCAGCCCTTTGCATGCGCTTCTTCATCGCGCCCTCGCTCATGGTTCCTCCTGTCCCGTTCATGTCCCGATGGATCTCCCGGGCTTCAGCCAGCGAAAGATCGGGACATGGCGAACCGGAAGCCCCCCTGTAGATCGGCTCAAAGAATTCTCGGTGCTCCCTTCGAGCCTTCTCTTCCTTCTGCGCAGCCTTCAGCCCCTCCGCTCGACCAAGATAGCAGTGCATACCAACCTTCTCGTCCCAACCAAAACAGAAGCCCTCATGTTTGGGAATCTCCCGCTTGCGCATGTCGGTACCCCAGATGGTGGAGATGCCGCTGTCGGCTTCCTTATCGATCCGCAAGTTTGCATAGGCCTTTCGATTGAGCTCACTACCGAGGTGTCCACGGGTCTTGCCGCTATCCGAACCCGGATTTTCATGGAGTACGCAAAGAATCACACAGTGATAATTCTGCGCAAGAGCGTGAACCTCCGACACAAGTTCCAACGCCTCCGCCTCGTCATTCGGGCTGGCACACAGGTCCGCGATGCCGTCGATGATAACAATAGCGATCGAGCCATGCTGCTGCTTCTCCTTCTCCAAGACCTGCCGAAGCAACTCACAACGTTCGGATCTTGAGAACGCGATGAGCGGCAATGACACCAGACGGTCGGGAGCTTTACTCAAACCGGACCGGCCAACCCCACGCATCACCAAGGCATGCCAATCAGAAAGCGACTGCTCGGTATCCAAATGGATGATGGCACCCTCCCCCCCCGCGACCCACTTCATGCAGAATGTGTCTTTGGTCTCACAGGTTGCACCCAGCACCGCCCCAAGTGCCGCGGAGAGAACCGCGCTTTTCCCGGCCTTTGATTTGCCTTGGACTACAGTAAGATTTCCTGCGGCACCAATCGAATAACCGTCGATGAGAAGGGCGAGCTCCTCAGGCGGCGGGGGCTTACTCGGATCGAACCTGAGCCTGTAAGCACGTTCGATCGGGGTTTCGAATTTTTCTGCATTCATGCCGGTCGCATCTTCAACTGCGTCATCGAGGGATGGCGGGGTCATGACCGAAACTTTGTAAGGTCCAAGAAGGCGACCTCCTGCTTCTTCCCATTTTCCTTTCTCGTCCCGTTCGGCATTCGCGCGAATTGACTGCGATTCTTCAACAGGGTGACATCAGCACCGAGAGCAAGCCCTAGCGCCCAGAACTTGGCGTTGTCGGACTCTTTCTCGAACACGGGGAACCAAGCGTGAAGGGATTTTCCGCCGCTGTGCAAGACCATCACAGGAGGACAAAACTGAGCTAGGTACATGATCAGGCCGGGCTGCCATTCGCTCGGCGGGGAATCGAAGTCGAAAACGTTAAAGACCCGTGGTCCGGTATTATCAAGTGTGTGGGCGCTGAGCTTGCTCGGATCCTTCTTCGTCCCGCCCTCCCTCGCGGTCATCGGTCCGGGTACGACAAACTGGTGTTGAGATAGATCCCCGTGTTCCTCCAAGGTATGGGTGGCGAATCTACCCTTGGTCCAGCCGGCGCAAACGAGCGTGTCGGTCTTAGCAAAAAAGTCCCCCTAATAGCTCCGAAGGCTCGAGCTCCCATGGCTCAGGCTCCACCGATCCTACCTTAAAATGATCCAGATCGAAGGGCCATGCCTTGGCAACCGCCTCGGCCTTTTCCGGGTTGTAGATCACTTCCGGAGCACGCGACTTCTTCTTCCTGCCGCTGACGACTTCCGTATTGAACACCTTCTCAACCGCGCTCTCAACTTCAACAGGCTCAAACCGCCGCCGGGCCCCCTCTTCGTGCGCATACATCGCCTCGACGGTTTCCTCCGCAGACAATTTCGCTCTCCTTGCCTGCCACGCGGCCTTCATCATCCATTGGTGAATTCCATGGAGGGGAGGCGGAGAGATATACTTCTTACCTGCTTGCGCTGCGGCTTCTTTTTCGGCACTCTTCTCGGGTCGGCGATCAATCGACTCCTCGAAGGTGCCTGCCCCAGACGGGGCGGGCTTTTCGTTTTTCATGAGTCTCCTCCTTCCACTAGAGATTCCAAATAGGCCTTGACGCTGTCATAGGAGATCAGCCGGGTACCATGCTTCTGGCCCCTCTTTCGGAGCGACACAGATTTCAGCTTCCCCTCAGCGAGGAGTTCATAGGTCTTGCTTCGACCGATGCCGAAATAAACGCGAATTTCTGATGGCCGGAGCCATTCTGGTGGAGTTGGTGTGGATTTCACCCCCAAGCTTGAACACCATGAACACCGTCTACACCAAGAACGCAGAAAGGGATTTTGCAAAATTCCTCACTCCCCAAGGATTTTTGCAAAGTCCCCCTCCCCTTGGTGATATCTGAAAAATTAACGTTTTGGGCTACGATTGTAAGATCTGACTGCATTACTCAATTTCGACCATGAAACCTCCTTCAATTCATCGACCCACAACGGGTGGCTGACTACCAGAGGGCCATCGTCCTTACCCGGCCTCTCCGCCACCAGCCATTTGGTGACCAACGTTGCTGTGGGCTTCATATTGAACTCGCGCTCGAATTGCCAGAGTAGTTGCCTTAATGCTTTTCCAGCCGGGCGAGGTTGGCTTCCCGGAGGATTCGTATGAGCCAATCGAATGGCAGATTCTCCGTCTTGATCATGTAAGATTCGATGTCGTTCCAATGCTTTACCCGCTCTAATTGACAGTTCGATCAAGCTGAACAGAGCGCCGTTGGGCTCACTGCTATTCGACTTCAAACCTTCATCAGTGTTTCGAATCACCCGATCAATAGCCTGCCGTAGCTCAATGACCAGAATGCCGCAAGAAACCTTGGAATTGGCTGGCTGAATTAGTGACGCGATCTTTTGGAGTGGGCTCAAGCCCTCAACCTTGGCTTCACGAGAAATCTTTTCCATCTCTTTGATCTCACCAAAAACGAAATCGCGAGAGCCGCGGGATGCGCGGGGTCGATCTGATCGATTCTGGAAAACCCATTTCACCATGAGAGAGACCGTAGGGTGTATGACAAACTGGTTCTCTTGAAATAGTTGGAGCACGCGCACTGCCTTGCGAGCTTTGTCGAGTGGCTCTTCTAGAATGGTTAGGAAGTCCTCTCCAGGTGCGACACTTGCCCACGCTGTACGTATGAGTTTATTCAACCGACTATCAACTATCCCCTCGCTTCTGAGTCGATCTTCCTCTTCGGCTTTGATGAGGTTGATGATCTCCAGCCAGTAGATATTGGATTCCTCTGTCAAGTCGCCGTCACGAGAAACTTCCAGACGTGAAAGCTTTTCTTCCAACGAGCGATCTGCTGTCGTTTCACAAGGCGATTGACTCAGGGATACTTCCGGGAGGGTTTTATTTTTCTTCTTTGCCACGTTTTTGAAATCTGCAGTAGCAGGAACTCATTTCAAGAATTTAAGCCTGTCTGCGCGCTGTCTCATGGCACCAACTCCGAAATTCGAGCCCCGTGGCCAGACGTACAAAGATCTAAAGTCTCACACAGAGGACCTGCGGGCACGGGGAGCGACAAAGCCGGACAGGTGCTCGGCGACCGTCGAGCGGGACAGGAGGCCGTTACAAAAACGGTGAGAACCACCGAGTTCCCATAGAGCCCCTAGCCGCGGTCAGCGAAGCTGCTTCTTGTGAACTTTTACCTGCGGAAACGTTGGCGTGGCAATCGACACCCGGAATCCATTGCGCGTGAAATGCGGTGAAACCGTCCCGTAAGATCCGTCTCCCAAAACGTTACCATTAGGTAACGTTGTCTCCTGCGTCCTCGGACCGTGAGAAGTAGCCAGCACCCACCAAGACTACTCCGGCGGCGGCGCATCGTAGGGCAACCCGAAGTAGCGGAAGATGTCGCCGCTTCGTTGGTAGATGTCCATCTCACTCATCCCGGCCCGGTCCATCATCAGGTTCAGCGGCGCGAAGTTCTGTGTGATGAAACTCAGCAATTCCAGAGGGTCATACTCGACGGCAGCCTGAGGCTCGCCGAGGCGCTTGAAGCCTTGCAGGTTCGGCAACAGACAGAAAGTCATCATCTGCAATGTCTCGGTCCGCAGGTCGCAGAAGTAGAACCAGTAGGGCCACGACTTGTGGAAGTGGGCGTAGAACTTCCGGATGTCCGGGATGGCGTAGACTTCCTCTGGCACATGGTCCCAGCCCTCGACAAAGAACTGAAACGTGCCCATCAGCTTCGCGAGTTCCGGACCCTCGGGTAGCACGTCGGTGCCGTAGTGCTTCAGGAAATGCGCGAGCTTCCTCTGCTTCACCTGCTGCTTGCCGAAAACCACGACGATACTCTGGTCGCTCTGTTCCATGATCAGTTCATTCCCGGGTCGAAGCCACGGTTTTCAATGTGCATGCCGAGCAGCTTGAGTTGCTGCCGCGCCCTTTCGACATCCAGCGACGACGGCCTGTGCTTTGGCATCAGCCGCGAGAAACGTCCCTCACTCTCACCGAAGCTCAACGCACCGCTGTCGCCAAAGCCAGCGAAGCCGCCCTGCTCGTGGCGGATGATGGGGATCAGCCTCGTC